>CAZBQK010000040.1:0-22831 GCA_964493975.1 uncultured Dehalococcoidales bacterium | reverse complement strand
ACCCTAACCCTCTCCCGTGGGGAGAGGGGAATGGAACGCCCCGCCTCGGCAGCACTTCGATCGTGTGGCGACCTACTTGAACGGGAGGCCCGTCGACGACGAGTAGGATCTAGCGCCCGTTCTTTCCCCTCTCCCCACGGGAGAGGGTTAGGGTGAGGGGCCGTCCCTCCACCGAATCTCGACACTCCTCAGTACTTTCCGCCCCAAGTACTCTCGAAGTACCTCAATAGAACAAACCTGGATTATCCCGACATAGAGTAACGACGTTGCCGGCGCGCGATTCGCTGTATTCCCATTCCGGCACTTGCTGACGGAAGCGTCCTACCTTCGGGCCTGGCCCCGCTGTTGCCTAGTAACTGAGAACGCCCAGCGCGTTGTTCGTAGCGGGAGGGACAGTGGCCGCACCTGCCCAACGTCGTCGGATCGGGATGCGATTGGTCATCCTGCTGGTCCTGGTCGTCGTCGCCGCCCTCGTCGTCTTTCAAGCCGCGGGCATCGCGCGCGCATCCGCGCCCGAATTGGTCCGCCGCTTGTTCAGCGCCGAGGTTTTCTTCGCCCTCCTCCCCTACGCCGCCTGGAGTTACGGACTGCGCGTTCTGCGCTGGGCCATCCTCGTCCGGCGAATTGAGCCAAGTCTCTCGTGGCTATCCGGTGCCTTTTCGCAAATAACTGGCTTCGCTCTCTCGGCGTCCCCGGGTCGACTGGCAGAAGTCTATAAGCTCCGGATTCTCGACCAAAGCGCCGGAGTCGCGTTCAGTCGGGGGCTGCCGGCCATTGTCGTCGAGCGCCTGACGGATATCGTCGGTCTCGTATTTCTCGTCGCGGTCGGCACGTTGAGTCTTTCGACCAGTGGCACGTCCGGTCCGACTGTTCGGATGTCACCCGGCACCTGGGCAACCGGATTAGGGCTAGCGGTCCTGTTGGTTGGTCTCAGTGCTTGCCAGTCGCGCTGTCCATCATTGCTTCGACGAATTCGTGGGTGGAACCACGTCGAACCGATTATCGCTCAAATCCGGGTTGGAGGGCAGAGAGTGATGTCTCCCCCGGTTCTTCTTGCCTCGACGCTTTGCGTCACCCTGGGTCGTCTTGGCGACGGTGTTGTTCTGTGGCGGCTCGCGGCGACGATGGGGTTCCCGATATCGTTCGTCGTCGCCTGTTTGATTGTCGGTACCGCTGGGTTGGCCGGAGGGTTGTCGCTCACGCCGGGAGGAGTTGGCGCTGCCGAGGCGGCTTTAGCCGGGCTTCTTATGGTCCATGGCTTGCCCGGAGAAAGGGCAATCGTCGTCGCGCTGGCGTCACGGACGTTTAGCTATTGGATCTGGGTCGGTGTCGGCGCCCTTGCGCTCGTCGCTACTAGCCGTTGGCGATCGTGGGAATATCCCAGGGTGCCTCAAACGGTCGCCGCCGTTTCGCCCAACGCGAAGCGCCGATCGTGACGAACAAGCTTTCGGCCGCCCGAGGAATCGCGCGTGCGAATCTGTCTGGTTTGTTTTCACCCGAGTCAGGTCAGTGGTCAGGTCACGTCAGCCGTCAGCTTAGCCCGCGCCCTTCGCCAGCGTGGACATCAGGTCAACCTCCTTACGACGTCCGGTGCGGATGGCACGTCGGAATGTGATCGAGGCGCCTGCGTCGTCGACGCGGTATCGGTCGTCCGAATGCTGGCTCGCCTCGCCCGGGTCGTGCGTCAGTTAGCCGTTCTGTCGCCTGAGTCCGACATCGTTCAGGTCAATTTGCCATCGCCGAGTTTGGCATTAGTCGGCGACGTCCTCCAGACTCTTTTGCGGCGGCCGATCGTCGTCGGGTTCGACGCTCACCTACCGTTGTCCGAGGAAGTGATACTTGGGCTCTCACCGGGCCGGTCGTTGGCTGAGCTTACCCGCTATCTTCCCAATTATTTCACGTTGGCTCGCCTGTCTCGCTTCCAGGCCAGCCGGTACGTCGTGGCGAGCCGGCTGCAGGCGGCTGAAATTCGCCTCCTGGGCGCCCAGTCGCCACGGGTGCGCGTCATCCCAAATCTCGTCGATCTGGAACGGATCGGTCAAACCGCCGGTGTTTCGACAGCTCAATCGGGCCCGACGATTGCTTACGTCGGGCATTTCGACCACGTCAAGGGTGTCGATTTGCTCATCCGGGCCCTACCAATTGTCCGAAGGAGTCACCCAGGTGCACGGCTTCTTCTGGCATGGAGTGGCTTTGGACCTATGAACGAGATTCAGCAGGCTATTCAGGAGACGGGAATGGGTGACAACGTCTCCATCGTGGGGCGCGTGGCGATCGGCGAGACCTTTCGTGCCGCGACAATCTGCGCGCTTCCATACCGTTCGACGTCTCGACAAGCTGCCTTCCCCCAGGTCCTGCTCGAGGCCTTGTTCACGGGAGTGCCGCTCGTCACGAGCGATCTCCCGTTGATCCGCGAGCTAATCGAACCCGGTCGCGAGGCGATCCTTGCCAGACCGGGCGACGTCGAGGATCTTGCCCGCAGTATCACTCACCTTCTCGATGACGAAGCGCTTCGGCATGTGCTCGTCGCCCGGCAGCGTCAAATGGCTCGGAGGTACCTCGCTCCGTCAATTCTTGTGGATAGGTATGAGGTCATGTACGAAGAATGCCTTGCCGAGACGATCGGTTCGGGCGGATCGCCGCCGTCTGGCGAGCCACTCGGGTCTGGCCTGGAGCGACGCTGAGAAACCTGGTGAGTATCTCGGGCCCACCTTTGTTACGGCCAACCCGCAATCTCGGTGGAATGACGGTTGGGCTCGGCCTAGCCATCGAGGCAGTCTACCTCGCGGCGGTCGTCGGCCCGTTCTCGCTGATCGCCAACGGCACCCGACTAACCGATCTTCACGAGCTCTCCGAAAGCTTGCCGGGACTACCCCTCCTGGTGACGGCGTCCCTCGTCGGCCTTTTCGTCCTCTACGGGTTGGCCCTCTACCAAGCCGTCTTCCAGGTGGCTGAGGAACAACCCAGAATCTGGTCGTCCGATCGTTGCCTTCCGGTGGTCCTGGGTATGACGGCGCTTTTCAGCGCGACCTTGATCTTTCTCTACCCGGTGACGGCCATGGACGTGTACAACTACGCCGTTCAAGGTCACGTGCTTGGTTTCGACGGTCTCAACCCAATGGCCTACCCACCGTCACGGGCAAGCGGCGACCGATTCGTTGCTTTTGCCGGCAGTTGGGCCGATTCGCCATCGCCGTACGGACCGGCCTGGCTCTCCCTCAGCCGCGCCATCGCCCTGGTGGCGGGATCGGACATCGTCATCGCGGTGCTGTTACTGAAGGCGCTTGCCGCGATCGCGGTCCTTCTCACGACCGGTCTGCTTGCCTACCACGGTGGACGATCAGGTCGTCGCGAGGGGATGCTCGCCGCGATGACCTTCGGCTGGAATCCACTGGTCCAATTGGAGCTGGTTGGGAACGGTCACAACGATGCCGTGATGATTTGTTTGCTTGTCGTGGCGTTTGTCCTCTATTCCGAGCGACGACCCATCGCCGCGACCGTCGCCCTCGCGGCATCGTCCTTGGTGAAATACCTAACTTTAGAGGCGCTGCCGTACTTCCTACTGGTCCAGGCGCTCGATTCCAGCGCAAACCGACGCGGACGTGTTGGATCGATCGTCGCCAGTCTGCTAGCCTTCGGTGGTTCGGCAATCGTGGTATTTGCTCCCTACTGGGTCGGACCAGTCACGATCGAGAGGGTGCGCGTGGCCGACACGAATTACCTTTCGTCCATCTCGGCGTTGATGATTCTGCTGCGTCCATCGTCGTTGGATTGGCTGGTGTATCCGCGGATCGGTATCCTCGCCGCCGTCGGAACCTGGGAAGCCTATCGGTTGATCGCTGGACGCGCTTGTCTCGCCGGGGCCCTGTTCGAAGTCTCGTTTGCCACGATCCTAATTGCGAACCACTTCGCCGGCTGGTACCTGCCCCTTCTCGTCGCGTTGGCCGTCCTGGCCGGCGATTGGCGAGCCCGGACAAGAATTGTCGTCTTGACCTTCACCACGACACTGACGACGCCGCTGTGGGCGTACGTCTGGCCGATCGGTCAACCCGGCCTCGATCTGGCGACGTTTCACATGCTCCTTGTGCCGCTGACTTTTGTCCCACCCCTTGTCGTCGGACTTGTCACCGTTTTTCCGATCTTCGGCCGGCAAAGGATAGAACGACATCCGGCCTAACGTAAGGCTGGAAGCCTCGACGACAGGCCGGGTCAACCAACCCGAACTCCGTGTATCCTCGGCGCGAGAATTGCCATTTCCGGCCGCCTGCCGCATGTCGGTCGACCGAAATGCCGACTCGACCTGCGCGGGCGTGCGACGAGGGAGACGCAAAGCGAGTTGTCCCGCGGAGGCATCCACGGGCACGTAACGTCCGAGCGAACAACCGATACGTAAGAAAGGTTGTTTGCCGCCTTGACGGTCTCATATGAGCCCGGTAAAATAGTTAGATACAGTCAAACTACTACCGGGTCACCGGCCAGCGTGGCCGAATGAGTAGTCTGATCAAGATTATTTTACGGGCGTCGAACGGATGGGCGCGCAAGCGCCCATTTTGTCTATAAGGGACGTGTCCGGCGTCGATCGTCGGCGGGCGCACTGTGTCGGTAGTTTGACTCATTATAAGTAATAGGAGGGGAAGGATGCTGACCGACATTATTATTGCACTCGTCGTCGTCCTCGTGGGCGCCAGCACCTTCTCTCTCGGATTCCTCTGGCGAGATCGCAAGGCCCGTCAAAAGATGAAGGTAGCCGGCGAAACGGCGGAACGGCTTCTCGACGAGGCCAAAAGCCGACAGCGCGAGCTCGTTTTAGAGGCCCGAGACGAAGCACTAAAGATCAAGACCGCCGCCGAGCTTGAGCTACGCGATCGGCGCGCCGAGCTCCACCGCCAGGAGCGACGCCTTCAACAAAAGGAAGAGATGTTGGATCGCCGACTGGAAACGCTCGACCGTCGAGAGCGGGGGGTCGTCGACAAAGAGAAGCAGGTCGAAGATATTCGGCAAAACCTCGACGAGCTCAAGAAAGACCGAGTTCATGAGCTAGAGCGAGTTGCCGTCATGACGGTCGACGAAGCGCGCGATTTCCTTTTGCGCGAGGTCGAAGAGGAAGTACGCTCGGATGCCTCCCGTCGAGTTCGTGAGATCGAGCAGCAAACCCGGGAAGAAGCAGATCGAAAAGCGCGGGCGATTGTGACCCTCGCGATTCAACGCTGCGCCGCCGAACAGGTGTCCGACGTCGTCGTGTCGGTTGTCACCTTGCCGAATGAAGAGATGAAGGGTCGGATTATCGGCCGCGAAGGCCGCAACATCCGCGCGCTCGAAGCCGCGACCGGCGTCGACGTGATCATTGACGACACCCCGGACACGGTGACCGTTTCTGGTTTCGATCCCATTCGTCGTGAGGTCGCCCGATTGGCTCTCACGAAATTGATCGCCGACGGTCGAATTCATCCCGCCCGGATCGAGGAAGTCGTTATCAAATCTCGACAGGAAGTCGAAGGCATTATTCGTGAAGAAGGGGAGCAGGCCGCGATCAAAGCGGGGATCCACGGCCTTCACTCAGAATTGATCAAGGTCCTCGGTCGGTTGCGCTTCCGAACGAGCTACGGGCAGAACGTTCTGAATCATTCGATTGAAGTTGCTCACCTGTCGGCCGCTATCGCGGCCGAGCTTGGCACGGATGTGAACGTCGCGCGCGCGGCCGGACTGTTGCATGACATCGGGAAGGCCCTGAGCCATGAGGTCGAAGGACCGCACGCACTCGTGGGTGCAGAGCTCGTGAAACGGTATGGAAAGTCGCCAAAGATCGTTGCCGCCGTGGGAAATCACCACGGCGAAATGGATGAGCCGCAGTCGATCGAAGCCATCATCGTTCAGTCGGCCGATGCGATTTCCGGTGCGCGGCCCGGGGCTCGCCGGGAAACGGTTGAGAACTACGTGAAGCGGCTCGAGGCACTCGAGACCGTTGCAAACTCGTTTGCTGGCGTCGACCGCTCCTTCGCGATCCAAGCGGGACGTGAGGTCCGGATCGTCGTCAAGCCGGACGAGGTCGACGACCTGGCGGCGGTGAGGCTCGCGCGCGACATCGTCAAACGCATCGAGGAGACCCTTGAGTTTCCTGGACAGATCAAAGTGACGGTTCTCCGGGAGACGCGAGTGGTGGAGTATGCCCGCTGATCTGACAATAACGTGAGGTTCTATTCTTGAACGGAAAAATTGATTTACACGCGCACACGACGGCATCGGACGGGCATCTTTCGCCATCCGAGCTGGTGGAGTTTGCGCTGCAACGGGGACTCGAGGTCCTGGCGGTCACCGATCACGATTCGACGGACGGGGTGGGTGGAGCGCTGATTCGGGCGGCCGGTACGCCGCTCGAGGTGTGGCCAGGAGTGGAGATCTCCACCGACGTACCACTAACCGAAGTCCACATGCTGGGCTATTTCGTCGATCCCAATCGGGCCCAGTTTAAGGAGATCTTAAGTCGTCTGCGCGATTCCCGACTGTGGCGCGCCGAGCAGATGGCGATCCGACTGACCGAGATGGGGATGCCGATTTCCTTCGAGCACGTTCTCGAAATAGCCGGCACTGGCGCGGTGGGGCGTCCCCACGTCGCTCAAGCCCTCGTGGACGCTGGACACGTCGCGACTATCCGCGATGCCTTCGACCTGTACCTTCACCGGAATGGATCGGCGTACGTCGAGCGCTTCAAGATTTCGCCAGCCGAGGCAATTCAGGTCATTCGCGATGCTGGCGGACTGCCAGTCCTGGCACACCCGACCTACATCAATCCGGGCGAGGCTTCAAGGTTTGAGCTCGCGAGGTTTGTGTCAGAGCTGCGTGAGTACGGCCTCGTCGGCATTGAGTGCTATTACGCGGATTACTCGCCCGAGACAGTAGGCTCCCTCGTCGGCGTGGCAAAGGAATTTGACTTGATACCAACCGGCGGCAGCGACTTCCACGGTCACGGCGTGTATCCAACGGACCTTGGAGATAGCGGAGTTCCGCGAGAAACAGTCGAGCGGATGCGCGCCTGGAGGCAGGCGAATCAATCGCCTCGATCGTCGCAAACGAAGATTCATTCTGAATAGGTCTTCGAATGAGGGCGACGGATAACGTCGGTTGACGGTCTCGACCGACCGTGGGTAGAATACGCAGTAGACGACGATGGAGGCAACAAGCGCCGTGTCGGAGAAGTACGAGCGGGAAATCGAAGAGATCCTGCGAAAGTCTTCTTTCTCAGCGCCGCGCGGACCACGACGTCCACCGTGGTGGAAGACTGGTCTTGCCTCGGAGTGGCAGCGGAATCTTAGCAATTTGTCGCCCACGCGACTGCTAGCTCTCGGGCTCGTTTTGGCCATGGTGGGCTATTTCCTCCGAGAGTTTGCTCCGACACTCGGCGCAACGGTGACACTCATCGCACTGGTCCTGCTCTTAGGAGGACTGGCCCTTTCGATGAGCCACCGAAGCTCGCAGCGACCGCGAACCTGGCGTGGGCGGTCCGTCGAAGGATTAGGTCCGGGAGCTGATCTCTGGGATAGCTTGAAGAGGCGCTGGCAGAACTGGCGTCGGGGTCGTGGCTGGAGCGATTCCCGCTAGCTGTCGACGACGAAGACTGACGACAGTCGATCTCGCCTTCGAACCCAGAGTCATACGACATCCCGGCTCCAACGGTGGCGGCTTTTCAATGGGAGCGTTGTCACCCTCGTCAACACGTCCCGTCCTCGGGGATGAGGAGAGGGTTTGCCAAAGAAACGCCTCAGTAAAAGCAGCCTGCTGTGGTTCATTCGCAGCCGCTCGTACGTTAGCATCCCCGACATTCGTCGGCGGTTCAACCTTGACGAAGGCGACGAGGTCAGCCCGTTCGTCACCGCCCTCGGTCGAATCTACGTTGGGCTGCCTTCGGACGCGACCCGGGCCCTTGGCGACCTCGCCCGAGAAGGACGCATTGGTCTCGAGCTACAGCCGGGACTCATGGCCAAAGTAGCGGTTGGAGTATACGTCATGCCTCAACCGCGCGATCGCCTCGGAACGGTACAGCCGGTGTCCGAGAGATCACGTCTGACAGTTGACGCCGAAGAAGAGGAAGAAGACGACGAACCTATAGTTCGATCGCTTCGCTAGCGAGCCCCGACTTATCCGTGCGTGGGTAGCGGACCCGCACCGGCACCCGCTGGAACAGCGGATGCGGCGGCCGCCTTGCCCGTCGCGGCAGTCATAATCATCGACATGGTTCGACCTTCAACCAGGGGCATGCGTTCAACCGACGCGATTCCCACGAGTTTTCCGGCGATACTGTCGAGCACTTGCCGTCCGAGCTGAGGATGGGCCATCTGTCGTCCGCGAAAACGGACCGTGACCTTCACCTTGTCGCCTTCCTCGATAAACTTTTGAATGGCCTTCGCCTTGAACTCGAGGTCGTGCTCGTCGGTAGCGGGACCCATCCGAATTTCTTTAAGGAGAGCTACCTTCTGATTCTTGCGAGCGTCGCGCTCTTTCTTGTCTTGCTCGAATCGGTACTTGCCGTAGTCGAGCAGACGGCAAACCGGGGGAACGGCGGTTGGGGCGACCTCAACAAGGTCGACGCCGCGTTCTTGCGCCATACGCAGTGCTTCAAAAATCGAAACAACACCAAACTGTTCGCCAGCTTCACCAATGACGCGCACTTCGCGCGCCCGGATGCGTTCGTTGATACGGAGATCTTTGCTAATGGGTTTTTTCCTCCACCGGGTGTAATAACGTAGATTGCATTCTAACATGCTGGCGGCCAGAAAGTCAACCAGTAATGAATGGGGCTATGGCTTGGCTGGTAGGTTGAGACACTGCACATTCTCCTTGTAGAGACGTTTCGCGGAAACGTCTCTACCGCTGGCCGATTGGTTGAGAGTTGTCGAATCAGGCCAACCGGCGTAGACTTCGCTAGACTGTGAGCGACTACGACATTTTTGCCCGATTCTACGATCTAGATACCGCCGAAAGCGACGGGGATCTACCATTTTGGCTCAGCCTGGCCCGACGGACCGGCGGACCCATCCTCGAGGTCGCATGCGGAACCGGGCGGGTCCTTGTCCCCCTTGCCGAGGCTGGATATGACGTGGTCGGCATCGATATTTCGCCGAAGATGCTTGACGTTGCACGTCAAAAGATAGCCAACGCCGGCCTTCACGGTCGGGTCGAGCTGATCCAGGGTGATGCGCTCGACCTGCGGCTCGATCGACGCTTTCCACTTGCTATCGTCGCGCTCAATTCTTTTGGCCACTTTCTGGAACCGGGTGAACCCGAGCTAGCACTCGAGCGTATTCGCGACCACCTGCGTCCGGGTGGTCTCGTCGCGCTCGATCTGACCAATCCGGTGCCCGGGGCCTTTGGTGAAACGACCGGGGTGGTCATTCACGACTACACTCGGGAGGGCCCGGAGCCAGATTGGACCACGGTGAAGCTGCGCAGTCAAGCTCTCGACCCGGTCGAGCAGATCGTCGACGTCAGCTGTATCTACGACGAGGTTAATCCGGCCGGCACGATCCGGCGGACGATGGCGTCGTTTGGGCTCCGTTACTTTTATCGAAACGAGCTCCGCCTTCTATTTGAGCGAGCGGGACTGAACCTCGAATCAACCTACGGCAGCTACGATCTTGAACCACTTGACGAAGAGAGCGAGCGACTCATTGCGATTGGACGGCGATTGTGAAACCTAGCAGCTCACCTCCGACGCGGGACCGGCTCGTGGCGGGCATCCTGGGAACCGGCCTCAGCGCGACGATGCACGTTCAAGCCCTCCAGAGTGTTCCGGGAGTCATCGTCGGCGCGGTCGCGGGAACGTCCCTTGAAAAGGCGGCGGCGTTCGCCGCCGAGCACGCCATTCCCGCGTCGTACGGTAGCGCGGAGGAGCTCCTCGATCGATCGCGTATCGACGCCGTCCACCTGTGCACGCCGCCCTTCGCGAGGTCGACGTATGCCGCCCAGGCAGCAAGGGCGGGGATCCACGTATTGATCGAGAAGCCGATGGCGCGCAATGTTGCCGAGGCGGACCGAATCATCGCCGCTTGTCGCGAGGGCGGGGTCACCCTTGGCGCGATGTTTCAGATGCGGTTCATGCCCCTCCCCCGGCAGATCAAGGACGAGCTTCGGACGGGCCGGCTCGGGCGAGTTTTCCTTGCCGATTGCTATGCGAAATGGTGGCGGAGCCCCGAATATTACACGGCGAGCTCCTGGCGCGGTCGGCGCGAGCAAGAGGGTGGCGCCGTTCTGATCAACCAGGCGATTCACAGCATCGATCTCCTCCAATGGCTGGCCGGTCCGGTCAAACGAGTCACCGGCCGGGTGGCAACCGCCGTGCATGCCATCGAGATGGAAGATGTCGCCGTCGCGACGGTGGAGTTTACGTCGGGTGCTTTTGGCGTGATCGAGGCGAGCACGGCAACCTACCCTGGATTTACCGAGCGGATCGAGCTTCACGGCGACCGTGGCGCGATGATTCTGCATCAGGGGCGAGGAGTGGTCGAATGGCATCCTCTCGGAGGTCCTTCCGAGCGAGGCGAGGCGTCAGCCCAGCGAAATGAATCGTCCAGCGATCCGGCAAAAGTCTCGCTCGTCGGCCACGTCGCCCAATTCGTCGACTTCTACGATGCGATCCGACACGGCCGTTCCCCGAGCGTCGACGGCGCGGAGGGTCGACGCGCCCTGGAGATTGTCGAAGCAATCCGCACCTCGAGCGAGCTCGGTGGTATCCCGGTCGACTTGCCATTAAAGCAGTTCGCCAATTCGTGAAGTTAGCGACCGTCGAATGTAGGGGCGCACGGCCGTGCGCCCCTACCGAGCAGCCAGGCATAACCATACTTCTCTCGGGAGACCTGCTGGGTGACAAGACGAAATGGAACAGCGCCTCTGGAAACCGAGATCAAGATCGAGGTTCCGGACGTCGACGTCATTCGGCGCCGCTTGTCGGAGCTTGGGGCCACCTTCCTCAACGTCGTCGACGAGGATAATCGGTACTTCAAACGGCGAGGCAAACTCTCCAAACGAAGCGAATCGCTACGACTTCGCAATGACGGTCGAAGTCGGCTAACCTGGAAGGGGCGGACCCGGATCGACCGGCACGTGACGGCGCGACCCGAGATCGAAATCGAGGTGTCGGACTTCGACCTGACGATCGAGCTACTTGCGAGACTCGGGTACGAACAGGAGGAGCAGCTCACGAAGCATCGGGAGACGTGGCAGCTGGCCGGGGTTCAGGTCATGGTCGACACTCTGGATTTTGGGACGTTTGTCGAGATCGAAGGACCTCCGGACATGGTCCGCGACGTCAGCGCCCAACTCAACCTCGACCTCACCGCCGGACTTCACAAGTCGTATCGACAGCTTCGTCTGGAGCGGTCGGGGGTGGACGTGCTGCCGGGTCGGCAAGAGCTGCGAGTCGATTAGCGTAGGAGTCTTTACATGGACGTTCAAGTCGTTAGCCAGGACCCGGCCTCGGTTGCCGCCGATGCCCTGGCGGTCAACGTTTTCGAGGGCGACAAGACCGACAGCGGTCGACTCGCCGCGCTCGATCGACAACTTCACGGCGCAATCGCCACCGCGATCAATCTTGGCGAGGTCACTGGCAAACTGTATTCGATGACGGTCATTCCAACCGCCGGGGCCATCGCGGCGCCGCGATTGGTTCTCGTGGGCGCTGGAAAGGCAGCTGATTTCGACGAAAACCGAGCCCGAAACGTCGCCGGGGCGGTGATGCGTGGGCTTGGTCGCCGACCCGTGGCGTCGTTGGCATTCTGGTTGACCGCCCAGGATGGAAGCCGGTCGTTCGCCGAAGCCGCCGTGAACGGGGCGCTTGTCGGGTCGTTCGACCCCGGCGAATATAAAACGAAACCGGACGACAAACCGCCCGCGATCTCCTCGTTGGCGGTCGTCGAACCCGATCCAGCAAAAAAGGCGGAGGCCGAAGCTCGGGCCGAACGGGGACGCATTCTTGGCGAAGCGGCAAACTTCGCCCGTCATCTCGCGAACGCGCCGGCCAACCTTCTCACGCCCGAGCGACTGGCGGCAGAGGCGGTTCGCGCGGGGTCCGCCGACGGCTTCGAGGTCGACGTCCTCGATCAGGCTCGAATGGCGTCGGTTGGAATGAGGGCCCTGCTGGCAGTCGCCGAAGGGAGCCACCAGCCACCCGCGCTCATCGTGATGACGTATCGAGGACGGGGTGGGGATGAGCTCGACCTGACGCTCGTGGGCAAAGGAGTCACCTTCGACACGGGAGGGATCTCGATCAAGCCCGCCGCGGATATGCACCTTATGAAAGAGGACATGGCTGGAGGGGCGGCAACAATCGGCGCGATGAGCGCCATCGCTCGGCTTCACCTCCGCGTCAACGTTCTCGGCGTCGTCCCGTCCGTCGAAAACATGCCTTCGGGGCACGCGATGCGGCCGGGCGACGTGCTGAAGGCGATGAACGGCAAGACGATCGAGGTGCTCAACACCGACGCCGAGGGCCGAATCATCCTTGCCGACGCCATCGGCTACGCCCAGAGCATTGGCGCGAAGCGCCTGGTCGACGCCGCGACGCTGACCGGTGCGGTGGTGGTCGCGCTCGGCAATCAAGCCGCCGGTCTTCTCGGGACGCCGCAGGAATGGGTCGACGAGGTGAAGCGAACCTCCGAAACGGCCGGCGAGCGGGCCTGGCAGCTCCCCTTGTACGACGAATACCTGGAACAGCTCAAGAGTCAGGTCGCCGACGTCGCCAACGTGGGAGGGCGGTCGGCCGGCACGATCACCGGGGCGATGTTCATCCGTCAGTTCGTCGACGAAGGCGTGGCCTGGGCCCACCTGGATATCGCCGGCACCGCCTGGACTGAAAGCGATCGACCCTATCTGGCGAAGGGGCCGACGGCCATCCCGATGCGAACGTTCGTGGCGTTGGCGGAGGGGTTGCAGCAGTAGTCCGGCGTCAAACGCCCGCGCTTTACGCCTACCATCACTCACTGTACCGCTGACGCGCCTCGAAGGCTCGCGCGGCGGTGGCGAGGAATGTCTCCGGCTCGCCGACCACGGCTGGGTCGTCGCCGAGCGAAATGGCTAATTGAGTGGCGAGGTCCGCGGCCAGTCGAGCGGCGCGCTCCGGCGTCAATCCGGAGCGTCGCGCAAAAAAATCGCGTAGTAGCGCGTAGTGAGCCTTCGTCAGGCGGTCCGGGTTCCCAAACGAATCGATCGCGTCGGCGGAAACGATTGGAATATCGATCGCGCGAAAGGCGCGCGAGAGGTCCTTTGGTAGGCCGCCGTGGGGTTCCCGGATGACCAGAGTACCGGCGGCAAGGTCCCCCAGTCGACGGGACCGTCGATCGACGATCATGACGAGGACGCCGATAAATCCGATCAGGTCGACGATTCGGAGCAAATTCCGAACGAGCGACGCGGTGAGGTTGATCGGCTGGCCACCGGATCGAACGACCCGCAAACCAAGCTGGCGCTTGCCGAGGCTCTGACCGTTCCAAACCATCTCGGTCAGGATGAAGTAGCCCCACCAACCGAGAAAAGTCAGCAAGATCGCCAACGCGAAAGCGATGGTCCGAAGGGGCGACGTGAGTGCCCCACCCGGGTCGAACGAGACGGCGAAAACGCCCCCAAGCGCGAGGACGAGATACCCGACTCCCAGCAACGTGTAGTCGATGAGCGCTGCCGCGACGCGCGACCCCAGGCCGGCGATATCGAATCGGAGATCGACGTTCTCCGGGGTTAGGAGGGTATAATCGTCACTCATGACCACTCACCTGGCGACCTCGCCAGTCGATCGCTTCGCCAGCCCGCGCCGCGAGCGGTGGGAGCGGCTAGCCAGTCTGCTCGAGCGAGCGACGGGCGGTCAATCACGCCGCCGAGAACCCCTGGCGGTGGACGAGCTCGACGAGCTGCTACGGCTGTACCGGCTGACCACGACCGATCTCGCCCTCGCTCGACGGGAGTTCCCGGACGATCGAGTGACGCTCGTGCTCAACGAGATCGTCGCCCGAGCCTACGGCTACATCTATCGCGAAGCGCCGTCGCCGTTTAGCCAGCTCCGGAGGTT
Source organism: uncultured Dehalococcoidales bacterium (assembly GCA_964493975.1). Taxonomy (GTDB): domain Bacteria; phylum Chloroflexota; class UBA6077; order FW602-bin22; family CADDYW01; genus CAZBQK01. The sequence goes on along the minus strand of CAZBQK010000040.1, from coordinate 8,784 downwards.
CTACGCCCGCGATCTTCCTCGGGAGTTCCGCCTGGCCTGGCCGTTCTTAGCCGTCGCGGCGGGACTGCTGTTCGTCCCGTGGCTCGTCGCCATGGTGGCGATCGTCCTGTCGCCCGACACGGCCGCGCTTATGTTACCATCCGGCGTGCTTGGAGAGATCAAGAACGGCCAAACCTGGTTTGCTTCTCCGACCGACGAGCGGCCAGTCCTCGCGTCATTCGTCATGACGAACAACATCAAGATCTCGGTTCTGTCGCTCGGCGGCGGTATCTTCGCCGGGCTTGGCACCGTCGTCGTTCTCGTGAGCAATGGGATCAGCATCGGCGCGATTTGCGGCGCGTTGATCGCATACCATTTGAGCGATCAGCTGCTTGGGTTTATTAGTCCTCACGGCTTTCTCGAGCTGAGCGTTGTCGTCGCGTCCGGGGCTTGCGGCTTGATGATCGGGCACGCCGTGATCTGGCCGGGCCTCCGCCCGCGCGGCCAGTCCCTCGCCGAGTCCGCCGGACGCTCGGTCCGCCTCCTGCTTGGGCTTCTACCGTTTCTCGTCATCGCCGGTCTTCTCGAGGGCTTCGTCTCTCCCGCCGCGTTTGCCTGGCCTCTGAAAGTCGCGATTGGTCTCGCCACCGCGGTCGGACTGTATTCCTACCTCTTGCTCGTCGGACGGCATTCTACAGCCGAGCCCGTGCTTTAATCTGCAGGTACCGGTTGATTGTCGCCGGGGTGAGGCGATCGGCGGCGGCGTCGACGGTCTCAACCCCGGCCCGACGCAATTCGTCGAGCACGGTCAGGCGTTCGTCGACCAGGAGCGAGGCGACGACTTTTTCGTAGACCTGACGGTTACTGTCGGGAATCTGCCGGGATCGGGCGTCCAGCGCTGGATCTCGTAAAGTCACACAGAGCGGCAAGTGGTGGCGGGCGAGCGGCACCAGCTGGCGCGCGACGATCCGCGCCGTTTCCCGGTCGCTCAGGTCGGTGAACAGGGCGACCATCGCTCGGCCATGTAGATCGTTGCGCAAGCGGGCAAAGGCGGCGGCGTAGTTGGATTCGACCGACTGGGCGCGAATCGCGTACAACTGCTCCACGATGCTGTAGAAATGGCCGCGGCCTCTTCGGGCAGGCAGATACACCTGGATCGAGTCGGCGAATCCGAGCAGTCCAACGCGATCGCCCCGGACCAGGGCGACGTAGGCCAGTAAGAGCGCGGCATTGACCGCGAGATCGAGTCGGCTGAGCTCGCCAATCCGGGTTTGCATCATCCGGCCAAGATCGAGCACGACGATAATTCTTTGGCTGCGATCGGTCTCGTGAAGCGTGCTGATTGGCTGGTGTCGCCGCGCGGTTGCATTCCAGTTGATCCGACGATAGTCGTCATCCGGCTGATACTCGCGCAGACTCTCGAACTCGGTGCCCTGACCGTAAATCCGAGCGTGCCGGGCGCCAAATTCCAGGAGCATTCCGCGGCGAGCGAGCACGTCGTACTTGTGAACGTCGAGCAGGTTGGGGTAGACCGACACCGGCTCGGCCAGGCGAAACGTTCGCTGCCGCCAGAGTAATCCCAGTGGCGTCCGCCACCGAAGGGTTACGTCGCCAAAGCCAAACTCGCCCCGCGTCGCGGGCCGGGTGACGTAGGAAAACCGGCCGGTGGTCGCGGCGTCAACCACTCCTCCGACGAAGATCGCGCTGGACCGGAAAGACGACGGCGGTGTGTCACGCAGGCGAATCCGCACCGCCCGGCGATCCCGATTCTCGACGATGAGCTCGATCGAATTGTCTGCTCCAAGGTACAACCGGGGAGCGTGTTGCCGAGTCACGTCGAGTCGATCCGGTTGAGTCGACGACGACCAATCCGCGAGGATAGTCACGAGCAGAGCTATGGCGCCGGTGGTGGCCACGCCGAGAAAAAAGGGCGCGACTGTCCCGAGTAGCAACGGAACCGTTAGCGCCAGAGCGACGGCGAACAGCCGAGGGCCTGGCGCTGGGAAGTCGCGAAGGCTGGTCATCGGCTCACCGAGGCACCTCGACCTTGGCAAGCACCCGCGCGACCGCGTCGTCGGGAGTTACGCCCTGAATCTCCGCCTCGGGACGGAGGGACACCCGATGGCGGTAGGCTGGCGCGACCAGTGACTTGACGTCGTCTGGGATGACGAAGTCGCGACCTTCCATGAGCGCCCGCACCCGCGCGCCGCGCAGTATGGCGATCGAGGCTCGCGGACTCGCGCCAAGAGCAAGATCGGGCGACCGCCGTGACGCCCGGGCAATTGAGGTCAGGTACGCGAGGATTCCGTCGTCGACCCGAACCGCCTCCACTTGTCGTTGGGCATTGGAAATGTCGACCGGAGTGACGACCGGTGCCAGCCGATCCGCGAGAGTCTGAGGCGACAATCCCTGCTGATGTCGTCGCAGAACCTCCTGCTCCTCCTCGGCGGAGCGGTAGTCGACGACCACTTTGAACTGAAAGCGGTCGAGCTGAGCCTCGGGCAACGGATAGGTGCCTTCGTACTCGACCGGGTTTTGAGTCGCGACGACGATGAACGGCGATGGCAGGGGGTAGCTGACGCCGTCGATCGTCGCCTGTCTTTCCTCCATCGCCTCGAGCAGCGCCGCCTGGGTCTTCGCCGGAGCGCGATTGATTTCATCGGCGAGGACGACCTGCCCAAATAGGGGTCCCTGGTGGACGTTGAACCGACTCGTCGCTAGATCGAACACGTTCGTTCCGACGATGTCCGACGGCATGAGGTCGGGCGTGAACTGAATTCGGCGATAATCGCTCGTCACAAGCCGCGCCAGCACTTTCGCCAGAAGTGTCTTGCCGGTTCCTGGAACCCCCTCGAGCAGAACGTGTCCTCCGCTGAGAAGCGCAATCGTGAGGTGTTGAAACGGCCCCTCGAGGCCGACGAGAACGGTCGACGCCTCGGTTCGAAGACAGGTCCAAAGGTCGTGTACGTTCATCAAGACTCCAGCCAGTGGAGATCGCCGAACGGCGCTTATCGCCGTCCCGCATCCCGGTCGTTCGGTTCGAGAGCGCGAAGAATTGGTTCGAGCGAGCGAATCGTGTCGAGCAGCGCCCGGTCGCTCAATGGGGGACCGGCGAGCGACGCCAGGTGCTCGCTCAACGCGGCGGGATCGATGGGGTGACGTTCGGCCAGGATCCGGGCCAGATCCGGCGCTGGCAGGTCGGATCGAACGCCCTGCGACCGAACCAGCTCCCGCCGAACCAGACGACTGTATTGCGCCTGGGTCCAGGCGCTGGCGCTGCCTTTGGCGACGTTGCGCTGTAGCAGTCCCGCGAAGGCCGTGACGTAGTCGCCGGTCGAACGACCGCGAATCTCTTCCCGAGTGATTGGTGGGCCGAACCGTCGTCCGCTCCACAGAGCGAAAACGAAACACACGGCGGTGAGATAGACGATTGCCCAGCCCCACGGCGACGCGCGCGCGACCGCGATCAGATCCGGCTGGGTCTGCACGCCGTGGTGGAACTCGTCGAACATGGCAACGCGGTTTGCCGACCCCCGGGCGAGCAGATTCAAGATGACCGCGCTGTTATCCGCATCACCAAGGTGCCCGTTCGAAAGGAAGTCATCGCTGCCGATGGCGAGCGCCTGCCCCGCGCCGAAACGGCGCCGCGCCACCAACACCTGCCGCCGACCACCGGTATCGACCTCGACCAGCGAGATCCACGCCGGGTTACTTGGATGAAGCACATTGCCAGCTCCCACGGAAAATTGCCCGGCCGGCGGCGCGTTGAAGAAGGGCAGGATGGGGGAGAGGATGCGTCGGTCCGGGCCGACCATACCGACACCAGGTGCAAGGTCCAGCTGGCGATCGAGTCCGTCACCGGCTTCGAACGGCGTCAGCGCGCTTTCCGTGAATAGGCTTGGAACGTAGACCAGCGTTCCCCCCCGCCGGACCCATTCGACGACGGACCGGGCGTCGTCCTGGGAAACCCGCTGGGTGGGATGCAAGACAAAAAAGTAACGAACCGAGTCGCTTGGGGACGGTCCGCCGCTGGCGGGTCGGTCGACGCGGAAACCGAGCTGCTCGAGCCATAAGGCTAAAGCGAGCGCCCCAGTCGGTCCGGCATCGGTGCTCGACAGCGCCGGGCCTCCTCGACCCTGGACCGCTCGGTCGCCGGCGATCTGGGCGATGATCGCCCCGGCGACGAGCAAGACGACCAGAACGATGACACCAAGATGCCGTTGGATCAAGATTCTCACGACAACACGTCTCGGACGCGACCGGCCAGCGCGACCAGCTCCTGGTAATCGACGTCCGAAACGATGGGTTGACCGTACCAGACTCGATCGAAGCGATTGATGACTGGTCGCAGTGCCCCGACAACTTGCCCGTTGGCCAGACCGGCGACCTCCGCGAGCTGGGTCAGGTGCTCTCGATTGGTCGCGCTTCGGTTGAAGCGAGCCAGCCCTTTTTCTTCGATCCAGAGCAACGTCGCAATGAGGACGAAGTGACACGCCTCGCGGTATTTCGCGAGTGACTCCAGGCGTTGCGCTTCCGCCAGCGCCTCGGACGCGGTGAGCGGGACGTCATTTGCCGTTGCGGTCGCTTCGGCCTGGGTGACGAGAATTGAACGCAAGCCAACGCGATACAGCGCAAACACACCGGCCGCGACTCCGAGCGCGGCCAATACGATGAATGGACCAAAGAACCGACTGTTCAGGATGAGGATTAACAGATCGAAGGCGCGATCGAACGGCCATCGGATGATGCTCCAGACGAATTGGGCGACGACCCCGACGAGAAGCGCGACCGGCACGAGGAAGGTCGGCAACCAGTCGAGCAGCGCGCGGGGATGAAATCGCGAATCGTCCAGGACCCGGGCCAGGATTAGCTGGGCGTTCGCCGGCGGGCTAGTTTGGATTGGATCGCGCAAACCATCGATCGCCGCCGCGAGGCGCTCCCTGGCGACGGCCAGATCCGGCGGCGTCGATGCGAGCGGCTCGCGCAGCCAATCCGAATCGCCGACGCTCGGGTCGGCCCGAAGGTTGGCGAGCGCCTCGTCCACCAGCGCGGATCGTTCAGTGCCGGAGACGCGGGATGCTTGCCCGACGAGGTCGGCAACCCGGACGAGCGTCGTCTGACCTCCGTCCGCGGACGCAAGATCGCATCCGAACGCGCCGACAAGCACGGAACAGAGCGCACACGCGACCGCGAACCGCGCTGCCTCGCTGAATCCAGCGCTTGCCGACAACATACGACAAACGCTGAGCAGCCCGGGTGTTGCGCGACCGCGGGGACTTTCAGGATCCAGGATTTTGCCACTGCTGGCGCGCGCGACTCCCGAGGTCGAAGCCTTCCTGACGCGCTCGAAGCTCGTAATAGAGAACGACCTGGGTTGCGACGACGAACGGCTCGACGAAAATGCTGGTGACCGCCGAACCGAGAGAAACAAACACCCTGCCAACTGCCGCCGAACCGGCGAGAACAACCAGTCCGCCAACTGCCCCAAAAAGCGCGCTGACCACAAATAGCACCAGGATGTAGATCAACCCAAAGACGAGAAGAACTCCAAAGGTATGCCACCACGCCCGTCGAGTGAGATGCCAGCTCGTGCGCAGACTTTGGATCGGACCCTGGCCTTCGACGATCAGAGCCGTCCACGACTGGGTCCAGCGAACGCCGAGGAAGATCCCGAGCGGAAAGAGAATCAAAAGTGGAATTGCAAGGATGATGACCAGAATGCTCCAGAGAAAGGACCGCCAGAGGCGACCGCGGGCGAGACGATACAGCGGACCGGGCTGAAACTCGTCCACCTCACCACTCGGAGCGATCAGGTGGGCGCAGGCGAGGACGGCCGCGATTCCCGCCAGCCACGAGCCGATCGTGAGAGCGAACGTCCCGACACTTGGGAGGTTAAGGGTGAGGTCGAGAATCGCTCCAATGACGAAGGCCGGCGCGACGGCCCACGCCGTGGTGACGGCGAGCAGCCGATAGTTTCCCCGAGCCAGCCGAATTCCGGAATCCACTACCTCGCCGACGCCCATCGGGCGGATGACGACGGCCGGGTGTTGCCCTTGATCCACTTCTTCCCCCACGCGAATGCTTGCCTGGTCGGGATGATAGCCGCCGCGTCGAGGAAACACAATAGGTCACATTTTAAGGTGAAGACCTGCCAGTCAGCGGCTATACCCCGACCGGCCGCCTCTCCCGGGCCAAACGCGCCGCCAGCTTCACCGCTTCGATCATACTTCCGTGGCCAGCGATTCCGCGGCCGGCAATGTCGAAGGCGGTTCCGTGGTCGACCGAGGTACGGATAATCGGGAGGCCGGCCGTGGTGTTGACCCCGGCTTCGAAGCCGAGCATCTTCACCGGAATGTGCCCCTGATCGTGGTACATCGCCACGACAATGTCGAACTCGCCTTTGCTCGCCCGATAAAAGATCGTGTCGCCGGGCCACGGACCGCTCGCGTCGACGCCGTCGGCGCGCGCCTCGTCGATCGCGGGTTTGATATGGTCGATCTCCTCCGTCCCAAACAGGCCGTTTTCGCCGGCGTGACAGTTGAATCCGGCCACGGCAACTCGGGGCGATTCGACGCCGAGAGTGCGACAGAAGCGGTCGGCCAATCGCACGATGCGGGCAACCCGGGCGCGATCGACCAGATCGAGCGCCCGGCGCATCGAGACGTGGGTTGTGACGTGGATGACTCGAAGCTTTCCCGCGATGAGGGTTAGCGAGTAATCCTTTGCTCCAGTTAAGTCGGCGAGCATTTCCGTGTGGCCAGGGTAGTGGTAGCCGGCCTGATTCAACGCGTCTTTGTTCAGCGGCGCGGTCGCGATGGCGTCGATCGAACCCGCCAACGCTAGCTCGGTGGCTCGGATGACGCACTCGCCTGCTGCCTTGCCCGCTTCCGGCTGAACCACGCCCAAATCGATCCCGCTCAGATCGCCGGTGACTGCCTGAAGAACGTCGATCGTTCCGTACTGATACACCCCCGCCGATGGTTCGCTCGTCGAATGAATCGTCAGGTCGAAGCCAAGCGACGCCGCGGTTCGGCGAATCACCTCGACGTCGCCAATCACCAGGGGACGACAATCCCGATACAGCTCGGGATCGTTCGTCGCCTTGACCGTGATCTCCGGACCGATGCCGGCCGGATCGCCCATCGTAAGTCCGACGATTGGTCGTTCGTCAGCGTTCACGTCCTCATTGCCTCCAACAGCCGAATCACCCCGACGAGCGACTCGTGGTCGCCGAAGCCACCGGCTTTTGTCACAACTGGCAAACCATCCCAGCGGCCGCCATGCAGGAGACTGACCGGGATCCCCGGCGCAACCTCGCGGGATATCTCCAGGGCATGCATCCCAATCGCGGCGCACACGGCGCGGGCGGTGTCGCCACCGGTCAGAACCAACGCCGCGGGCGCAACGGCGTCCATCGCCCGTTCGGCCGCGCGCGCGAGCGCCTGCATCAATCGATCGGTCACCAGAGCTGGGGTCAGGTTTCTCGAAGTCATTGCCGTCCGCAGATCCGGGACAGTGCCGTGGGGGTCGACCAGCGACACGACGACACTGCCGGCCGTCCAGAGGTGGCGAATAACGTCGGGCGCGGCGCCATCGCCGGCGCCGAGCGGATCGTCAAGAGCGCGTTCCAGGTCGAGTGCCACGAGCGCCGCCCCCAGCTCGGTCAGGCGTGCTAGCTGACCGAGGCCAACCTGGTTCATTGTTCCGGCGACGACCAGGACCGGTCCAGTCACAAGGGACAGTGGTCGTGGAGGCCGGGCCGGGCGATCGAGCGATCCCGCGAGCCACTCGGCCAGCCCGGCCGAGCCGACCGGAAGGATGCGCGAGTCGATTTGTCGTAATGTTTCGGCCAGGCACCGGAGGTCGGCGACCGTTTCGGCGTCGGCGAGGACAATCCGCGTTCCCCGGCGGAAGATCTCACGCAGAGCTGCCCGGACGGCGACTGGCCCGCGACGAATATCTCCGAGGCCAATCGATTCGGTGGGCCACTTCGATTGCCAACCAATGATCGTGGCCAACGATGCGGTCGTCGCCGGCCACAGGGGATCGCGCGCGAACTCGGTCTGGTCCAATGGAACGCCCTGCACGTAGATCCGACCATCGCGCACGGTCCGGCCAAGCTGGGGGAAGGCGGGACAGATCAGGGCGCCGGTACAGGGATATTCCAGCATCGTTCCATCGATCTCGGCGCCAAGGTTGCCGCGGCCGGTCGAATCGATCTTTTTATAAAGCCGGTTGGTCCCACCCGTCAGAAGCGACCGAGTCGCCGAGATCGCCCGGTCGCGAGCCTCGACCGCGGACCGACTCCGCGAATCAAGGTCGACGACCAGGACGTCGCACGAGGGACTGACCGGCCAGGTCAGCGATACACAGGTTCGACGGCCGCACTTGGCAAACTGAAGACCGGTATCGGTGGCACCGGTGAGATCGTCCGCGAGAATTCCGAGCACGGGTCGCATCATGCCAAGAGATTAACACTCGCGCGGACAATGCCACAAGCGAGAAACGAAGGGGAGGCCGGGAACCCCTCCCTCGCCCTCCCCTTTGACAAGGAGAGGGAGGACCGAGGCGGCGCCGTTGGCGTCGCGTGGCGTCGTGGGCGCGTCGCGCCCCACGTTCTAGCTCCCGCTCTCTCCCGTGAACGGCTCACAGGCAGAAAGTTTCCCGATGCCGAGTAGGTTCGCTATACAGCGGGAGAATCTGTCATTCCGAGGCGCGCACGCCGAGGAATCCCGGCCGGCGGCGGTCCCGACGTCATCGGGATTACACGGCGGGCGCCCCTCGGAATGACAGGAGGGGCGAGGT
>CAZBQK010000039.1:0-23095 GCA_964493975.1 uncultured Dehalococcoidales bacterium | reverse complement strand
ATACTGGCCGGGCAACCGACTGGAACAATGCGTCACTGCCAGGATGCTCCCTTCTCTTTTGTGACCTAAAAGACATCTCCACTCCATATACCGACTTCTTGCCATCCTTCGGCAATGTGTCTTTCGTCAATAATCCTCATTGCTTCATGACAACCTCAATCGTATTGTCGCGACTCGACAGTTAGTTTTGCGGCTTGGTCGGTTGCAGCGATCCACCAAGAACGCTATAATTCAGTAACGTCATTTTTCTGCCCCCATCGTCTAGCGGCCTAGGACATCACCCTTTCAAGGTGGAGATCGCCGGTTCGAATCCGGCTGGGGGTACCCCAACGTTTAGCTCAGGGCGGGCATTCCACGCGACGGATTAGGCGCGTGGAATGCCCGCCCTTTTTGTTCCACTTCGTTGACTTAAATGGGTTGTCATACTCGATTGGCGGTCATCACGGCGACGCGATATTATTGATACCCGTGGGGGTATCCGTACAACAAGCGAGCAACTTGGTCGTCGGCGACGATGCGGCGATCCACGCCGTTGTCGCCGCGCTCGCGCTCGTGCAGCATGACGTCACAGGCTCCCGAACGGCGACTCCAGGTCGTCGCCCGATCGACTAGGAAGAGGAAATACACGCGGGCGCGTTGACGTGCTAGAAGGTGTGTTGCTTGGCGAACCTAAGCGCGGTAACTCTCCTCCAATACCTGACAGACGGTCTCTATATCGTCATCTTTCTTGTGGTCGCCGCGCACTTCATTCGACGGCATCGTCGCGCCGACCTGGACGTCACCCTGCTATTTGGGGCGTCGGCACTGCTTATTGCCGTCAGTCTGGTCACCCCGGCCTTTCCTGATACCGTTCGTCCCATCGTTGGCGTGGCTAGCAGCATCTTGTTAATGGCGCTGCCTTATCTTCTCCTCCGGTTAGTTGACGACTTCGCCGGCGTGCCCACAACGGTGATGCGGCTCGCCGAGATCGGTCTGGCCATCTCGATCGTCGGGCTGGTTGTGATCTCGATGCCATACCCCTTATCGCTGGTCGGCCCTCTTGTCATTTATTTCGTCGCCCTCGAAATCTACGGCTCTTCCGCGTTTGTGGTAGCGGCCGGGCGTTCTCGTGGGGTGACTCGGCGCCGGATGCAGGCCGTCGCCATCGGTTCGTTGTTTGTCGGCCTGGACATACTCGCCGCCGGGATGCAGGCAGCTCTCCCAGCGATCGCACCATTTTGGGAATCCGTAAGTGCGATTTGCGCCGTCGCTTCGGCCCTCGCCTATTACGCTGGCTTTGCTTTGCCAAGCTGGCTTCGCCAGGCGTGGCAGGCGCCGGAGCTTCGTGCCGCGATGCATGGATCCTCGAGCTTGATCCGAACTCCGAATGACGTCGACGTGATTAACGAGCTTGAACGCGCCACGGCCGACGCGGTCGGCGCATCACATGCGCTGATAACGATCTGGGATCCAAAAGCGAGGGCGTTTCAAATGGCATCGGGCGCTCCGTCTGACCCATCAAGTATTGAAGGGGTCGCCGTCCGGCGTGCCTTCACAACTCAGAAGCCATTCACCAGCACCGACCTTGAGTCAAAGACCAGGCGCCAATTCGAGTCCGAAGATCGCCGTGCCGCGTTGGCTGCGCCGATTACCATTGACAAGAAGTCGATCGGAGTGCTCCTCGTCACAGCGTCCCGAGCTCCCATATTCGCCGACGAAGACCTCGAGTTACTCCAAATTCTTGCCGATCGAGCAGCGGTGATACTCGAGAACCGAACGCTCATAGCTGAAACCGCGGGTGCGCTCGCCCGGGTCGAGGCCCTTGCTGCCCAGGAAGAGGAGAGACGGCGCTTGAATGCCGAGCTCGAGCTCAGGGTGGTCGAACGGACGTCCGAGCTCGAGCGAGCCCTGGGCGACCTCGAATCATTCAGCTACTCCGTTTCCCACGATCTTCGCGCTCCGCTGCGCACAATTGACGGCTTCAGCCAGGCCTTGCTTGAAGATTGCTTCGATGAACTTAGTTCAGAGGGTCAGGATTGGTTACAGCGGATTCGATCGGCTAGTCGCCGGATGGGCGATCTGATTGATGGACTGCTCCGCCTTTCGCGGGTATCACGGAGCGAATTTCACTCGGAAACGGTTGATCTCAGCGCACTTGCCCAGAGCATCGCCGTCGACCTCCACCGAACCGACGCCGATCGATCTGTCGATTTTGTTATCGAGGAGGGACTTATCGTCGAAGGCGACCAGCAGCTTTTGCGAATTGGGCTGGACAACCTTCTCGCCAACGCCTGGAAGTTCACGTCGACCCGTGACCGGGCGCGGATCGAGCTAAGCGCAACCGTCGACGACGGGCACACAGTTTATTGCGTTCGAGACAACGGCGTCGGATTCGATATGGCCTACGTCGATAAGCTCTTTGGTCCGTTCCAGAGGTTGCATCGGCGGGATGAATTCGACGGAATGGGGATTGGGCTGGCGACGGTTCAACGCATAATACGGCGACACGCGGGAAGGATCTGGGCCACTAGCACCGTCGACGAAGGAGCGTCGTTTTGTTTTACAATTGGCACCGAATCGGGCAGCGGATAAGGGGAGTAGCTCGTGGGAATCGCTGGAATCGAATTACGTGATAAGACGATAATGTTGGTCGAAGACGACCGAGATCACGAAGAGCTCACCGTTCGCGCTTTGCGTCGAAACAATATCGCGAACGAAATTATCGTGGCGCACGACGGTGCTGAAGCTCTTGAGCTATTATTCGGCACCTCAGCGAAGGCCGGTTCTCAGGCGCGGCGCGTGCCTCAAATCGTCCTCCTAGACCTGAAGCTCCCACGGGTGGACGGACTGGAAGTATTACGTCAAATCCGGGCACACGAGCGGACTCAGCTTGTACCGGTTGTGATCCTTACGTCGTCCGATGAGGAACGAGATATCGTCGCGGGATACCGGCTCGGAGCGAATAGTTACGTCCGCAAGCCGGTCGACTTCAACGAATTCGTTGAAGCTGCGCGTCAGTTAGGTCTCTACTGGCTATTCCTCAACCAGCCGGCTCCGGCAATCGTGTAGTCTGACGAAAGACGCGAATGGTCAAGATTGCACCGAGGGTACTTTCACGATGGCTTTGCCTATCATTCGACCGGTCTCCTGATGACGTCGTCCTCGTTGCGAGTTCTTCTGATTGAAGATTCGGAAGACGACGCCTTACTGCTCAACCGCGAGCTCCGGAGGTACGGTTTCAAACCCGACGTTCAACGGGTTGAGACCCTAGGTGACATGGCTGCCGCCCTCGATCGAAGCAGCTGGGACATCGCAATCGCCGACTGGAATCTTCCTCGATTTGGGGTACTGGAAGCGCTCGACTTACTCCACGAGCGGCGCCTGGATCTGCCGTTTATCGTCATTTCTGGAGTCGTGGCTGAAGACATGGCCGTGACAGCGCTTCGCGCCGGTGCTCAGGACTTCGTTCGAAAGGGGAACTGGGCTCGACTAGGACCGGCGATCGACCGCGAGCTCCATGAGGCCAAGAACCGACGCGAGCGGAAGCGAGCGGATGTCGCCCTTCGATTTCTGACCGCCGCAAGCCGCGAGCTCACCGAGTCGTTGGACTACACGGAAATAGCTCGGAACGTCGTACGCCTCGCCGTGCCAACACTCGGCGACTGGTGCGCGATCTCAATTCGACTGCCGGGGGATGCCCCAATCTACCTCGCGACGGCCTGCACCAGGGAGTCCCTGACGGAGCAAGTCGACAATCTGGCCCGAAGCTTCTTTCTGCGCCCTCGAGGAATACTCGAGTCGCCAGAGCTCCAGCGCCTTGGCCACGCGATCGTCGTCGCCGATCTTTCGAGGGAGCAGGAGCATTCGCCTCAACTTGACCGCGATCATCAACGGTCGTTCCGCGAACTGGGCGGATGTTCCTTGATTGCGATCCCTCTGATTGGACGGGGACAGGTTCTCGGAGCCATTCTCGCGGTGAGCGCCGAATCTGGACGCCATTACGACGACGTGGATCGGGATTTGATCGACGAGTTCACCCAGCGGGTCGCCAGTGTCGTCGACAATGCCCTGCTGTACGTCGCCGAACGGGAGGCCCGCGCAGAAGCCGAACGGGCAGTCGAGCGGATAACCCGGCTCCAATCCATCACATCCTCATTGTCGAGTGCGGTTACCCTGGAAAGCGTCACTCAAATCCTCGTCGACGCCGGGGTGGCTGCCCTGGGAGCCGACGCCGGACTGGTTGCCGTGGCCGCCTCCGACCGAGAATCGGTTGAGATCGTCGCAAGCACCGGGTTTCCCACCCTTTTGGGTGACTATCTGTTGGGGGATCGCCGCAATATTCTGCTTACGGTCAATGTCCCGACCACGGAAGCAGTTCGTACGGGACGAGTGGTTTGGGTACCTTCCGCGAAAGAGCGTGTCGAACGGTTTCCGGATATGCGTTCGATGCCCTTTGAAGTCATGGTTTCCGTGCCCCTTCGGGCGGATAATGAAGTTCTCGGGGCGCTTACCTTAGCCTTTACCGACCTCCGCCTCTTAGATCGGAACGATCTTGACTACGTTCAGACATTGGCCGATCAATGCGCCCAGTCCTTCCAGCGAGCAAAGCTCTACGAGGCAGAACGATCCGCCGTCCGAGCTCGCGATGAATTCCTGTCGGTGGCTGCTCACGAGCTCAGGACACCGCTGACGAGCCTCGCGTTGCAGGCCCAGTTGTCCCTTCGACGGATCGAGCGGAACGGCGTGGTGGACGCCGACCGAGAACACCTGGCATTTCGCACGATCAATCATCAAGCTGCCAAAGCGGCAAACCTGATCAATCAACTGTTAGATATTTCAAGGATCGACGCGGGAAAGCTGACCATCCACCGTCAACCAGCAGATATCGTCGCGCTCGTCGAAGAGGTGGCCCGAGCCAGCCGTGAAAGAGCGCCCGAGCACATTATCAACCTGAAAGCGGATCGTGGGATCGTCGCACTGATCGATGCGCTGCGCTTGGAGCAGGTTCTGACGAACTTGGTCGACAACGCGATCAAGTACAGCCCGGGCGGCGGACAGATTGAGCTTGACGTTGGCACCACGCGCATTGATCGGTTTACCATCTCGGTGACCGACCATGGCGTTGGCATACCCCCCGAGCACCGACCACACATCTTCGATCGCTTCTTCCAAGCCCACGCGGAAACGCACCTCAGTGGCCTTGGTCTTGGATTGTTCATCAGTCGTCAGATCGTCGAGCTTCACGGCGGACGCATCTGGGCCGAGTTCCCCTCTGCGGGGGGGACAAGGTTCGTCGTCGAGCTGCCGGTCGAATAACTGTTGCCGAGATGGCTGGACGACCGCCGCGGGATCGACTCTGGCCGGCCTCGGCATTCTATGGGATAATCATCCGGTAGCCGCCGGCCCAGCCACGGACGGTTGGCCGTAAGACTGGACGACCGACGACATTGGACCTCGAACCCAACATCAATTTGGATGCCCTGGCGCGCCGAGTCGTTGCGCACCTTCGGCCAGCGCCAGACATCCGCGACGATCTGATTCAACAGGCCAACGTCTTCGGACTCGATCTTCTCCAACGCTTTCAACCACGAAACGATGCCGATTCGCCCGAGCCAACGGTTCAGGCCGAGCGGTACCTGTTCGTGTCACTCCAATGGCATCTTCGCGAGTACGCCCGTCAATTGCGATCTCCCCTTCCAATGCCCGAGCGCGACCGCCGGGTGGCGCGGGATTACCAGGCACTCGTCTCCCAGGGACATCCGCTGACCCTGGAGGAGGCTGCCAGGAGATTAGGAATCCGACCGATACGTCTTGCGCGAGTTTTGTCGAGCTCGGAGACGGTGGTGTCGCTGGATGACGTTGGCGTGTCGGCAAACGATGAAGCCCAGAGCGCACTTTCCGAGAGGGTCCGGTCGAATGACCCCGGACCGGAGCAAACCGTGGTAACCGCCTTGGACGACGAGCGTCAGGTCACGCGCGACGAAATCCTGGCTCGGGCGATTCGAAACGACGACCGTGAGTCGACGACCGATCGCCGTCGAAAGACCCGCCGCGTCCTCTACCTCTTTCTCGACGAGCTACCCGACACGGATGCCGAAGTCATCCGATTGTCCTATTCGCTACCGCGGAAAGAACGGGGAGGATTGCGCTCCTGTCGGACTTACGGTTGTCGGCTACCCGCTGGACACGAGCATCCGCCCAGCGATATTGCAAGGTGGTTTGAAACGGATTCGGCGCGGGTGACCCAGCGACTAAGCGCGGCTCTCGACGAGTTGGGCGAATTGCTCGGCGGACGGGACCCTCGGCGCCTGCTCCGCGAAATTAGCGCTGCCACAACGGCATCGGCCGAGCGCTAGATACCTGCATCAGCCGGTTGTAGCCTTCGGCATCCACGACCTGCCACAGCTGCAGGAAATGGGTCCAATGTGCGTATCCCTGCGAATCGACGATCTGCCAGAGCTTCAAAAAATGCACCCACGGGGTGTCGGCGCTCTTGGTGATCATTCGACCGACGATTTTCCGGTTGCGAACGATCTGGTCGATCCGATATCCAAAGGTGCTCCGCAAAACGTCGGCCGGAACACCGCCATCACGGGCAACGAAATAGATCGGCTCGAAAAGGCGAACGTAGGCCGTCACCCGCAACCAATCCTCGTCGTTCTCTGGACCGGGTTCGATGCCTTCCGTTGTGGGAATGACCCACCGGCCACCTTCTTGGAGGTTATGGGACACGTCGGCGAACTCACTGTATCGAAACCGCTCGTCCAGGCGCAGTAGCAAGTCCATTTCGGCAACGTTTTGGGATCGGCGTCCGGTTGTTCGGGACGAAAACGCGGCAACCGCCGCGGCAATTGCCGCCAGGGACGCGATACCGCAAAGAGATACCGTGGCCAGAGCGGTGACCCGCATCGCTCGATCTCCCACGGCGGTGCCCTGACCAATCTGATCGCCAATAAGCACAAGAAGTAGCGGCAAACCGATCAACGCGAGTAATGCGACGACGCCGATGCCGAGCCACAGCACGGCCTTTTTCCACCAGGCGAAACGCGGCGAGCGCATATTGTCTCTCCTCGGAGCAGCCGACCGTTCATGACTTTACGACACGTATATCATCGGCTAAGCGCTCGTTCCGTCAAGTGAGAATACGATAAACGCCGGGACGTTCCGTCGTTTATCGTACGCCGCGCCCCCTCGGCATCGGAGGATTACTGAGTCTTCAGATTCACCAGCGTCTGAAGCAGCTGATCGGACACGGTAATCACCCGGCTTGACGCCTCGAAGCCGCGCTCAGCCATGATCATGTTACTGAACTCCTGAGTCAGGTCGACGTTGGACATCTCTAAATAGCCACTGCTAATTTGCCCGCGACCGCCGCTCGACGCCGCGCCGATGATTGGATTCCCCGAAGCAGCCGACGAGCTAAAGTCGTTGCCACCCTGCCGAACGAGACCCTGAGGGTTCGCGAACTCTCCCATCGCGACCTGGCCAATCACTCGCTTGACGCCGTTCGAGTAAATGCCGGTGACGACTCCACTCGAGTCGACGTTCATGTCGGCCAGTGAGCCAGGGGCTTGTCCATCGGATGAGCCGTTGGCCGACGTCGCGGACCCGAGCTGCGTCAGGCCGGCGAACGACAGGTCGACGCTTTGGGGTGACTTCGCGCCATTTGCCACCGTCAGAGAAATCGTTCCATCCGACTTCGACCCCGGGACGCCCTTGAACGCACCCGTGGCCGGATCGAAGGTCATCGTCCCGCTTCCCGCGACACTGACGCCAACCTCGGTGGTGCTGGCCGCCCAAGACCAGGCGTCGGTTGAGTTGTTCGTCTTGGTGAAGGTAACGCTGACCGGATGTGACTGGCCAAGTGAGTCGTACATGGTTACAGATGTCACCACCGAATTGGCCGGCGGCGGAGCGTTTGCGTCGGTGGCCGAGTTCAGGTTCCCGGTGTAGTCAAGCTTACTCGAGGCCAGTGTTGCCAGTGGATCGCCGACCGGTATTTTCAGACTCGTCAGAGCGGTCGACTGGTTTACGAGGCCAGTCACTGGGTCCGCGGCCCACCCGAGTACGTGCAAGCCGTTCGCGGCAACCAGCGAGCCGTCGGAGCCCATGGTAAAGCTGCCATCGCGGGTGAAAATCTGCGCGCCTTGACCGTTTGCGTTGCCGAGAACGAAGTACCCTTGTCCTTGAATCGCGAGATCCGTCGGCGATTGAGTTGCCTGCAGATTTCCGGCGGCCGTCATCATCCCAACCGCCTCGACCTTTGAACCAAGGCCAATTTGCCCGGCATTTGTGCTGCCCCGATTCGCATCCGCCGCCGCGGCTCCCTGATAGGTCTGACTGAGCATGTCTTCGAACGTAATCCGGGCGGCTTTGTACCCGGTTGTGTTGACGTTCGCGATGTTATTTCCAACTACATCCATGAATGTCTGTTGGGCGCGCATACCGGAAATCGCGGAAAAGATCGACCGAATCATATTATTCTGCCCTCAATCAACTAAGTAGCGTTAATTTGCTGGACATCTGATAGGTGAATGGACGTCGTTCCGAGATCTAATGTCACGTCGGAACCGACGAGCTTGATACTCTTCACAGTACCAGTCACCGCTGGTCCCCCCGGTGGTTGCGCAACGACCGTCCTCCCTAACAGTCCCATGGATTGTCCAAGCAGCTGCGCACCAAGCGAGCTATCGAGAGAGGCTTGAATCTTCTGCAATGTCTCGAGCGACGAAAACTGAGCTAGCTGGGTCACAAATTGCGTGTTGTCCATCGGCTGGAGCGGATCTTGACTCTTCATTTGTGAAACCAGTAGCTGGAGAAATTGCTGAGTGCCAAGGTTCGACGAGCCGGTTGGACCGGATGGCTGGCTCCCCGGTGGCGTCGACATGACATTGGAGATCGGCAAAGTAGGCCTCCTAGATGCGGTAATCGAGTAGGCGGCCGCTCCGGCCCGGGCCTACTCTTGATATGTTGTCTCCATCGGAGCCCACCGATGTGAGTGCCATGCTTGCGTCGTCGCGGTTACCCCCGGAGTGGTCGATGGGCCCTCTATCCGCGTCGCGGCCAGGACTGCCGCCGTCACCGGCCGTCATCTGGCCGGAATCCAGGAATGCGCCCACGTCGATCGACACCGCGTCTGGCGACAGTCCGTGGGCCCGGAGAGCGGTGTCGACCTGTCCCCAGTCGGCGGCCAATGCCTCTCGGACCGATTCGCGCTCGACTTTCAGGTGGACTCGCAGCTGATGGCCTTCGCTAGCGGAAATGCGAAGGGTGACGCGGCCAAGGTTTGGAGGATTTAGGTGCACGACGACGGCCCCGGACATTCCAAGCCCCCCGGTGTGGGCGATAACCTCGGCAACCTGTCGAGGTGCGTCGGCCGCGGCAGTGGATACTGGGCCAGCCGCTGGGCTAGCCGATGCGGAGGCTGAGCTGACAAACAGACCGACAAGCGCTGATGGTGTGGACTGACCAGTCTGGCTAGCGGAATCGGCAAGGGCGACGTGAGGCACCGGGGTAACCGTTGCGGTCGCGGCATCGCTGTCGCCAACCGTTGGAGATACGCTCGCTGACCATTGCGTCGCGGCTGAGAGCTTATCCTCGGCGACCACGAGCGTCGGATCGCTCTGCGTTCCTGGTGTTCCCCCGTAAGCATCGTCCAGTTTGTCGGTCGACCGGGAAGCTCCTTTCGCTAGCGCCGTCATTTCACGAACTTCCGCATCTCTTGCATCGCCCAGGGGAATATCGAGAGACTGACCGGCGTTCACTCTGAGGGTTAAGTCCACCGGGATCGATGCCGGCTTGACCGTCAGCCTCCCGGGCGACAACGGTTGTTTGCCCGACGTGGCAGCAGAGGGGGACGTTGGTCGACTCGGCGAGCTGGCCGGCCGAGGCTTTGGCGCTGGTGCGGTCACGACGACCTGAAGCGCCGCGGGAAAACTATCTCCAGCTGGCTCGTCGAGCGAGGGGTGGAGGCGATGTCGACTGACCAGACGAAGCTTATCGCCGGCCCGCCCCGATCGCGAGGGCTTCGGCGCGACTGTTCCTCCGCTTGGTGCTGCCATGGGGGCCATCGTCATGCCTGACCTACTCCATTCCGAAGGTCGACCGCGAGAGGGGTTGGCGCTCCGCTTGGATCGTACAGCGCGTCGGCTCGCCACGCCGGATCTTGGCCACCACCGGCCTCATTGGCAAGGACCCATTGGGTCTGGGCGAAGAAGTAAGGCTCTCGCCCGGGCAGATAGTTGAAGGCGGCGGTCGCGATCTGATCTCGGCGCGATTCGTCGACAGCCGGGTAGTGGGAGTCGAGACTAGCTCCCAAACGAGGTCCTCCTTCCGTACTGATGACCGGTACGCTTCGCCCAAGCTCCTCTCGTGCCACCTGGTCGTACCAACGAAACTTTAGAAAGCCGTTGCTATCGTTTTGATAGTCCACTGGTCGATTGAAGGTATAGTTGTGGACGCTGAGCCAACTTTGATTGAGTAGATCGCCGGCGCCTCGCTGCTGGATTCCCCGAAGGGTTTTGCGTAGAAATTCGACGTCGTCAACTGGAGCGGCCGGCGCTAGCGCGCCAACGCCAGGCAGTCCACCTCCGTCGACAATCGCGCGCGCGGCGGTAATCCAGCGATCGACATAGCCGTCGACGGAAACTTTGCCATCCGGGTTTTCCTGGGGCAAGTTTGGCTCGTTGAACGGCTGGAAGTAGTGCACCCCCAGACCGACGTAATGTCGAACCATCCCGGCCACGTCTCCGCTCACTTGGTTGCCCTGGCTCGTATAGATGCGCATCACTGGCTCGATGTGGTTGTCGACGAGGCGTCGAACGAGATAATCGTTCTGGCCAACATTCGACCCATCGTTGAGAAAAGTCACCCAGCTTGCGCCCATCGACCGGGCATCCTGGACGAAGCGGTCGACAACCGATGGATCGGATTTGAGGGTAGGAACCCAATGAAAGCCGCGGCCGGTGTCTCCAGACGGTCGTGGATAATCCTCCAAGCGCATCGGCGACCCATTTGCAATGGCAACCGGCGAAGGGTCGGACGGCACGGGCGTCGCTATCGGCACCACGACCGGCGGCGGAGGAGTCGGCACCGGCACTGGTACGGGATCCGGCGACGACGTCTTTGGATCATCGGCAACCGAGAACGCCCGACCGATGACGCCGGGGGCCGGCTTTGCTGGAGCCGACACTGCCCTGACCGACGGTTGGTGCGCTGGCGATGGCGGGTCGAGCGGACGAGTCAAAGTGCGCTCGAGTCCAACCGCATATCGCATCGGATTGCCGTGAAGTGTGGTCGCTCGAGCCTGGGCCGCCCGCGTCAGAGTCGCGAGAAAGGCCCAGTCCGACATCCGAGGCGACGTCGTTCGGAACGTCGACGGTCGGATTGGCAGACCGGTAATTGGATCGAGCATTAGCCTCGTCCGTCGGTAATGACCGTGTTGTACAGGGCGAGGCGCTGGCTCAACGCCCGCGCAACCGAGTTGTAGCGCATGGTCGTGTCCGTCATCGCGAGAAGCTGCTGGTCCATATCGACGGTGTTGCCGTCGAGCTTCGCGGTTTGTCCCTCGGCGACCTCCACCGTCGGACCAGTCGCGCTGTCGAGCGAAGCGAAGGTGCTTCCGGAGCGACCGAGGGCAGCGTCCAGCTTGTCCTCGAACCGCACCTGGCGGGCCCGAAAACCTGGCGTGTCGGCGTTGGCAATGTTGTCAGCGGTCACCTGCTGACGAAGGCTCAGTCCGCGTAACGCCGACTGTAAAACCGTTTCGACTGCTCCGGTCATTGAGAACCTCCTGGAGATTCACTCGCCTGGTAGTGATGGTAGGCGCCAAGTACCTGGCGCACGTAACTCTGGGTCTCGGCGTAAGGCGGGACGGTCCCCCCGTACGAATCGACCGCGCCGGGTCCGGCGTTGTAAGCGGCCACCGCCAGCGTCACGTTTCCGTTGTAACGGGACAGCAACCCCCGAAGAAATCGCGCGCCGCCCACGAGGTTTTGCCAGGGATCGAATGAGTCGGTCACGCCGAGTGATCGAGCCGTCCCATCCATCAGCTGAGTCAGACCCTTGGCGCCGACCGGCGACACGGCGTTCGGCTGAAAACCCGACTCGACGTGCACCACGGCAGTCAGAAGGGCAGGTGGGACCGACTCCTGGCGAGCTGCCGCCGAGATGAAGTCGGCGATCGAGCCAGTCGGCCGGTTTGCTGCGATCGGGGTAGCCCCGGTCGGAGCCATTGCGACGGTCTCGAGGGCCGTGCCAGTAATAGATGGCCCGGGAGTCGCCGCAAATAGATTGGTGTTCTGAGCATGTTTCGCCGCTTGCGTCATTCCAACCCGGACTCGATATGCTCGCGCCAGGGCCTCGAAGAATCCGACGTTATGTCGACTGTCCGAATTCGCCGTGGTGCCATTCCAAGACAGGGCCACCGGCGACGCCGACGAGGCGAGTACACCGTTGGTCACGCCAGTTTCCTCCGATGGGCCCGCACCGCGGACACCTCGTCAAGCGCCCGTTGCTGGCTCCGAGCGAGCTCGAGCGCTTCCGCCTCGGCTAGCCGATCGCGAAGGCGCTGGAGAACGCTGACAGCCTGGTGCCGGCCAACCAGAACCGTGCGCGCCGTCGCAAGCGACTGTTGAACTAGCTCGGCCTCACGCCGTAATCGCTCGTCTTCGCGGTCCAGGGCCTTCAGGTAATCGGTCGCGAGGTGAAGGTCGGCGGCGACAACTGGCTTCGAAGCTGCCGAAACTTTGTGACGGGTGGCTTGACGACCGAGCTCGACTTCGGTACGGGAGTTGTCGATCGCCCGAACCTGAGACTCGAACGACGCGACTTCATGGCTGGACTCGGATAACTCCGCTTCCCGAAGCGATAGGATTGAGGCGAGACGGAACGTCAAGGTTAGATCCTCCTATTCTTTGAGCAATGTCGCGAGGGCCGGAAGTGTCTGCGTCCACGCGCTGTCGTCCTCGGGATTCTGTCGTAAGAACGATGTGATCCGGGGAAGCAGGCGAATCGCTCGGTCGACCTCGGGTTGTACTCCCGCGGTATAGGCGCCTACCGCGATCAAATCCCGCATGCGCCGGTACGTCGCCAGATGCTCGAGCACGGCCGACGCCTGAGCCCGGTGCTCGGATGTCGCAAGTCGATTCATTAAACGACTAATACTCGCGAGCACGTCGATTGACGGAAAGTGACGCTCATGTGCGAGGTCACGACTCAACCAGATGTGTCCGTCCAAAATGCTGCGGACGGTGTCCGCGATCGGGTCCGTGTGGTCGTCACCTTCGACGAGAACGGTGTACAGGCCGGTGATTGAGCCGCTTCGACTGGTTCCGGCCCGTTCCAACAGCCGAGGTAATAGGGAATACACGGATGGCGTGTACCCTTTTGCAACCGGTGGCTCGCCAGCCGCCAATCCGATCTCACGCTGGGCCATCGCGAACCGGGTGACAGAGTCCATCAGGAGAGCAACGTGAAGACCCCGATCGCGGAACTCTTCGGCGATGGTGGTCGCGGTCCAGGCGGCTTTGATCCTTTGAAGGGCCGGCCGATCCGACGTCGCCGCGACGACGACCGCTCGAGCTAGTCCGCTCGGACCTAAACTATGTTCGATGAATTCCTGCACCTCGCGTCCGCGCTCGCCGACGAGCGCAATCACGACCACATCCGCCCGAGCCTGACGGGCAATCATTCCCAGCAGCGTGGACTTTCCCACGCCACTGCCCGCGAATATGCCCAGGCGCTGGCCCTCGCCCAGGGTGAGGAGCCCATCCACGGCGCGCACGCCGGTGACGAATACGCGGTCGATTGGTTTCCGTTCCATCGGCGACGGCACGGGAAGCTCAAGGGCTCGCCAACGGCGCACCGCAAGGGGGGGCAGCCCATCGAGTGGACGTCCGAGACCATCGACCACCCGACCGAGTAGCTCGTCGCCAACCGGCACGAGGAACGGCCGACCAGCTGGAACCACCGCGCTCCCCGGTCTCACCCCGTGGACGTCGTCGTATGGCATGACGATCAAGTGCTCTTCCTGGAAGCCAACGACCTCGGCCGTGATCCGGGCGGCTCCGTCGCCGGGGTAGATGAAGCAAAGTCCGCCCATCGGCAGGGCCAGACCTTCGACCGCCAGGCTGAGGCCAACGGCCCGGATAACTCGTCCTTGGAATCTATACGAAGGCGCATGCCGCGCGACGTCGACGTGCCGCTGTAAAGTTAAACCGTTCACGCCGCCCCGCCTGACCTGGTCACGATTTGACGCCTCAGCTCGTCGAGGCGAATCTCTGGTTGGGCGTCGACAAATCCAGACGCGGTATCGACGACGCAACCTCCCCGCTGGACTTTCGGATCCGAGACAAGATCGACCGAGGCCCCCGACCCGATAATCGTCGACCAGGAGGAGTTGAGTGCGGTGTAATCGTCCGGATGAATCCGGACTCGGATGATCTTCACCGACCCGGTCGACAACAATGCTGCTCGAACCACGTCGTTGACGAGCTCCGGATGTCCAACCAGCTCACTCTCGATAACCCGACCGGCCACGGTCAATGCGAGCTCGACCACTTCTGGCTCGAGCTGAACGAGCGCGGCCTGGACGTCGTGCGAGGCCTGGTCGACCAAACTGCGCAGTCGCTCGGCCTGGGCGCGAAGTGACCGAGCGCCGTCCTCGATTCCCTCAAGGTGTCCGGCGGCGTAACCAGCCGCGTACCCAGCTCGTTCGGCATCACCGCGAAGCTTCTCAATCGCTTTCGCGACGTCGTCAGCGCCGCCCAAGGTCTTCCCAGGAGCCGAAGCGGGCGAGCCAAACGGCCTAAACACCACCCGAGTTGATGCGGCGTCACGAAGGATGCGATCAGACGTCAGCATCCGCGCTTCCACGTTCAACGATAATCTCTTCAGCCTCTTCGAGCCGACGGACGACGTCGACGACCCGCTGTTGAGCCTCGATGATCTGTTTGGGTCGGACCATCCCGTCCAACGACATTTCTTCGCGAAGGCTTTCGGCGGATCGCGACGAAAGGTTGCGCAGAATTTTCTCTTGAAGGTCGGAGGAGGCTCCTCGGAGCGCGGTCGAGAGATCCTTTGGATCGACTTCCCGCAGAATCCGCTGAAGGGAGCGGTCGTCGAGGAGACTGAGCTGTTCGAAGGTGAATAAGAGGCGGCGGACCTCGGTGGCAAGGTCGGCGTTCCGTTGTTCGAGCGTTGCGAGGATTGCTCGCTCGGTGCCCCGGTCCGCCTGGCCAAGTACTTTCGCCATGAATTCGGCCCCGCCAACTTTGGCGTAGTCCGTTGTAATGAAGCCGCTCATCCGCTTCTGCAGTGCCGTTTCAACCGCGTCGACCACTTCTGGAGACGTACGGTCCATGGCTGCCAGACGAAGCGCCACCTCGGAGCCCACGTCGACCGGAAGCGTCTTCAGGACGCTGGCTGCCGGACCATGGGGAAGGTGGGCCAGGACCAGTGCGATCGTTTGAGGATGCTCGTCTTGAAGGAACGTCGCGAGCTGCGTTGGATCGGCCTGGCGCAGGAAGTCGAAAGGACGAGGTCGACCCCGCTCGGTTAGTCGACCGAGAACCTCGTCGGCCCGATCGCCGCCAAGTGTTTTCGCAAGTAAGTCCCGAGCGTAGTCGACTCCGCCCACCGAGCGACGATCATGGGCGACCGCGCGCTGGTAAAATTCCTCGACAACCTGACCGGATGTGTCCCCAGTGATCGAACCGATCGTGAGTACTTCGAGGACGAGATCCTCGACCTCCGGCTGCTTGAGATGTCGGAGTACCCGAGACGACAGATCCGGTCCGAGGGCGACGAGTACCGTCGCGGCTTTCCGACGACCACTTATTGCTTGCGCGGTCACGGCCGACCTCCTGTATCTTCACTTACCCAGGACTGCAGAACTGACGCGACCAGTGCGGGATGCTGATCGGCCAGATTGGCAAGCTGCTCGCGAATGTATTCGCGGCGCGCTTCGGCTGACAACGGAAGACTTGCTGGATCGACAAGCCCATTGGGAAGAGCTAGCGGTTGGGGCGGTGTCAGCACGTTGATCTGCCGCCCGCTCGGGGCCTTGCCTCCGCGTCGACGCAGAAGCAGAACCGCCAGGACGATGATCGCGAGCGAAGGACCTGCCGCGAGCGCCGCGATTCGGGCGAGCTCGAGCGGCTGCGCCCTGGTGACTGACGGGTCGATTGGGGTGGCGTTCACGGCCGGCTTCATGTCGACGGCGACGACGGTGACGGTATCTCCCCGCTTCGCGTCATAGCCAACCGCGGCTTGGGTCATTTGGGTTAGGCTGTCCAGCGTGGCCTGGTTCGCAACCGCTTTGTCCACGGCGATAGCCACGGACAACCGCTTCACGATTCCGGGCGTTCGTTTCGTCGTTTCAGTTGTCTTCGACACTTCGTACGTGCGATTGCTCTCGATGTGCTGGCCGGCGGGAAGGGGAGTTGGCGTCCCACCCGGCGTGGGCGTGGTTCCGGTTTGCTGATAGGTTGGCACGTTGCTCGTGACCCCGGGTATTCCGCCCGCCGACACGCCTCCGTGCTGCGAGTCGAGAATGTCCTGACTGGTCTTGATCACGGCCTGTTGCCCATTTGGAAGAAACGTCTCGCTCGTTATGTCACCCTGACTCCAGTCCAGACTCATGCTTACTTGCGTGCTGGCGTGCCCCGGCCCGACGACCCGATCTAAAATCTCCTGGAGACGCGATTCGGCGTCTTGCTCCATCGTTCGCTGGGTCGCGTACTGATCGCCGACGGCGCCGGAGGCGAGGCTGGTCGCGTCGTCAGCCTGGTGGAGAAGCCGACCCTGAGTATCGAGCAAGACGACCTGGGCCGGCTTCATTCCCTCGACCGCGCCGACAACAAGGCCAACGATCGCGGCAGACTGAGCTTTGTCGATTCGCCGACCCGGTTTGAGTGCAAGGATGACGGCGGCGGATGGATCCTGTTGCTGGCTAACAAACACGTGGGGCTGGGGTATCGCCAGATGGACCCGAGCGGTATCGATCCCGTCAATCTGGCCGATTGAACGCGCTAGCTCGCCTTCGAGCGCGCGTTGGTAATCGACCTTCTGGATGAAGTCAGATAGACCAAATGAAGGCTGGTTGAAGATTTCGTAGCCTACCCCACCGCCTTGGAGCAACCCAGATCCCGCGATCCGCACCTTTGCTTCGTCAACCATACTGCTAGGGACGCGAATCGTCGTCGTCCCATCGAGCTCCGTCGTGACCTGATACGGTATCTGTAGTTCTTTCAACTTGTCGACGACCGGGGAGGCGTCGGCGCTCTTGACGTGACTGAACGCCACATCGTAGGAAACCTGCGAGCCGAGGATCCCCCAAATCGCTATGCTGCCGATAACCCCAAATGTCATGACCACGACGGCGATCCGCTTTGACGCGCTTAAGGCGCCCCACTGACCGAGAATCCGGGTTAGGACATTTCCCACGTGTTTGACCGCGACCCCCTACACCTGGGTCCGCATGACTTCCTGATATGCCTCGACAACCTTGTCCCGGACCTGCATGACCATTTTGAAGTTGAGGGATGTCTGTTCCATCGACATGACCGTGTCGACCAGGCTCACATCCTTGCCCGTGGCGAGGCCAATCGCCTGTTTGTCAGCCGTCCCCTGGACGTTGGACAACCCCTGGAGGGTTTGCCCAAGCACCCCTTCAAACGACGAACTGCCAGAAGCTCCGGCTGCTGTCGCGGGGCCGGCCGTCGGAGCAAAGATCGTAGAAAGAGCAAGTGGCTGAATCTGCATTGTCAGTTAATCCTCCCGGTCATGCCCGGCCTAGTTCAAGCGTCGTTTGGACGACGTTCTTGGTCGTCTGAATGACCGAGGCATTCGCTTCGTATGCACGATTGGCCGCCATCAGATCGACCATCTCGGTCGTTAGGTCGATGTTCGGGTACGCCACGAAACCCTGGCCATCGGCCTGAGGATTGCCGGGCTGGAAAACTTTGGACGGAGGCTGGCTGTCTTGAACGATTGCCGCGACGTCGACCCCTGACGGTACGCCCCCAAGTGAGCTGCTGCTCGAGGACGTTCGGGGCTCAAACACGACCATCTCCCGACGGTACGGACCACCTTGAGGTGTCGACGTCGTCTCTGCGTTCGCCAGGTTGCTCGAGACGATGTCCATTCGAAGGCGTTGAGCGGTAAGCGCCGACCCAGCGGTGTACAGGGTATTTAAAGCATCCATGCTCGTCCTTTCGCAAAGTGGTCGAGCACGGAATGGAAGGACGACGATGTGTCGGTCAGACTCGCCGTGCTCTGTGATTCTGAAAGAGCACATTCTGCGAGAAACGTGCGCCAGGAGGCGGGCACGTGGTAGTGAGCGGACTTGGTTACACCTTTCGATCCACGAGGTGCGATCGTAGAGAGGCGGGCGATCGCCGGGTCCCGCGTCGCGATAGAGTACTCAATTCGTCCTCGACCTGTCTCCGCCGCTCGTCAAGACGAGCACGTAGCTCCGAATCCGCGGCCTGGACCCGTCGCAAGACTGCAAGTCGCTGGGCCGAGTTGGATGGCGACGCCGACATGTCGTCGAGGCAGCTCTGCCGGTCGTCGAGCAACGTGGCGACATAAACGAGGTCCGGATTCGGCGAACGAGCCGCGTTGAGCAGCGCGTCGGTGAGGTCGAGAATTTCCGCCATCGGATCGGCAATCATTGGTGAACGGCTCCGGTGGCGCCGACCGCCGTTGCTGGCGCGAGGTCGACGATTGGATTGCCATTCACGGCCTGCTGAGCGATTGTTTTCCAAACGGGAAGTAGCTCGCGCAGGTATCCCAGTACGTCCCGCGCTGGCCCGATCTCTTTACCTATGTTCGCGACGACCAGTTTCCGGTACATCAGGTCGTACAACTCGTTGAGACTTAAAGCTAATGGTCCAGTATCCAGTTTCAGAGTTGCTCGAAGCTCCGAGACCACTTCTTGAGCTCGGACAAACGCATTGTGGGCTGATTCCAGATCGCCGCGCTGCAATGACGCCACGGCGTTCTCAGTGAATCTGATCGCCCCTTCCTCATACAGCTGGACAATCAGCTGGACTGGGTGTGCTGTCTGGACCTGGGTCTTGCGATAGGCCATGAGTCCGTTTGCGCTCATCGTGGGTGTCTCCTCGTTGATCTGATCGTGCTAGTCGTCTTCGTTAGTAGGCCGTTATGGCAGGTTGCAGCGACTTTAATGCCCAGTGCTCGGGACCGTCGACGCGGTCATCGCCGCGATCTGGGCGCTTACCGCGTTTCCCTGTGATTGGAGAGCAACTAGCATCGACTGGAGCTGAGCATACTGAGTGCGCAACATCGTCTGCCGGTCGTTGAGCTGAGTTTGCATGGTCGTGATCTGGTTGTTGAGATCCGTGGTCGACGACGTGATCGACTGAAGGCGACTGGCGAAAAGTCCAGTCGGGCCGATCAGGCCATTCAGGTAAGTGTTCAGAGTCGTCGCGATACCGGGACTCGACTGAGTTCCAATCAGCAGCTGCTGAACGGCGTTTGGGTTTGCCTGAAGCGCGGCGGCCAGCTTCGTCGCGTCGAGCTGGTAGGCGTAGTTTTGGCTCACCGGAGACCCAATCTTACCAGTCGAAATGCCAATAGTTGATAGGTCCTGATAGCTTGACGAGGCACCGCCGACAATACTGTTGAGCGTGCCACTGATCATGTTCTCGACGCCCTGAAGACTCATGTCCCCGGCGAGCACTCCCGACTTGGTCGGATCCTGGTCGGTATGGGTCGCGGTGTTGATGTCAGTAAACGCGGTGTTGAGCGCCGTTACCAGGTTCTGAACCGCGGTCGTCGTCGTCGCGGTATCCTGGCCAATCGTCACGTTGACCGGGGTCGTGCTTGCTTTCTGTAAAGTCAGGGTAACGCCCGGGATGTAGTTTGTAACGGTGTTGGTCGGCAGGACAATATCATTACCGCCGTTTACGCCAGCGATGTCGACGATCGCGTTCTGGCCGAGCTGCTGTGGCTGGCTCGTGGAGGGACCTTTCATAACGTGCAAGGCCTGAAGCAGGTTGCCGCTGACGTCCTGCATCGCGATCGCTGTTCCACCGGTTTGAGTTGAGCTAAAGGTCACCCGGTCGCTAAACGCGTCATAACTTGCCTGCACTCCAGCCGATGAGGCATTGATTCGAGCCAGCACGTTGTTCAACGAATCGCTCTGGCTCCAGGTAATGGTCGTTCCGTTCAACGTGAACGTTCCCCCACCGCTGCCGTCGGGGACGAGGGCGGTGGCAAAATTGTTCCCGCTAAGCGCGGTCGTCGGGCTGAGCTGGCCTAGCGGCACGGATGACGTGACCTGATCGGTCCCGTTTTGAGTCGTTCCGGTAGTCAGCCCAGTTGCGCCGGCGTTCGCTCCCGCGATGGTCAAAGCCACCACGCCTTGCGAGCCGAGGACGTTCTGGGTGATCTGGACTTGATCGCCGCTCCCGCCGGTTGCCGCTGCCGTGACACCAACTTTCGCGGCGTTGATCGCGTCTCGAATGAAAGCGGCGTTCTGGGCTCCGGTAAAGGCAGCGTTGGTTTGATTTATGTTGACGG
Source organism: uncultured Dehalococcoidales bacterium (assembly GCA_964493975.1). Lineage (GTDB taxonomy): Bacteria > Chloroflexota > UBA6077 > FW602-bin22 > CADDYW01 > CAZBQK01. Next base: position 2,569 of record CAZBQK010000039.1, on the reverse strand, counting down.
TCGAACCGTTGATGGTGATTGTCGCCGAAATCGCTCCGGCCGCAGCTGAGGTGCCGGTGACGTTCGCGGCGGTCTTTCCGATAATCGCGCCAGTGGATAAGCCAGTTGCACTTAGGAAATTACTCGTGTCCCCTTGACTTCCAAGCTGGATCGAACGACCCGAGTTCGAAATCAGCTGAAGCTGGTTTGGCCGCCCGTACTGATCGTTGACGATCTGCGCGGTCACCCCGGCGCCGGACGCATTGATCTTTGCAACCAAGCTGTTGGCCGGATCCATCGGATCGGACAGCTTTGAGTTCGCGTCGACTGTTATCGCGACGCCGTTGATCGTAAACGTCCCGTTCGTGACTGGCGTGCCTAGTCCAGCCGAGGCGAGGAGCGCGGTCGGGTTAACGGCACTGCCGATCGCGGGAGCGATGACGCCGTCGGGGCTGCCGCTCGTCACGCTCGTGGCCGTTGCGAGCTGCTTCACTGTGACAGAATAGGTGCCATTCGTCGCGCCTGACCCGGCAGTGCCCGTTAGAATCCCCGAAAGATCCGTGCTAAGCGACTTTGCCCCGACCGTCGCGCTCAACGTCAATTGTTGGGCGGCCTGCTGGAGGGCGGTAATATCCGCCTGGATCTGAGCGACGGATTGCTGCTTTGCTTGAAAGCTCGCCACTTGATTCTGTAATTGGAGGAGCGGTTGGGACTCAACCGCCATCGTCTGCGCGATGATGCTCGAGATGTCGAGACCCGGAATCAGATTAGATATTGATGAACCCATCTGCTACCTCCAATGTGGCCGGAACCTGAGGTGGCCTCGCCTCCGGGCGGAAGCGAGGCCACGGGAAACGAAGGATTACTGGAGAAGCTTGAGAACCATGTTCGGCGCCTGGTTCGCCTGGGCGAGGACCGCGGTGCCTGCCTGCAGCAGAATCTGCGTCTTGGTGTAGTTGACCATTTCGGACGCGACGTTCACGTCCTTGATGTTGCTCTCCGAGGTCGCAAGATTCAGGCTGTTCTGGTTCAGGTTGGCGACCGTGTCGGTGAGCCGGTTCTGGTACGCGCCAAGACTGGCGCGTTGACTGTTCACCGTATCGATCGCGCCGTCAACCGCGGTGATGAGCGCCTGCGCGTTCGCGACGTTCTGGGTGCCGTTGTAGGTGGTGAGGGCGGTGTTCAGACCCGACAGGCCCGAGGAGGAAATATCCACTCTTGAGAACGCAATCGACATCGAGTCCGACGCATTGGCTCCGATCTGAAGGTTCGCGGCGCCGCTACCCGCACCCGTAATAATCGTCTTCGTGCTTAGTCCAGCGGCGATGTTGGCGCCGGTGTCGCCAGCGACCGAGGCGATGCTGATCTTGACGCCCAGCTTGTCAAAGTTAATCGTACCTGTGCCGTTTGCTCCGACGGCCCCGACCGTGATCGCCTGACTGTGGCCGCTGGTGTCGGCAAGAGTTAATACGCCCGAGGCGTTCGTCATCGTGAAGGTCGTTCCAGCCGCGGCCTGCGACACGTCGACGTTGGTGATCGAGGTGTTCGTACCAGCGACGATGACGAATCCAGCTCCGGCGGTGCCACCTGACTGCGTGGTCGAGAGGGACCCGTCGAGCAGTCCGAGCCCGTTGAACTTGGTCTGGGTCGAGATCTGGTTGATCTGCGCCGTCAGCTGCTGAAGCTCGGTATTGATGTTGGCCTGGTCCGTCGGCGACAGGGTGCCGTTCGACCCTTCGACGGCCAGCTCGCGCATGCGCTGAAGCATGTTGGTGACGCCACCCAGCGCTCCGTCGGCCGTTTGGACCATTGAGATGCCGTCCTGGGCGTTCCGCGACGCCTGATTCAGGCCTCGGACCTGGGCGTCCAGCTTCTGGCTGATTGCCAGGCCAGCGGCGTCGTCGGCGGCACTGTTGATTCGAAGTCCACTCGACAGCCGTTGAACGCTCGTGTTGTACGACATCTGGTTGAGGCTCAAATAGTTCTGCGCGGCCATTGCATCGATGTTGGTGTTGATTAGGAAGGACACGGTCTACCTCGTCTGTCACGTACTTGGGGGAGGATCTCTGACCCGTCTTGGTGTCTCGGGTTGATTTCTCTTTCGCCCCTGTACCATAAGAATCGCCAGATCCGATCAAAAGGTGCGCCGTTTTCCGACGAGTTTCTAAAAGTAGAAATGTCGCGGCCAATGACCGTCGAGTAGCTCGACCGGTCGTCGTCAACGCCTACGGCTCGCTCTCGTGGTGTTTCAGGAAAAGGCTCAGCGCCGATTAACTGCAGGGGAGGAATGGACGTCCTACGTTCCAGTTGTCGCACTGGTGCAATGTGTTTCATTTAATTCTACTTGTCACTTCTGCGACAACTGCGTTTGCCTCGACCAGCAGAGTCGACCGGCCACTTCTACAGGAAATTATGCGAAACTGGGGGGCACATCGGTCCGAAGTGCTCTTTGTAGGGGCGGGGGAGGCGGTGAGGCGAGGTGGGGGACCTGGTGTCCGCCCGCGCTCCAGTTTGTTAACGGGCGGGTTGATCAACTCGGTATGGGAGTGTCCATTAGCAGCGCGTCTTGCCGGTTTGTGGGACGATGGTT
>CAZBQK010000038.1:0-23473 GCA_964493975.1 uncultured Dehalococcoidales bacterium | reverse complement strand
GACGTTGTCGTAGTGCATGATGCCGCGCTGGAAACGCTGATACACGAAGTTATGGTTGTTCGGGTCCGCCGCGGGCGCGCTAATCGGAACGCCCCACATTTCCAAATCGATACCTTCGAGGAGGCCGGCGTTCCCCCCGCCGTTGGGATAGGCTACGTTCATTGCAACGGCGTTTTGGAACGTGCTACCAAAGGACACCGGCATGCCAGTGAAAGTATTCGGGGCGTTCTGAAGAATCCAGGCCAGGATTGCCACACCATAGTTTGGAGAACCGGGTGCAGGTGCGGTCTTGATCAGATTCGGATCTGATGCTGGAACGTTCGCTCCATTAAAGCTCGTATACGGCATGTACGCCGGGTCAAGCAGGTTCAGCTGACCAACCGATCCATCCGCGTTTAGCTGCAGGACGCGTCGCTGAAAGAACTGAACGGTTGATCCGAGAAAAGTGAAGCTTCGACTGACTGGATACCCGAAATTGTTGATGCCTCCGCGGGCCTGAAAATAGCTCCAGAAGTTGTCATTGTCGATTCGGAAGCTCGTTTGAGAGAAAAAGCGGGGATCGCCCGCATCCATTTGTTGGCTCGCCATCGCCGATCCCAAATTAGCGAAGAGGAGAACAACCAGGGTAAGGAAAGACGTTAGTCGAATTGCCCAACGGCTACTCAAGAGTAAGCCTCCTTGCCGATTTGATAGTCTCGCGGGTGGCTACCAATTTTTTGCCATCCCGGCCAGCGCGGTGTAGGCCGGACGAACCGATCCGTCCGGGTTTGTGATCGACCAGTAGTATTCCTCGTCGGTTGTCGTCCACGTTGGCGACGCGATGTAGATCGCGCTCATCGTCCCGATCCAGGGCTGCCAATTGGCCTTCGCCCAGTTGTAAGCTCGGACGAGGTAGTCTGCCTGTTGGGTTTCGGTGACCGCGTGCCACTTGTACGGCGAGTCCGGTCGGGTATCGGTCGTCCACCCGAACTCGAGGACCACGAGGCGCTTCTTCGCATCGCCGTTGTCGACCATGACTTTTCGTACATCTTCGATGTGCCGGAAGCAGTAGATTCGCCCCGCGGCTTTTTCGCCGTGGTTGTAGTTTGGATCTTTGGCGACGTCGTCCGGGCTCATCTCTGGAGGAGCCTTGAAGCCCGCGCCGTGCGCTCCTAACGCATCAAAGTACTTCGCGCCGCCCGCCTTATAGATCCCTCGGACGAAATCGACATCGGGCATCGCGATGGCTCCCGACGCCGTTGTTGGAGCCAGACCGGCGGTGATGACCAGCGCGGCCGGATCCGCGGATTTGATCGCATGGTAGGCTGCTTTTAAAAGGGTGACGTAGTCTCCTGGGTTCGGCGGCTGGTTTCCCCATTCGCGTGCCAGATTCGGCTCGTTCCAGATTTCATAAGCCTGGATCTTGCCTTTGTATCGAGTTGCGACCGCATTGAGAAAGTCCGCGTAGTCCTGAATTTTGTCCGGCGGACCGCTCAACGGGAAAACCTTGTCCGACCTTGCCCAGTCTGGTTGATTGTCAACCCGAGCCAGTATTTTCAGGCCCCGGTCCGCGGCCAGGCCGGTTAGCCGGTCAGGTTCGTTAAACTCGTACTTCCCTTTGATATGCGGCTCGATGTACCGCCACTCGATGCTTTGCTTGACCCAGCGGAAGCCGCCCTCCTTCGCCAGATTGAGATCTCGGTCCGCGACGCCACTTCCCCACAGAAAAACTTGAATGCCAAAGTCAGGACTGGTCATCCCCTCCGGTGCCGGAGTGGCGGTTGGTAAAACCGGCGTGGGAGACGGCGCGGGCGTGGCGGTAAAGGCGACCGTCGGGGTCGACGTCGGGGGAGCGGACGTAGGAGTTGGCGGTACGGCCGTTGGCGTAGCAGCAGGGGAACCACAAGCTTGAATGAGTGGCGCGGACAAAGCAAGTAGCGCTGCGGTGACAAACCGTCGGCGCGACAGGGCAAAACCCAAGAAATCCTCCAGGCGACGAGAGGCAGGGATATCCTAGTAACAGGCGCGATTGCGTAGGTAGCCAGATGGAGCGGTGGTTCGACGCCAGCAATAATTAGGGTGCAAGCGAAGAGAGATTGTGCCGTTGTCGAGTGGGCGGATTATAGCATCAGGGTTTGGCGCCGGCAATTAAACGCGATAGGAATTATTTAAGGCTCGCTACGGGCCTGGCTATGTTCCGGACAGACTCAATCTACGTCGATCCGGCGACCGAGGCCCGGATTGTGACGTTCCAGGAAGCGCCGGGGCCGACGTGAATCGGCCAGGAAAGGAGCAACGAACCCCCCTGGTGGACCCGCTCGAAGCCGCCCTCGGAACTGGACACTGAATCAATCGACGACCACCAGGCGGTCGCCGCACGGTCGACGTCGATCGACGTTTCGATGCCAAGGTAGCTATTGCCAAGCAGCACACCGTCGACGCTCTCGGCAGTTGACGGCGAGTCGAATTGCTCTCTCGGCCCATTTCGTCCGATGCGCCGGAAGGCAGACTGGTTACCGCCACCGCCCAACAGATTGAGGTTGAATTCTACGCCAAAAGTGACCTCAAGATCGGAGGAGCCGCTGTTCACGACCCGATACTCGACATCGAAGCCCGCATCGCCGGCGTCGATTCGTAGAGATTTTTCGACGGTTACCGGGACACTAACGGAATCGACCTGGACTCGTCCCGACCGTGTCAGGAAGATGTTTCGACTACTCTGGCCCTCGTGAATTGATACGGCGTAGCCGCCATTGACAAAATCGCCCTCTTCCCGATACATCGCATTCGCGAAATCGACGGCCGACGTGTCTTTGGCGATGAAGTGATCGATCAAGCACGCGCGTCTATACCAGTCGGGATGCAGAAGCTTTTCCAGTCCCTGCTCTTTCATCCGGACGACGTCGTGAATCGTTTTCGCTCCACCTTTGTCGTCGTGCTTATCCGTCGTTATCGCGGCCGCGCGCAGCGTCACGTGGTACGCCTCTTCCCGACGCGTCATAACACTGACCAGATTGTGAGCCGACCCGCGTACGTCCCATTCAAAAAGCGATCCGCCTCGCCAGGGGTCCAGGTAATAGCTGGCGCTTCGGGTGTCGACGATGAGCTCCTGTCGCGAGTCGCAGTCAAAGTCGATCAGCTCAGATGTAATCCAGGGCTGGTCTCCCCGGAGAATTTCGTCCGAGCGCCGTTCGCTTCGAATAAGGTGCTGAAAGGTCGCGGTGCGGACATCGGTCATGTAAACCCCTCCGAACACACCGTGCCAGTAGGGGCAATTGCACTGCGCTTTCCACAGCTCGTCGAGTGCGAGCGGATCGGGACCTCGCCCGTCCAGCCCGGTCGCATAGGCCTTTCCGTGCGCCCGCAGCATCTTCTTGTGCATCGTGTTTGCTTCGTCGTACTTCACCAGGAAATTGCGCCAGAAACCGCCTCTCAGAAAACGAAGAATGTCCTCCCGATGCTCGACCTCGGCCCGATGGTAGACCTGGGAAAATGCCGTCGCCGCCTTGGCAGGTAGCGCCCATTCGAGCATCTCGGCATAAGAGGCCGTGGGCAAGTAGACCCGTCCGCGCGCGGGATTCGAGGCAGCATATTCCCCGACCGGCATCACGCGAAGCCACGAAGAGTTGTCTTCGAGGGAACGGAAAAATTCGTCCATCCAACCGTCGGTCCAGCAATGGTCGTACGTTCCCGGCCAGACCCCGAACTTCTCGCCATCGTCGCCCATGACCGCGACCACGTCGCCGCCATCGGTCGCCCACGATGAAAGCTCCCGAATCACCTCTCCAACCGAAGCCCACGGAATAATGTAGCGCAATCGCTTGCTCGTGGCGAAGACCTTGAGCGTCCGGCCCTGATCTTCGGTCACGTAGTACCCGAACAAGTCGTCGTCGGTGAGGCCTGCCATTTTGAAGTGGGTGTCGTCGACAATCGTCCAGTCGATCCCGGCGAGGGGCAAGGTCGTGGCCAGCTGGGGTTCCCAAACCCGCTCGGCCAGCCACATGCCGGTTGGTCGGCCGCCCAGTCGATCTGTGACATAGTCGGTCATCTTGCGGATTTGACCGATTCGGTCAGTCTCGGGAATCGCTGGAAGGATCGGCTCGTAATATCCGCCGGTCATCATTTCGATTTGTTCGCGGGCGACGAGTGCCGCCAACCGATCTAGAAAGTCTGGTCGATTCTCGGCGAGCCAGTCGAAGAGCGGGCCAGTGTAGTGAAGCGATACTCGAACCCTTGGATGGCGCTCCAGGCACTCGACCATTGGAAGATACGAGGCCCGGTAGGCCTCCTCGAACACCCACGGGAAGTTTCCGACCGGTTGGTGATTGTGAAACGCGAGACACAGGCGGATCTTCTTCATGATGTGTTCCTCTACCCGTGGCAGACGGGCTAGTAGGGATTATACACGCTGCTACGTCTGCATCGAGTCCAGTGGCAGTCGCGCGGCACGATGGGGCTGGGCCGGTCTACGCCTCGCCAAGGTCACGGTAGGTACCGTCAAAATAAAGCAGCGGCAACGAGCCAGTCCCCCGGCCGGCTTCCTTCACGTCCCCGACGACGATATTGTGATCGCCGCCTTGGCTCACCGTGACCACACGACAATCGAACCAGGCCAGGCTTTCAAGTAACACCGGGTTTCCCAAACCGGTGATGCGATGGGGAACGCCGTCGAACCGGGTATTGACGAGGGGCGCCCGACCGGCGAAGCGATCGGCGAGGAACTTCTGGTGATCGCTAAGGAGATTCACCGCGAAGCGATCTCTGGCTTGCACCGCCGCCAGCGCTTCGGTCGACACGTCCAGGCAGACGAGCACCCGAGGTGGATCGAGCGAGACGACGGTGAACGCAGTGACGGTGACCCCGCGATAGCCCCGGTCATCGACGTACGTGACTGCTGTGACGGACGACGCGTGGAGCCGTCGCAATTCTCGCATTGAGTCCGCGGTCGGCGCGTTGCCACCAACGATCGGCGCGACCGCTTGGTCCGGGCTCGATCCGTCGCCACCTTTAAGGATCACCCGTCTCGACTGTTCCGGCACGATTACATTCCCTTCAAATTTTGACGCACCAAGGCAACCATCCAATAGTTGTCGTGCGGCTAACCTGTGTGCATGGCCCGCCACGCACTATCGGCGAACGTCGGCGAGCGAGTATTGTCCGACGTCCCGACGGTAGCTCTCGATCTGTCGAACGATCTCGTCGTCGCTCCAGCCAAGCTCGCGTGCGAGAAGCTGAGCGACGTCCGGAGCGGCGTTTCGCGCTTGGTTTCGATCGAGAAGAGCAACGTGCGTTCGCCGGGCTAGCACGTCGAGCAAGGTGCGAGCCATCTCGTGCCGCGCCGCGAACACAATCTCGGCTCGGAGGACCTCAACACCGACGACGACCGGTTGAGCTAATGACGAATCTTCGGCGATCAGGGCAGCGATGGCTTCCCAGTTTGCCCCGTAAATCCGATAGAGACGGCGAGCGGCCTCCGGACTAAGCGTGTTCGAGCTTTGCTCAGCCGCGATTTTAGCCCGCCGCCGGCGCAGGCGGATGAATCGTCCAAGTCGACTGAGCCGGCGACGGGACCTCTCGGGAAACCCACCGATCAACACGTCACCGGTGCGTGATTTGAGCTTCTTCGAAAGTTGGCCGTCTTCCTTGAGGCGACGCACGACCAGATCGATCACCCGTCGGCCCATGCGTCGGTAGGTCGTTAATTTGCCCCCGGCGATGGCGATCGTGCCATCCTCTCGCTCGAACACCCGATCTTCCCGGGAGACCGATGCGGTTGTCCCTTCGCCATTGTCGACGAGAGGACGAAGCCCCGCCCAAACACTGATGACATCGGAGTCTGACAATTCGAGTCCGGGAAAGGCCGCGTTGACGACCTTCAGTAAATAGTCGACGTCCGCTCGCGAGGCGTGGGGGTTCTCGAGCGGGCCTTCATAGTCCGTGTCGGTTGTGCCAATAATCATCGCATTCTGCCAGGGTACGACGAACATCAGCCGATCGTCCGGAGTAGGAAATGCCATCGCCGTCTCTACGCCAATGCGGTCTCGGGGGACGATGATGTGGACGCCCTTCGCCGGACGAATTTTCCGCGGGCCCGCCGGGTGTTCGGCGTTCAGGATGTCGTCGAGCCAGACGCCGGTCGCGAGAACAACCTTGCGGGCGCGAATCTCGAATATCTCGTCGGCGAGAGTGTCGCAAACGGATACGCCCGTAGCCCGGCGGCCGTCGCCGACAATTCGGCGACCACGCACGTAGTTGGCGACGACCGCTCCATAGTCGACCGCGGCTTTCAGAACCTCGATGACCAGCCGGGCGTCGTCGGTTCGGGCATCGTAGTAGATAAAGCTTGCCCGAAGACCGGATGGATTGATCATCGGAGCTCGTTTCAGAGTCTCCTCACGGCTCAACCGGCGATGGAGTCGGGTTCGTCTCAATCCAGCCATCAAGTCATAGAGCCAGAGCCCGGTATTGACCCGCCAGACTTCGAGCCGTTTGTGGTAGATCGGAAACAGAAACGGGATTGGCTCGACGAGATGCGGGGCCAACCGCTGCAGAACCGTCCGCTCGGCTAACGCTTCTCGCGTCAGACGAAAATGGAACTGTGCCAAATAACGCAATCCGCCATGGATAAGCTTCGTCGTTCGACTACTCGTTCCACTGGCAAAATCGTTCATTTCGACCAGCGCGACCGATAGGCCCCGCGAAGCGGCGTCCAAAGCGATTCCGGCCCCGGTTATTCCGCCTCCGACCACGACCACGTCAAAGGTCTCGGATCGGAGGCGTCCAAGATGTGTCTCGCGGGCACCAAGGGATACGGCTCGGCCCACGCGCGGGCGGGATGCGCCGATCATCGTGACATCTCCCCTGCGTGGCTCATCTATCGCACACGCACTCCTAGGACGGTGGTTTAACCGGGTGGGCGATGGCGTATTCGACGATTTGTCGGCCGAGCGGCGCCGCGAACTGACCTCCCAGCTCACCGCCTTCCAACATGACGAGCGTCAGGAGGGTTGGATGCTCCGGACTGGTGTAGCCGACAAACCATGCGTGTGCCTTTGTCGTTTCGTTTTCGGCCGATCCGGTTTTCGCTTCCATCGGAATTGGCGACCCTTGCCAGGCATAGTAGGCCGTTCCAAGGGGAGTGCTCGTGACTTCACGCATACCTTGCTGCACGTAGCCAAGATTCGCATGCGACACGGGAACCGCACCCTTTGTCTCGGTCGCAAAAGATTTTACCACGGTGCCGTCCGGCCGTTTGATCTGCGACACGAGAACCGGCGTTTGGATCTTGCCGTTGTTGGCGATAGTCGAAAAAACGTTTGCCATTTGGAGTGGATTGGCCAGCAAGAACCCCTGCCCGATAGCCAGGTTCACTCCGTCGCCGTCGTACCAGGGCTGAGACAGTTGTTTCTCTTTCCAGGCTGGATCAGGAACGGTTCCCGGGGCGTCGTCAAGACCGGCCGCGCCGGTGCTTTGTCCCAGCCCAAACGCGCGGGCGAAGGACGGAAGAATCGTCGGATCGATCTGGTTGAGCTTCAAACCAATCGTGTAAAACGTCGGGTCGCACGACCCCGTTAGCCCCTGGATCAGGTTCAAAGTCCCTTCGGCCTTCCAGTTGTGCAGGGTAACACCCGGCAGACCTTTCCAATCCATTCCACAGTCGAAAGTGTCGGATGGTTTGAAGCCCCCGCGTTCGAGACCGGCGGATAGAGTAATGACTTTGAAAATCGAGCCGGTCGGGTAGAGACCCTGGGTTGCCCGGAACAAGAGCGGCTTTTGTGGGCCGTTCAACGTTTGATACTGGGCGTCAGTCATTCCAAGGATAAATTGATTTGGATCGTACGAAGGCAGACTGGCGATGGCAAGAAGGCTGTTGTCCTGGGGATTCATAACGATGATGCTGCCGGTCTTGCTTCCGAGCACCTTATTAGCTTGAGTCTGATAGTTGACGTCGAGCGTTGTGTAGATGTTATTTCCGGCGACCGATAACTTTTGAGCGATCGTGCGAACCACCGCACCATCCGAGTCGACAATCGCGAGGGTCGCCCCTTTTTGTCCTCGGAGGTAATCTTCGCCCCACGCCTCCAGGCCGGCCCGGCCAATCCAATCCCCGTCTTCGTATCCCTTGTCGTGAAGGGTTTTGAGCTCGGAGGCCTGAACCCGCGTTTCGTAGCCGACGACGTGGGCGGTCGCTGGGCCATACGGGTACACCCTCCGATGGTTGTCCCGAAAGGCAATCCCAGGGATACTGCTAAGTTTTGCTTGCGCGGTCGTACCATCGGCGGCCGAGAGGTCCTTGAGCGGGACGAACCAGTCGGGCTGCGCGGTGGAGTATGCCTTCTTGATATCGTCGGGACTCATTTTCAGGTAGTCCGCCAATGCACTGACGACGGTTGACTGGTCCTTGATTTCGCCTGGCACGACTCCAATTGTCTGAATTGGACCTTCCTGAGCCAGGACGTTGCCGTTGCGATCGAAGATGCTACCACGTCGAGGAAGGACCGGATCGTACCGGACGAGCCGGTCAGCCGTCAGGTCGCGAAAGATCAGGCTTGGAGTCCAGGCCACCCGCCAGACGCCGTTTTCCAGCACCAGCGGCAGGACGTTGTCTTCCGCGACGTCGCCGAGTACCGAGAGCTTGTAGACGACGTGGATTGGGACGGTCACCTGAGGTGATGCGCCAGCCGCGGCGGCGTTGGGAGGGATCGACGCTTGCACCGTGGTTGAAGTAAGGCCAATACCGTCGGCGATCGAGCTGTAACGCGCGACGAATTTCTCTTCAGTGATAGTCGACCGCGCGCTGGTGGAGACTAGTCCATACATGTCGGAATAGGCGCGGTTCTGCCAGGCAGTCGTGTACCGCGTTACGGTGTCCTCAAGGGCGTTGGCCGCCGGCGAGGGGGTCGCGGCCGCCGGAGTTGGGACAACCGTGACCGTCGCCGAAGACGACGTCGGCCCTGGTTGAGCGGTCGATGGCCCGGTTGGAGACGGCGCAGTCGTCGACCCGGGGGTCGAGGCTGCGTCCGTCGACGGAGCGCTCGCCGTTGCGGTCGGGCCAACGTTGTTCGGGCCACGACCAAGTGCTGAGCACGCGCTGAGTATCGGTACGAGCAGAATCAAAGCGGTAACAATACCGCGCGTGACGCGCGATGATAGCCGAGGAATCACGCCGTCTCCTTTTTGAAAAACAAAACTGCTAGTGGCGGGAGAGTCAGCTCGAGCGAATACGGACGTCCGTGGACGTCGATTGGCTTCGCCTCTACCCGACCGAAGTTGCCGAGGCCGCTGCCGCCGTATTCGGACGCATCGGAATTGAGGATTTCGAGCCAGACACCTCCGTGAGGTACGCCGACGGTGTAACCGAATCGCGGCACTGGGGTGAAGTTACAGATCACGACGATATCGTTAACGTCGGAACGCCCTTTCCGCAAGAAGCACAGAACGCTCTGAAGAGCATCATTGCAGTCGATCCATTCAAATCCGCCACCCGAGTGATCCAGCTCGTGTAGAGCGGGCTCGCTCGCCAGCACCGAGTTCAAATCCGTGGTCCAGCGCTGAATCTCGGTGTGAGCGGGGTAGGCAAGCTGGTGCCAGTCGAGACTCGCATCGTGATTCCATTCCCGACCCTGACCAAACTCGCAGCCCATGAAGAGGAGTTTCTTGCCCGGTTGGCCATACATGTAGCCAAGGAGTAGTCGAAGATTTGCGAACTTCTGCCAGGCGTCGCCCGGCATCTTTGCCAGAAGGGACCCTTTCAGATGAACGACCTCGTCGTGGGACAAAGCGAGGACGAAATTCTCCCAGAACGCGTAGACCGGACGAAACGTGAGCTGGTTGTGATGGTACGTTCGATGAATCGGATCGAGCTTGAAGTAGCTCAGGGTATCGTGCATCCAGCCCATGTCCCATTTGAGACCGAAGCCCAATCCTCCGGCGTAGACTGGTCGAGACACCATCGGCCACGACGTCGAGTCTTCAGCAATTGTTTGACAATCGGGAACCTCCCGATAGACCTCTTCATTCAAGCGACGAAGGAAGGCGATTGCCTGTAAGTTTTCGCGGCCGCCGTATTGGTTGGGGATCCACTCACCATCGGTTCGCGAAAAGTCCAGATATAGCATTGAAGCGACGGCGTCGACGCGCAATCCGTCGGCGTGGTACGCCTTTAACCAGAAGAGGGCGCTACTGATCAGAAAGCTCCGGACTTCGTCGCGGCCGTAATTGAAAACGAAGCTTTTCCATTCCGGATGGAAGCCCTGACGTTCGTCGGCGTGCTCGTAGAGATGGGTGCCGTCGAAATAGCCAAGACCGTGCTCGTCGGTTGGAAAATGGGACGGTACCCAGTCGAGGATGACGGCAATTCCATGCTGGTGAAGGTAGTCGATGAGATACATAAGGTCGGTGGGGCTGCCATACCGGCTCGTTGGACAGAAGTAACCGGTGCACTGATAGCCCCACGATCCATAGAAGGGATGTTCCATAACGGGAAGGAACTCGACGTGAGTAAATCCCAGCTGGATCGCGTATTCGGCAAGACGTGGCGCAAGCTCGCGGTAGGTCAGCCAGCGGTTGCCATCCTCTGGTCGCCTCATCCCGGAGCCGAGATGGACTTCGTAAACGCTCAGCGGGGCATCAAGAGCATTCTTGACCCGGCGAGTTTTCATCCAATCGCCGTCGGCCCAGTCGTAGTCGAGGTTCGCGACAACCGATGCCGTTCGCGGAGGCAGCTCACTGGCGAAGGCGAATGGATCGGCCTTGTCCGCGACATAGCCGTTGAGCTGCGACTCGACGTGGAACTTATACCTGGCGCCGGGACCGAGCTTCGGAATGAAACCTTCCCAAATACCGGACCAACCCCGGCGGTTCAGGGGATGGCGATCGCAATTCCACTCATTGAAGTCCCCGACCACCGCCACGCGTGCTGCGTTCGGCGCCCAAACGCCAAAGCTGGTCCCGGCGACACCGCCAACCGTTCGAGGGTGAGCGCCAAGCTTATCGTACAGGCGGAAGTGCGTTCCCTCATGGAAGAGGTAAAGATCGTCGTTGGATAACAGGCTTACATCGTCCGATTGGTTCTGTTTGAACATTGTCCAGCCGAAGCTACCCGCGGCAATAGCGCCACTCACGACGAGTCACCATAACATGAACGTCGTTCCCACGTCATGCTAGGTTAGTTCGAACGGGTTGTCAAAAAACCCGGCAAAGTCAAGCCGGTAGCCTAAGGTGAAGCCGAGGGAGTCAGTGCCGACGGCGTCAGCGCCGGTGTCGTCGCGGGACTTTGGGCTGCCGTAGGTGGACCGCCTGGGGTCGGCGTTTCAAGTGTGACCTTGCCAACTTTGAGAGCCCAGGTGGTGCTCATCGTCGTTGGGTTCGGCTGATCCTCTATTGAAATCACCGCTCCGGTCGCGTAGAAGTTGACCGACGCTCTGGCCGTTTGATTGCGACCGCCCGGCACAACTCCGGCCGACGTCATATGGCCTTCCTGCGGATTGAGAATCCAGAGGACGTAGACTTTTCCGGGCGGAGGTTGCGGGACGGTGTACAGGATCGTGACGTCAGTTTGATTAGTCGAAGGAAAGACCGATTCCATCGCGATGGACTTTTCGAGCTCCAACCGGTTGCAGCCGGTAAGGACGACCAGAACAAACCCCAGCACGACGATCCGGAGGGCAGCGGTTCTCGTAACCATATCGTCGGCACTTCTTCGCAAGGTGAGTGCCGAGGTTCAAACGAGTTACCAGTTGGTGAACGAGCCGTCCAGCCGATGCAGTGTCGGTAGCTCTCTCATCTGAAATGGGTGCTTCCGGGCCGCGTCCCGATCGAACTCGATACCAAGACCTGGCCGCCGCGACGGCAGGAGATACCCATCGCGCCACTCGGGTTGAACTGGAACGACGTCGGTTAGAACTGTCCCGGTCCGCCGCGGCTGCTCCTGGACCCCAAAGTTCGAGCAGGCGAGGTTAAGCTGCAGACACACCGCGCTGGAAACCGGGCCAAGCGGGTTGTGGACCGCTAGCTTGATGTAATGGGTCTCACACCAGCCGACAATTTTCCGCGCTTCGGTCAGGCCGCCGACGATGCTCAGGTCGATCCGGGCGTAGTCGATCAGGTCTCCTTCCACGAGCTCACGAAACTCCCATTTGTTCGCGAACTGCTCGCCGGCCGCGATCGGTACCGCGGTCTGCTGACGAACCAGGCGGAACGAGCTTGGATTTTCGGACCGAATCGGGTCTTCCATGAAGTATGGTCGATACTGCTCCGAGGCCCGGCATAGTTGAATTGAATCGACCGGATCGAGCCGGGTGTGAACGTCGAAACAGATTTCGATCTCATCGCCGACCGCGAGACGCACTGCCTCCATCTGCTGGAGCGCCGCGCGAATTGACGGACGTGGCTCGAGGACGTCGCCGTCCTGAGGCAGACCCCACCGAACGAACTTCCAACCCTCTTCTTTCGATTTGAGGCAGCTTTCGACGAGAGAGCTGACATCCATGGCGTGTCCGACGTTGTGGGGATAGCAAACGACCCGATCGCGAACGAGCCCGCCGAGCAGGTCGTAGATTGGAACGCCGAGCGACTTTCCTCGGATGTCCCACAACGCGATGTCAATCGCCGACAGAACGCTCGCGGCGATTCGTCCGGCCGGAAAGAAGCCGCCCCGAAACATCAATTGCCAGAGATGCTCGATCCGACTCGGATCCTGACCAACGAGCAGTGGCCGAAAGTGGTCGACAACGCCGACCGCCGCTAGCTCGCGTCCAGTGATGCCGCCCTCGCCGACACCGTAAATGCCCTCATCAGTATCGACGACGACGAAAAGAAAGTTTCGCGCGCCGCCCCAAACCGGGAAGGCTTCGACGTTGGTTATTTTCACGGGTCGTCCTCGCTCGTTTTTTCGCTGGCGAGAGTATAAGCTTGGACCGCCCTCAGGGCAACGTACTAAGATTGGCTCCCAAAACCTGCTCACTGCCAGTCGTCGGCTGGCGGTGAGCAGGTTTTGGGAGCCAATATGAAATGGCAAATCGGATGGAGGCGGAAGAGTGGGCAAGGCGTTCGGACCGGATTCAATCCGAGGAATCTTCCCAATCGTTTACACCCCATTTGACGCGACCGGCGCCATAAACGGCGACGATCTGGGCCGTTTGATCGACTACTTGATCGGGCAGGGAGCCCACGGTCTAGCCGCGGTGGGCGGCGCGAGCGAGTGTCACAAAATGACTCTGATCGAGCGGAAATGGCTGGCCGAGAAATCGATCGAGCTGGCCGCCGGGCGCGTGCCGGTGCTCGTGGGAACTTCCGCTACCTGTATTTCCGACTCGGTTGCCTTGACCCGGCACGCCGAATCGGTCGGCGCCGTCGGCACATTTTGCACGCCACCGCTCCACGGTAGCGTCACCGCCGAGGCGGTCGATGCCCACTATTCCGGGCTTGCCGGAGTGACGCGCCTCCCAATCTTGATGCAGGACGCGTTGGTTGTCATCCCTCCGACCCAGATCGCCCAGTTGGGCGAGCGTTACGAGCAGCTGCGCTGGGTGAAAGAGGAAGCGGTTGATTCCGGGCACCGGACGACTCTGCTGAAGCGTATCTGCTCCTCCGGCGTCAGCATCATGTCCGGGGGAAGCTATCTCCTGGACGACCTGGCGAGGGGCGCGATTGGAGCGATTCCGGGGAGCATTGGAGTTGGCGACCTATCTCGCGCGTTTGAATTGACCCAACTGGGTGATCAAGCCGGCGCTCGAGCCGCGTACAACCATTTCTTGCCCCTTTCGTTCTGGCGACGACAGTTCCCACTGCTCGCCGCGAAGGAAGTTCTCCGTCGCGTCGGTATTTTCACGTCCGCGAACCTGCGGGAGCCGGCCGGGGAGAAACTGGATGACCAGGATTGTCGCGAGCTCGACGCGATTATGGATACCATGGGACCGCCGTTTTAGGAGATGGAATCGGCGCTGACGTCGATTCGTGTCACTCACCTGCAGCGCTTATCACTAGAGTGTTGCCTGGTCGCTAGATAGGGGTGCACGGCCCTGCGCCCCTACGTTAGACGGTCGCTAGCTTCACGATATCGCGCACTGCTCTAGTCACCCGTGGCCGTCCGAGAGTAACACGATCGCCCTTTCGTCCAGACGATGCCACGTCGGGTCTTTCGACCGATTATCTTCCTCCACGCGACTGCTATACGTGTCACGAGGGAGGAACGATGGAACGGACAGTCGCCGCTGGCGAAGCAGCTCGAGGTTCGCAAGCCCGGTTTGGGCGCGTCGCCGCCGGACTTTTCCTACCATCGACCGTCGATCTCGTTTTCCTGACCCTTGCTTTCGCCGTGCCTCTAGGGTTTACCTCACGCCTGTTCGCGTCAGACGGGGACGTTGGAAGACACATCCGCGTCGGCAGCGACATTCTCGCGAGTCACACCCTTTTCTTCCGCGACCAGTATTCGTTCACGATGGCCGGACAGCCGTTTGTTCCCTACGAATGGCTGAGTGAAGTCCTATTTGCCTTCGCGCACCAACTTGGTGGCCTAGCCGCGGTCGCCGTCCTAACCGGACTTGTCATCGCTCTCACCTACGGTGTTGTGGTCATCTATCTCCGTTTAAGTGGCGTGGACCCGCTACTTGCGATGACCGTCGGATTTTGCAGTGCCGCGATTGGACTGCTCCATTGGTTGGCACGGCCTCATTTGTTTACGCCGCTCGGCGCAATTGTGACGATCATTCTTCTGGAGAGGACGGGACGTCGCGCGCTTTGGCTCTTTCTTCCGCTTTTTGTCCTATGGGCAAACTTGCACGGGGGATTCGTCTACGGCCTCGTCCTCATTGGTCTTTACCTGGCAGGCGATCTCGTAGAGCTATTCAAGAGCGGCACGATGCGAAGGTCTTCCGACTCAAGCGATGCGCTGGCCCGACGCGGTCAGACCACTTGGCTGGAGCGATCACGCGTTCACGGCGCCGCCCTTCTTCTGGGAACCGTGGGATGCTGCGTCAATCCGAGTGGACCAGCGCTTTTTCGCCATGTCACCGCGTTTCTGGGAGACCGTCTGCTCGTCGACCGGACTCTCGAGTACATGTCTCCCGACTTTCACGACCCGTTCGGACAAATGTTCCTTATCGTCCTCCTTGGGTGCGTCGCGGCAATCGCGCTCTCCAGCACGCGACCGTCGTATCCGCACCTGTTCGTCTTCATCGTGAACCTGGCTTTCGCGCTGTATTCGTGGCGGAATATTCCGCTTTTCGCGGTGACGGCGCTACCGATCGTGATGCTCACGGTCGATCCCTGGTGGCGTCGGCTTGGTCTCATCAAACGTCCGCGGACGTCTATTGCTAAGGGCGAGCGAGATAGTGCGCCGGGACTGGGGGCGGCGGTCGGAGCGGCGGTCCTGGTGATCGTTGCTCTAAACCACGGACAGTTCGCAGGAATTAGCGTGGCGTCGCGTTTCGATTCAAATCATTTCCCAGTGGCGGCGGTGGAGGCAGCCCGCGCGAGTAACGTCACCGGTCGGCTATACAACGAGCTCATCTGGGGCGGCTACGTCCTGTATGCCTGGCCGGAACAACGCGTGTTTATCGACGGTCAGACCGACTTCTACGGCGATAATACGTCGCGTCGCTATCTTCAAATTTCGGAGCTACAGGATGGTTGGCGAGAGGCCTTGCGGGACGACGACATCACGGTCGTCCTCGTTCCAACGTCCTCGCTTCTAGCTCGCGAGCTAGTCCGCGAGCCGGGATGGCGGACCTGGTATCGTGACCCCACTGCGGTTATCCTGACCCGAACGCCGTGAGGGCGTTCATTAAGTAGTCGACATTGGCACAGATTGCCTAGAAAAGTAGAATTGCAAGCGAGGACTTCGAGACGAGCTGAGCCGTCGGAGGACGCTTGCAACTAGGCTGTAGCACAATCCTGTATGGGGGGCACAGTCTCGACATCGCGCTGGCCGGAATCGCCCGGGCCGGCTACGCGGCGATCGAGCTGTGCGCGATTCCGGGGATGGCTGACCACCTGCCGGTCGATCGCGGCATCGACTTCTATTCCAACCTGAGGAAACAGATCGGCGATGCCGGCTTGGCGATCGAGTCAATTGGCGCGAGTACCAACCTTCTCGACGACGATAGGCGGGCCAGATTTGTCCGACTCACCCGAATCGCCGGACTGCTCGGCGCTCCCGCCATCACCACCGGTTCCGGCGGAGTCGCGGATGATTCGGAGTCGTTCCGGCAGGTGATCCGCGCGGTCAAAGAAGTAGCTAGCATCGCGGCGGATGTCGGGGTGCGTCTCAGCATCAAACCGCACGTGCGGAACGCGGTCTACTCCACCCGCTCGTCGCTCGAATTCATGGCCGCGGCCGACACGACTGTCGTTGGGCTCAATTTTGACGCGAGCCATCTCTGGCGCTGTGGCGAGATTCCGGAAGACTCCCTCAAGCAGCTTGCTCGATATGTTGTGACGGCACGCATTCGAGACACCCTGAGCCGCGATATTCCGATCGGGTCGGTCGACACCCAGCTGCCCGGTGGCGGGGCGATGAACCTCCGGGCCATCTGTCGGATGATGCGAACCCTCCCAATTGAGTACGCCGTGCTCGAAATCGTGGGCACGAGGGACTGGTCGTCCGATATGGTGCAGAGCGCGATCGTCAAGGCTCGCGACAGCTTTATACCGCTTCTTGAAGGCGGTTAGCGACTCGCGACTGGTTGAGGCGTCGCGGCTTGCCGGCCGCGCATAAGGTGCCACATGCTGGGCATTTCGCCAACGGGAACGACGATCAGTGCTGGCTCGTCCGCCTTGATTGCTTCACGCACCGTGTCTTGGAGGTCAGCCGCGCTCTCGGCTCGAAGACCTCGCACTCCGAAAGCTTCGGCTAGCTTAACGAAGTCCGGATTCGTCAGCTCGGACGCAATCGTATGCCCGGCGAATGACTGACGCTGGGTACGCCGGACGTTTCCGTACGCTCCGTCGTCGAAAACGACGGTGACCACGTTAATCTTATGCCGCACCATAGACGAGAGTTCCTGGACGTTGAACATGAATCCGCCGTCGCCGCTGATCGCGACAACCGTCCGGTCTGGATTTCCGACTTTCGCACCAAGGGCAGTAGGGAAACCGAAGCCAAGCGTTCCTTGATAGCCGGGCGTGATGAAGGTGCGCGGCTCGTAGACTGGATAACCCGCGTACGACCAATAGCCGACCTGGGTGTAGTCGGCGACCAGGATGCCATTGTCGGGTAGTTCTGCGCGAATCGCTCGGGCAAACCCGGACTGAGGCTGGATCTCGCCTAGGTCGGCTTCGGCTCGGCGCTTGATCGATTGTAATTCCTCGCGGCGCGACGACCGAAGCTCGTTGTGACGTTGCACGCGGTCGATCAAGGCCTGAAGGCCGAGCTTGGCGTCGGCGACGATTCCGATGGTCGGTCGCAGGTTACGACCGATTTCGGAAGGATCGATGTCCAGCTGAATGTAGGTCCGAGTTTTGTCGGCGGGCCACAAGGCGTTCGTTGGCTGGTCGAATCGGGTACCCACCGCGAGAATCACGTCGGACTCGGCGACGAGGTGTGGCATTGAGATACTGTTGGCCGCGAGGTCGTGGCGGTCGTCTAGGGCCCCCCGACCATTTCTGGATGGAAGGACCGGGGCCTCGAGCATTTCCGCCAGCTCGCGAAGCTCTGGAGTAGCTTCGGACAACATAATGCCGCCACCGGCGAAGATGAGCGGGCGTCTCGCGTGTCCTAGCGCCCGAGCAGCCCGTTCGAGGAGGTCCGGATCCCCGGATTGCCGCTCGACCTGGACGGAGCTCAGCAGCTGAATGTCCCCCGTGGCCTGAAGGACGTCCGGTGGAACCTCGATCTCGACTGGACGCGGTCGTCCGGTGCGTAACTGGCGGGACGCTTCACGCACGATGCCCGGAATTTCAGCGGGTTTCATCGCCCGCCCGGCCCACTTAGTCACGGACGCGATCATCCGAAGCTGTTCGGGAATCTCGTGCAAGACACCTCGGCCGACGCCGATTAATTCCGAGCTTATCTGACCGGTGACACATAGGACCGGGGAAGAACAGGAGTAGGCTGTAGATAAGCCCGCGGCCGCGTTTAGCAGTCCCGGGCCAGGAACGACCATACACGTTCCAATCCGCCCGGTGGTTCGAGCGTAGCCATCCGCCATGTACGCCGTTCCTTGCTCGTGGCGGGCATTCAGGACGTTGATCGATTCTCGCTCTTCATAGAGGGCATCGAATGCCCAGTCTAATTGGACCCCGGGAAGCCCAAAAATCGTCGAAATGCCCTCACGTTTGAGAGACTGAACAAGCGCCTGTCCGCCAGTCATCGTGGCCATAGTGAAGACCTCCCGAGATGCCTGTCATCTGTGTGCCCACCACTATACCGACCGATCGGCGATGAAACAAGAATTGAATAAGTGGCGCAAGGTATAGACGTGGCGGATGCCTGACGATATAATGCCGCGCATGCGGTGACAATCACGGCATGCCAGGCTGACAGGTCCACTCATTGTCTGACTACCGATCTTCCGGACCCCAATTGACTTCACACAGCGCTTTCGTCGTGACCGCTTGCCGTTGATGTACTGTTCGTTTGCCAACGAACCGTCTTGTTGAGCGCTTTGGCGCCCGGGTCTATCTAAGTCGTGGTAGGTGGGGAACCATGTCAGACATTGCGCTTCGCTCGAACGGGACCGAGGCCCCCATCAAGGATGAGATTGACCGAACGGTACCGATTCCCTATTACTATCAATTGGAAGGCTTCCTCCGGGGCCAAATTATGACCGGACACTACCAGGCTGGTCAAAGGGTGCCCTCCGAAAAGCAATTATGCGAACAATTCGGAGTGAGCCGAACCACCGTTCGCCAGGCAGTTGGCAACCTAGTCGCCGCTGGTTTAGTGCATCGCGTCAAAGGGAAGGGAACGTTCGTCGGGAAGCGGCCGTCCCCCCGATCGGCTCACGGGTCGACGGGAAGTTCTTGACCCACATGTACGCTCTGCGTGCATCGCGGATAATAACCCCCTTCGAAGTGATCGATAACGGCGTGATAGTGACCTCCGGACCAACGATTCTCGCCGTAGGTCCCGCCTCGGCGATCGACGTTCCCCGTGGGACAAGCGTCCTTGACTTTGGCGATTCGACGATCGCGCCTGGTTTCGTCGACGTCCATATTCACGGAAGTGGTGGCGATACGGCCATGGATGGCGCCGAGGCGGTCGAGCGAATTAGTCGATTCATAGCTCGCCACGGCACAACCACCTGGCTGCCAACCCTCACCTCAAAAGCCACGGTCGCCGAAACGGCGGACGTTGTGCGATCGTGCGTCGAGGGGGCCCGGCGCTCGATGGTTGGGGCGGAAGCCGCGGGAATCCACCTCGAGGGGCCTTTCCTCAGTCCTAAGCGACCCGGAGCAATTCGGCCAGAATGGTTCCGTCAACCGTCGGTCACCGACCTGGACGGTCTGCTGAACGCCTCCCCGGGATGGGTTCGGCTCATGACGCTTGCGCCGGAGCTGCCGGGCGGATCCGAAGTGGTACAAGCTCTGGTCAGGCGGGGCGCTACCGCGTCGATTGGCCACAGCGATGCGACGGTTGACCAGGCAGTCGAGGCGATCGACGGCGGCGTGACCCATGCGACTCACCTGTTTAACGCGATGCGGGGTTTGCATCAACGCGATCCGGGTGTCGTCGGCGCGGTCCTCACCTCCGACCGCGTTCGAGCCGAACTGATCGCCGACGGAATCCACGTCCATCCAATCGCGATGTCGAGCGTGTTTCGAGCCAAAGGACCGTCCCGAGTTGTGATCGTAACTGACGCCGTGGCGCCAGCCGGCCTGGGTGACGGCGACTACGAGTTCGATGGTCGACCGATCGCCGTCAAATCCGGGCGAGCGACTCTCGCCGACGGAACGATCGCCGGTAGCGTTGGGGTATTCGACGACAACTTCCGGAGGGTTATTCGCGACTGCGGAGTTTCCCTGCGGGAAGCCCTACTGATGTCCTCGACCGTCCCGGCTCAAGCGGCGGCCCTCGCGAATCGCAAGGGGTCGCTCACCGGTGGGCGTGATGCCGATATCATCGTCCTCGACCACGACCTGAAAGTGATATTCACGATGACCCGCGGCCAGATCGCTTTTCAGGCAGACTAAGTCGAAAGATCGGCCCGAACCGAGTGTGTCCCATGCCCCGCCGCCTTAGCCCTTAATTCCGGACATCACCACGCCGCGAACGAAATAGCGCTGAAGAAAAAAGAACGCGACGATTATCGGGGCGGTCATCATGACCGAGCCCGCGAGCAAAAGGTGGTCGAGTGGCTTCGCGTCCAGCAGCGGGCTCATGGCGAAGTAGCGTAGCCCGATGGCGAGGGTAAACTTCTCTTTGTCGTTCAGAATAATTAAGGGAAAGAGGAATGAGTTCCAATGCGAAATGAACGAAATAATGGCCGCGGTAGCGAGGGCAGGTAGCGATAACGGAACTATTATCTGCCACAGGATCTGGAAGTAATTAGCGCCATCGATTTTTGCCGCCTCGTCCAGGTCGTGCGGAATCGTCATGAAGAATTGTCGAAAGAGAAAGATGAAGAATGCCCCTCCCCCGAGCCAGAATGGCACGATCAAGGGCAAGTACGTGTTCAGCCAACCGATCTTAAAGAACAGAAGATACTCGGGTAGGAGGGTAACTTCCTGGGGCAGCATCATCGTGCTCAGTGCGAGAGCGAACCAGAGGGTTCGACCCCAGAACCGGAACCGGGCGAATGCGTAGCCAGCCATCGCCGCTGTAATGACGGTCCCTATGGTCGCGAGTACCGCGACGAATACACTATTCAGTCCCCAATTAGCAAACAATGTGGACTGGAGAACTTCCGGGTAGTTACTCCACATGATTGTGCTGGGCCAGAATGTCGGCGGTAATCGTCGGATCTCGTAGACCGGTTTGAGCGAGCTAATCACTCCCCAAGCGAACGGAACCATGAGCAGTCCACCCACGAAAATGGCTATCGCGTGGAGGGCGCCCCGGCGAGCAACCAAGGATACGGCGGCCGTCGGACGACGCAGCGTCTGATATTGGTCTCGTTCGGACGCGAGAACTCGATCTGCCACTACTCCGACCCTCCAGCGTAGAACACCCAGCGGGTCGAAGCGCGGAATTGGACGACGGTGAATGACACGAGCACGGCGAAGAACAGCCAAGCGAGCGCGTTTGCGTATCCCATTTCCGAGAACGAAAAGGCGGTCGTGTAAATGTGAAGCGCGTAAAACCAGGTCGCGTAGGCCGGACCTCCCTGGGTGGCCACGAACGCCGTCGTAAAAGTCTGAAGGGCGCCGATGACCGCCAATACCGAGTTGAAAAACACTGTCGGCGAGATCATCGGCAGCGTGATGTTCCAGAACCTGGTCCACGAGCCAGCGCCATCGATCGCGGCCACTTCGTACAGGTCCTTCGGGACACCCTGAAGGCCGGCGAGAAAAATCATCATCATGTTCCCGCCGATAACTCCCCACAGGGCCACGAGAATCAGAGACGGAATCGCCCAGTCTTTTGAGGTGAACCAGCCTGGTCCGATGATTCGAAAGAGACGGAAAAGGAGCTCGTTGACGAATCCATACTGGGGATGCAGCAACCAGAGCCAGATAAAGACACTGGCGACGACCGGGGTCAAATGGGGTAAGAAGAACACCGTTCGATACAAATTCGTACATCGAAGTCCTTGATTGAGCAGAAGGGCAACCAGGAGCGCACCGCCGACTCCGGTCGGAACGATGATCAAGGCATATTCGAACGTCCGGAGGATCGATGGCCAAAAGAGCTCATCGGCCGTGAACGCCCGGACGTAGTTTCCGAGGCCAATGAAGACGGGTGGCTTGACGATGTCGTAGGTGGTCAAGCTCAACAAAAGAGATGCCAGAATCGGGCCGGCGACAAACGCGATAAAACCGACGAGCCACGGCAACAGAAAGATGTAGGCGTAGAGAGCCTCTTGACTGACTAACCGACGCCGACGATTGACTGTCGGAGTGATGACCCGCGTCGGCGCGATATCTTGCCGCAACGGTCGACGCTCCTACCGATGGATTTGGATCGGGCGCCTCCCCGCGAAGGCGCCCGACGACCTGAACCGCGAGCGAGGTTACGGAACCGGCTTGTCGAGGATAGCCTGCACCGTCTTTTGCGCCTCGTTGGCCGCGTCGGCCGGCTTCTTGTTGCCCAGCCAAACGTCCTGAAGGATATTACCCAGTGCGGTATCGGTTTCGTTGTACCGCGCGTTGGCCGGGTGATTCCACGGTCGAAGTGGCGGCGCATTCGCGGGATTGATGAGAGAGTCATAGATGTTCGTCGCGAGTAACGGCACTTTCGCCTTGAACTCGGGCGCGGTCCAGATGTCGTCGCGGCTACCCGGGCTGCCCAAGCCGACGAGGAACCTTCCAAGCCCGTGTTCTTTGCTCGCGTAGGCCTTAACGACTTCCCAGGCCTCCGGTGGATGCTTGGTTGCCTTTGACATTGCGATGCCATCGGACGAGACCTGGGTGGCAAATTTGCCGGAGGGTCCAATAGGTGGGGGTAAGACAGTCCACTTGAACTTGTCGCCAATGACATTCGGAGCGA
Source organism: uncultured Dehalococcoidales bacterium (assembly GCA_964493975.1). Lineage (GTDB taxonomy): Bacteria > Chloroflexota > UBA6077 > FW602-bin22 > CADDYW01 > CAZBQK01. Next base: position 906 of record CAZBQK010000038.1, on the reverse strand, counting down.
GTCCCGCGAAGAAAGACGTCAATACCGCGACAGCGATGTTCTTGCTTGGTAGAAGCTGGGTCGCGTCGGCATTGGCGTCAAACGGGATCGCCACCTTGTGCTTTGTATAGAGGTCAGCCAGCCACTGAAGCCCGGCGATCGATTCGGGCGTGTTGATTAGCGCCTTCGTTCCATCTTCGCTATAGAAGTCACCGCCAAACGCGCGAAGAACGCCGACGGCGCCCTCACCGCCAAGACAGGGAAGGATCGCGTACGTCGACGTGCGGCCGTCGGCGCCAGTCTTCGTCAATGCCTTGTAGAGGGTTAGCGCGTCGTCGATGGTCCACTTGTAGCCGTTTGCGGCGGTAGGCACCTTGAATCCGGCGGCCGTGGCCATGTCGAGATTGACGTAATGCTGAATACACCCGGGGTGGCCGACGACCGGATAGCCCCACTGCTGTCCCTTGATCGTGTAGTTGGCGATATTTCCAGCCCAGAACTGTTTCTGGTCGTAATCGCTCCAGGCTTTGTCCCCTTGGATAAACGGTGAAAGCGCCTGGATAACGTCCTTGGCCACGAGCTCGGGTGTCAGAACCGCCACGTTGATCCGAACTATGTCGCCAATTTGTCCGGTGGCAGCGAGAGCGAGCTCCTTCGTGTGCATGTCGTTTCGGGGGAACCACTCGCGCTTGATCGTTACTCCAGGATGTTTGTCTTGAAAAGTCTTCCAGAACGGGCCGTAAAACTCATCTTTTGGATCCTGTAGCCAGTCGTGGATCCTCAGCTCAATCGCGCCGGCCGCGGCTGGCGGCGCCCTACGGCCGTCCTTCGCCTTCAAGAATCTCAACCAGGGCAGCCTGGTGATCCTGCTCGGCATCGCCCTTTTGGCCTTGGGGATCTTCGGGAAGGTGACCCTGACGGAGAAGA
>CAZBQK010000037.1:0-23782 GCA_964493975.1 uncultured Dehalococcoidales bacterium | reverse complement strand
TTTTTGTTTGACCCAGTCCAGTTAGGACGACTCAGCCGGCGTCGGTAGCCACGCCGTCGCCGCGGTCGGCGAAAGGAGTGTGTCGATCGGCGATGTTCGGAAGACCTCCTCGAGCGCCTCCCCCTCGATCGTCTCGTCACGCATGAGAGCACGGGAGAGGCGATCCAGGAATTCCCGGTTTGCTAGCAGAATCTCCTTCGCCCGGTTGTAAGCCGTTCCGATCAAGGTGCGGACTTCGTCATCAATGGCCTCAGCGCTCTTTTCGCTATAGTTCTTCTGCTCGCCGAAGTCACGTCCGAGGAATACCAGCTCCTGTTTGTGGCCCATGGCTACGGGACCAATTCGCTTGCTCATCCCGTATTCGGTGACCATTCGCCGCGCCATTTGGGTCGCCCGCTCGATATCGTTCTCCGAACCGGTCGTCATTTCACCGAATACGAGCTCTTCGGCGACGTGTCCACCTAGAGCGAACACAAGGGTGTCCTCGAATTGCGATTTGCTCCAAAGATAACGATCTTCGATCGGCAGCAAGCGCGTATAACCACCCATCATGCCGCGCGCGATAATCGAGACTTTGTGAAGCGGATCGACGTTTCGAAGCATTCGAGCGACGACCGCGTGGCCTGCTTCGTGGTAGGCCGTGACAAGCTTCTCTTTGTCCGAGATGATCCGCGACTTCCGCTCGGGGCCAGCGATAACGCGATCGACGGCCTCTTCAAACTCGGTCATTCCGATCTTCTTCTTGTTTCGTCGGGCTCCGAGAATGGCGGCCTCGTTGACCAGATTCGCCAGGTCCGCTCCGGAGAATCCAGGTGTCTGCTTGGCGAGCACCTCGACCGTAACCGTCGGATCAACTGGCTTTCCGCGCATGTGGACGTCGAGAATCGCGCGTCGTCCATTAATGTCTGGACGATCAAGGACCACTTGTCGGTCAAAACGGCCCGGACGCAAGAGCGCTGGATCGAGTACGTCGGGACGGTTTGTCGCCGCGACGACGATGACGTTGGTATTGGAATCAAATCCGTCCATCTCGACAAGAATTTGATTAAGAGTCTGCTCACGCTCGTCGTGGCTGCCACCAAGTCCAGCGCCACGTTGACGACCGACGGCATCGATCTCGTCCACGAAGATGATGCACGGCGAATTTCGCTTGGCCTGGTCGAATAGATCGCGCACCCGGCTAGCGCCAACGCCGACAAACATTTCCACGAATTCGGAGCCGCTGATGCTGAAGAATGGCACCCCGGCCTCACCGGCCACGGCTCGAGCCAGCAGCGTCTTTCCCGTTCCGGGAGGACCAACCAGAAGAACGCCGTGAGGAATGCGCGCGCCCAGTGCGGCGAACTTCTCCGGGTACTTCAGGAACTCGACGACTTCCTGTAGCTCTTGCTTCGCTTCTTCCACGCCGGCAACATCAGAAAAGGTCACAGCCGGCTTATTCCCCATGAACATTCGGGCCCGGCTCTTGCCGAACGACAGCGCCTGGTTGTTTGACCCTTGCGCCTGACGCATCATGAATAGCAGGAATCCAGCGAGAAATACGAATGGAAGGAACTGAACAAGTAGCCCTAGCCAGTTCCCAAACTCCGCGGGCTTCTGGTAGACGACGTCGATCTTCGAGATCTGAGACGTGGGAACACCAGTCGATTGGAAGATTTGGTACAGATTGGTATTTGGATCGGTCTGTACCTTTGATTCAACGCTGGTGTCGGTTCGATCGACGAGCAGGGTATCGCCCTGAACTGTAATCTTCTTGATGTCGCCCTGTTTTGCGAGTTGGATGACTTCGCTCAACGACATCGTCGTAGGCTGCTTGCCGCCTCCCGAGGGAAAAAACGACAGAAACAGCGCGATCAGCGCGACGATAATGAGGAGGTAAATGAAGCTGTTTTTCAGCCACTTAGTATCCATAGGTTAACTCAAGACTCCCGCAACCGTTCGGGTCCTATTCGGATTATAAACAGAATCGACCGTGTTTTCAACTTAGCGGTCGCGATAAACCTCGGGACGGAGCACCCCGATGAATGGTAGGTTGCGATAAAGCTCCGCGTAATCGAGACCGTAGCCCACGACGAACTCATCCGGAATATCGAAGCCAATATAGTCGATCGGTGGAGGGCTAGCATCTGCTCGCTTCTTTCGCAACAACGCACAAATTCGGACACTTGCCGGTCCTCGACCACGCAGGTGATCGACGATGTAGCTCAGGGTCAGCCCGGAGTCGACGATATCTTCGACGATGAGAACGTGACGCCCTTCGATCGCCTGGTCAAGGTCCTTGAGAATTCGCACCACCCCGGTCGATCGGGTGCTACTTCCGTAACTGGATACCGCCATAAAATCCACTTCGAGCGGCAAGTCGATCTCGCGGGCCAGATCCACCATGAACGTAACCGCGCCTTTTAAGACCCCGACTAACAGCGGCTCGGACCCCGCGTAGTCGCGAGTAATTGCCTCTCCGAGAACGGAGATCCGTTCGCGCAGCTCCTCGGCCGAAATCACGATCGTCGAGACATCTTCACGCATGCGCGACAATTGCTGATTCCCCTTTCTCCACCTCGAGAACGTCCAGGCACAAGACTCCGGTCGAGGAGTCGTCAGCCATCAAGGAACGGTCTCGGCGCAGTCCCAGGACCCAGACGATTCGTCCATCTGCCGTCGTCAGGATCGGGATGGAATCGCGGTCTTCACGCGGGATCTTGGCGTCGACGAGCAGGTCCTGCACCTTCTTTCGTCCGTCGAGCCCTTCGGGAAAGAGAAAGTCACCATTCTTCCGTGACCGGACCAGCACGGTCGTACTGTCGCCTAGCTTCGCTCGATCGACGTCGACATGCCATTTGTCGCCACGTCGTCGATCGCATGCCGTCGAACGATGTCTGATCCGGAGTCCAAGTTGACCAGATTCACTTCCTCGTCGATTTGGCCCGGCAAGCCGATCGAAACCTGGAATCGGGTCAATGGGGGTGATCGATTCGTCCGTCAGGCAAATTGTGGACTGAGACAGTCGTCCTCGCGATCGACCGGCCGTCTCAAAAATGGCTCGATCGTGGTGGATCCGGAGAATCTGAGCATCCGCCAATGTCAATTGGCTGCCGGTCGGAGCTGAATCGATTGCGTTGAGAACCTTTTCAACCGCGTCGGCGCCGATGTCAGATCCTGGATGGAGCGAAGCCGCGATTCGGCGGACGAGGGCTCGCTTGAGGGCTCGCGGAAGAGCGCGCCAGGGCCCTCGCCCAATCTCGGTGGAATCACTTGTACGCGTGATTAGGTCCGGTAGACGTCGATCCAGCTCTGCCTCGATAAAGTCGTCGGCGTCGGTCGCGGTCCGGGCGAGTCTTGAAAGCGCCGCGTCGATGCCAGGGTTGACAATAAGGAGCGCGGGGACGATCTCTTGCCGAAGTCGATTTCGGGCGTAGGTGACGTCGGCATTTGTAGGGTCGATCCGTGGCTCCTGGCCCCGGGCTCGACAAAACTGCACGGTGTCATCGCGGGTGCAGGACAACAGCGGCCGGATAACCCGTACCGCGGCGCCCGAAGGGAGCTTCACCTGACTGTCCGGTGTCATGCCTCGCAAACCCCGGAGACCACTCCCTCGAGCAATATGAAGAAGTCGGGTTTCGGTTTGGTCAAGCGCCGTGTGTCCGACCAGTACGGCCATACTACCAGTCCGGTCGACGACGTCAGAAAAGAAGCCATACCTGCTGATCCGGGACCGTTCCTCAACGCCGCTCGGTCCTTCCCCGTCCGAACCCACCAACTCGCCGTGGCCAAGAGCAAAAGGAACGTCGTACCGTTGACACAAAGCTTCGACGAATGCGGCATCCTCCCCCGAGGCCGGACGCAGATGATGGTCGAAATGCGCGACGACGATGTCCAGCTTTAATGCGTCGCGTACGTCAAGCGTTCCGATGAGGAGAGCTAGCGAATCGGGGCCGCCGGAGACCCCCACGACGAGGCGCGCACCAAAAAGGCCGGTATCGCGCAAAGCTGATTCGATTGCGAGGCTAACGGTCGAGGCCAAGGTGGTATTCGCCTCCAGCACGGCAAAGGGAGGATAAAGGAAAGAGGCGATCCTGACTAACTCAGGATCGCCTCTTTCGTGGTAGCGGGGGTTGGATTCGAACCAACGGCCTTCGGGTTATGAGCCCGACGAGCTGCCACTGCTCCACCCCGCGTCGACATATAGATAGTACGCCCTGCTCTGTCGAATGTCAAATCGACTTTGGGCAAAGTCGATCTTGGCCCCCAAGATATGGTCGCAGCACCTCCGGCACGACAACTGAGCCGTCGGCTTGCTGATAGTTCTCGAGAACGGAGGCGAGGGTCCGCCCGACGGCGAGTCCAGATCCGTTCAGCGTGTGGACGAATTCAGGCCGTTCGTTGGGGGCCGGACGATAACGGATATTGGCACGTCTCGCCTGAAAGTCGTGGAAATTGCTGCAAGACGAGATTTCTCGGAAGCGATTCTGGCTTGGGAACCAGCATTCCGGATCGTAGGTCTTGGCCGACGCGAATCCAAGGTCGCCGGTGCTAAGCGCCATGACCCGGTAGGGAATCCCTAGTAGTCGCAAGATGTCCTCAGCGTTGTCAATCAGCCGCTCGAGCTCGTCAGCCGAGGTTTCCGGCGTCACGATCTTCACCATCTCGACTTTCTCGAATTGGTGGACGCGAATAATTCCGCGATTGTCGCGGCCGGCTGCCCCGGCCTCACGTCGAAAACAAGCCGAATACGCCACGTAGTAAATCGGCAGCTGTTCGGCCGACAGTATTTCCTCCCGATGGAGGTTAGTCACCGGCACTTCGGCGGTTGGGATCAGGTACATTTCGTCGCCGTCGACCTGGTACGCATCCTCGGCAAATTTGGGTAATTGGGACGTGCCGACCATGCATTCGCGCTTCACCAGATAAGGAGTCGCCACCTCGACGTAGCCGTGTTCGCGCGTATGGCGGTCGAGCATCCAGGTAATTAGGGCACGATTCAATCGGGCGATATCGCCTTTGAGAACCCAGGAACGGGGACCGGAGATTTTAGCGCCCCGTTCGAAGTCAAATCCGCCGAGTCGCTCGCCAACGTCCCAATGGGGAAGTGGCTCAAAGTCAAACGCTCGTGGCTCACCCCATCGCCGGACTTCGACGTTGTCGGACTCATCTCGACCGACCGGAGTCGTCGGGTCAGGAAGGTTAGGAAGGTAGAGAAGGAGCTGGTTCAGCTCCGCGTCAATCGCTGCCAGCCGCTGCTCTTGCGATTTGATTGTCTCTCCGACTGCGCGCATCGAGGCGATGAGATCGGTCGGCTTCTCCCGCATCCGACTAATCTGCTGCGAAACGGCATTTCGCTGAGCTCGCAACGTTTCGGACTCCGCGAGGATTTGCCGTCGCTCTTCGTCGAGCCGCAGTATTTCGTCGAGCGGTGCCGTCGTGTGGCGGTCGGCAAGTGCCCGACGCACTCGATCGGTATCGTCGCGAATGACTTTCAGGCTAAGCAACGGATCCTCCTTAAGCAATGCCACTCGTCGGCGGTGGCTCGTCACGTTCGCCGACGGTGAACGTGACCGCGGCTTCAAAGGTTGAGCCATCCAGCGGAGTGTCAGCTCCGACTAAAGCCACCGCGACGCTCAGCGCCGTGCCTCGGTGGAGTCGAAGCGCCTCTCGCGGAATCGCAAATTCGATCGCGCTTTCGCTCGCCGCGAACGCACCGGCTGGTGGCACGTCCTCCCATGCCGCGCGATCGATTCGACGCTTCACCAGTATCGGACCGTTTTCGGCTCTACTAGCTCGCAAGAGCCAGGTCAGGTCCAGCGAGTCGACCGAGTCTTCCCAGTCTGCCGATCGATCCGTGGCTGAACCAGCGGCCGAACGTGACCCCAACTGTTGGTGGTCGGCGAGAAATAATCCAACGTCTCCGGGCTTCGTCCCGGGAGCGGCGTCGACCCGGAGGTAGAGGTTAGTCTCGTCGTAACCATAGTAAAGTCGTTGCAGCGGTCGCGACCCCATTTGCATTGTGCCCGTGGAGACGTCGAGGTCAACGTAGCCCGCATTGGACCAGGCCAAAGCTGGGTTAGAGCTGGCATCGAGGGGGAGAGGAGAGATGGGGCCGACGACATCGCGAGCTCTCGCGGCGGCATACGTGAAGATCGGTCGAGAAAGCCAATCCGGGGCCGGCTGGTTCATCTCGCGGTAGACGGTCGCAAGTTCCTCGCGGAAGTGGCGATCGAACGCATCGATACTCGTCACTCGATTGTGACTGTAATACCACCAGAACCAGTCACTGCCTTCGGCGACTTGAATCGCGTGCCAGGCTCGATCCAGTGCATCCCTTTCCGGTTCCGGGGACGACGTACGCCACGCCTCGAACTGACGCCGGGTCGTGGCAAGGTAATCCCACGCCCGATTTTGGTCGGGTTCGCCGATCCACGTCTCCAGATTGCCGCCGATCCACGACGCGGCAATGACCGTCTCGAGTCGCGGCAATCTGTCTCGAAGGTTGGGAGACAAGCGAAGATACTCGCTGGGCGTTACCGTGGCCAAGCTTAGCTCGCGGGAAAGTCGGCCGAACAGCGCCCGAAGAAAATCATCGCCGTTATTTGGATAGGTTTCCCAACAATTCTCGCCGTCAAGAACGATTGACACGATCGGCGGGACGTCGGAGGGTCGACTTCCCTCAAGCGTCTGTTGCGCATGAAGAAGGCGGTCGACCAGGTCGTTCGCGGCCGCGACACTCTCCCAGTGCTGGTAAACGAAGCCGACTCGATCCGACAACGTCTGGTCCCTAAAGAATATCGCGGGTCCGCTCGTGCCGAGGGCGTAGGGACGATATAGGAAGGACGGGTCGCGCAGGTGACCATACTCGTCTCGGTCGATTGGGTGATTCAACGAGCGGCCAAGCACGTGCTCGTCGGATGCAATCCAATGAATCTCGGGAAACCGTGCGACGAGATTCACGGTGGCATCGCTGATCGCTCCCTCCGGGGGCCACATTCCGGACGGTCCCTGACCAAACGTCTGTCGGTGAAACTCAAGTGCATCGCGAATTTGCCGCTCGGCGTCCGGTTCAGAGCGAAAGCGCGTTTTCGGGAGAGGAAGGTTTGCGCTCGACTCTCGAGCGCAATTAGTGTCGAGGAGCAAGGGAAGGATAGGATGGTAGTAGGGCGACGTCGTCAGCTCAATCTGGCCCTGATCGAGAAGTCGTCGATACGTCGGAATGATCTCACCACAGATGGCTCGATGTTTGTCCAGGATCGCCGAGATATCACCCGGTTCGAAACGCTTTCCCTTCTCGACGAGGTGGCGTAGCTCAGGATCTCGTTTCCTTTCGGATGGATCCGTCCACGCCAGGTTGTACCAAGCGGCCAAGTCGACAAAGTACTCGTTCGAAAGAAGTCGGTGATCGCCCTGCACCGCTTCGCGAAGACGCGCTAGTTGGCTGTATCGGGGAATCGGTAAGACAAAGTGGTCCCAATTGATCGAAAAGAATGAGTCGAGCATCTCGGCTCTTTCCGCATCAGTTAGATCCGCGATGCCGCTGGCGAGCTTCGCGCTCAAGTGAAGTGGCCGATCCACCGCGGAGCCAGACGCATATTCGGCAATCTGCTGTCCTAGAGATGGAACCACGTTGATCGTCTGACGAATGTCTGGATAGTCGGCAATCACCCTGGCAATGTGGAGATAGTCCTTCACTGCGTGAAGCCGAACCCAGGGCAAACTGTACAAGCCGTCGTCACTGTCTCGGTAGAAAGGCTGGTGCATGTGCCAAACAAATGACACGTAAAGGGGCGTGACCACGCGTTACGATCCGCTGGAGCGGAGAGATGGGAAGAGGATGACTTCGCGAATCGATTCCTGATCGGTAAGCAGCATGACCAAACGATCGACCCCAACGCCGAGACCGCCAGTTGGAGGCATTCCGTGCTCGAGAGTCTCGATGAACTCCTCGTCGAGAGCGTGTGCCTCTTCATCCCCGGCAGCGCGAGCGTCAATTTGTTCCAGGAACCGGGAGCGTTGATCGGCGGCGTCATTCAGCTCGGTAAACGCGTTTCCGATCTCCATCCCGCCAACGTAGGCTTCGAAGCGTTCCACCAGGTGAGGATTATCTGGCTTCCGCTTCGCCAGCGGTGACAGCTCGACCGGATAGTCGACGAGGAAGGTCGGCTGAAGCAAAGTGCGCTCAACCTTTGAGCTGAGTAACTCGTCGATGATCTTACCCCGCGGTGACGTGGGCTCGATCGGCAGCCCCATTCCGGCCACGCATCGGTACAAATCGTCCCGACTGGCATGAGCTTCGATGTCAACCCCGGTTTGATCGAGGATGGCTTGGCGAAGGGTCAGTCGTCGCCACGGAGGTCGCAAGTCGATCGATTCACCGCGGTAGGTCAGCGTCGTGCTACCGGTCACCGCCCGCGCAACCGCCGGGATCATCTCTTCAACCATGTTCATGACGTCGACGTAGCTGGCGTACGCCTCATAGGTTTCGAGAACGGTGAACTCCGGATTATGGGTCGAGTCGATTCCCTCATTCCGGAAGACACGCCCGACTTCGAAAACCTTATCCAAACCGCCGACAATCGCCCGCTTCAAGTACAGCTCGGTCGCGATCCGGAGGTACATCTCCCGTTCGAGCGAGTGATGGTACGTGGTGAACGGTCGTGCGAGAGCGCCTCCGTAGACCGGCTGGAGGACTGGGGTCTCAATTTCCATGAAGCCACGTTCTTCCAGGAATCGACGAAGGGCCGAGACTGTTGCGCTTCGCGCCTGAAAAATCCGACGAACATGCGGATTGACTATTAAATCCAGGTACCGTTGTCGATACCGCTTCTCCACGTCGGTCAGACCGTGCCACTTCTCCGGCAGCGGGCGAAGCGACTTCGCGAGAAGGGTCAACTCTCGAACTTCGACGCTGACCTCGCCAGCGCGGGTTTTCATCAGACGTCCGGTTGCGCCGACGACGTCGCCAAGGTCATAGAGGTCGCGAAAGGTTTGGTACACCTCTGGACCGACGATGTCCTCTTTGAGGAAAAGTTGAATCCTCCCGGTTCCATCGAGAATGTGACAGAAGCTCGCCCGGCCCATGATACGACGACTCACCATTCGACCGGCCACCGACACATCGGTACCGGCAAGGCGATCGTATTCGGCAACAGCTTCGCCGTTGACGACTGTCCGGGCAAACGTCGTGGGATACGGCTCGATTCCCTTCGCCCGGAGCTCTTCGAGCTTTCGCAAGCGCTGATTGACAAGCTCGTCGATGCCCGACGTGCCAGCAGTGGCGTTTTCTTCGATCATTCTTTGAGAATGGTCCTCGTCCTAGTTTACCTGGGGAGCAAACGCGACTAGTTTATCGCGCTGATCTGAAGCCGAAGCGTCCCGGCTGGAATCTTTATCTCGACGATGTCGCCGATATGCCGACCAAGGAGAGCTCGGCCAACTGGTGACTCGTTCGAGATCCGTCCGTTTGTCGGATCGACCTCGGCCGAGCCAACTATCGTATATTTCTCATTTTCGCCTTCGTCGTTTAGGACAGTCACGTCCGATCCCAATCGAACCGTATCGTGGAGCGCGTGGTCCGCGTGAATCGGGACGGCGTGGGCGAGCATTTTTTCAAGAGTTAGAACCCGACCCTCGACAAAGGCTTGCTCGTTCTTTGCTTCTTCGTAGTCGGCGTTATCGGTATTGTCGCTGAACTCTTTCGAGACACGAATTCTTTCCGCGACTTCGGGTCGGCGGACTTCACGAAGATGCTTTAGCTCGAGCTCCAGCTTGGTACGCCCCTCGGGCGTCAAGTACACTGGCTTGTCGTGCATAACTCACATCTCCTTGCCAACAAAATCCACCAGCGTCAAAAAAATCCACCGGCCGCACCAGCATCGTATGGGCGACTGAAGTGGACGAAAAAGAACTGAGAGTCGATGACCCTCAGTTCCGCCAACAGTTCAGTCGCGATTATAACTTGTCAACGACCGAATTGCAAAGCGCCGCTCGCTCGCCTCGCTATTTCCTTACTCCGGGCGGGTCGTGGCTCTTTGAATCTTTTGTCCACTTTGACAGGGGGGTTGCGCCTGGTGTAGTGTATGCTCGGTTAATAGTCATTTGGTGCCCTTTTTCCCGCCCGTCGGCGATGCGCCGGAGGCGAAACGACGGTGATGAGTCCCCGAGAATCGGCCGGGTCGTCGAACCGGCTCGACCGTGACGCACTCCAGACCGAGCTACGGACCCTGGAACGGCGTCTCCGAGATGGAGAAGCCAAGGTGCGACAAGCGAAAGAAAACGGCGACTGGGTCGCCGCCGACCGCTGGGAAGCCGCATGGGTCAAGCTTCTTCGGCAATACGAGGCTGTTCATGATCGCCTGGAACGGTCGCCCGAACATCCGTTGACGCCAGCTCCGGACCAATCGCCAACCTGACGCCCCAGTCAATCCCGTGATTCGCGATCGCTCGTTCCCCAACGTCCCACTCCGGTTTGGGCCGACGAGCCCGTGTTCCCCGAGCCGTAGCCTCCGCCAACGCTTGGCGGATAATCGTGGCCGGGAGAGGTAAGGCCCGTGGTCGAGGTGTCGGCGTAACCGGACGGTGGTGGTAGAGTGGCAACGTCCACCGAGCCGGTTTCCTCCAGTTTCTCGAAGTAGCTAAACACGGACCCGGCGTCCAAAAATCTGAAGTTGGGCGGTAATTGCTCGACCTCGGCACGACGCAGTGCCGGGGACTGATTCATCATTTCGTCCCGTGTCAGCCCGTCGCCCCAGTGCAGTGCTTCGATTTCCGGTCGTAGCTCGCGCCAACCCACGCGCTTCGGTTCAGCTTCCATCGTGGCCTCCCTCGGACGAGCCCGGCAAGATCATCGCCATCCCGCTCTAACCTCCGTCAGGTAGTTCTAATGACCTTGGGTCTGGACGTCCGAGGCGCGGGAACGTATGACTCTTGAATCACCTAGTCCCGCAAGGGCTAGCACACGGAGACGTTATGCTGCTCCGGTTCGTTCCCCGGCCGGTCCGCCGTCTACTTATGTCAATTCTCCTAATCGGAACAACCATTTTGGCGACGCCCCCGGCTGGATCCGCCGCGACCGAGCTCACGCTCGATTGGCCAATACCAAACGGTCACCATTTTACCCAGGCAAGCGGATTCCCAGCCGGCGCGAGTCCGATGGGATACGCAATCGTCGACGACAGTCAAGCGAAGTTATGGTCCGAATTCCAACGCCTTGGTGGAGTCAACCACCTCGGCTATCCAGCCTCCCAGCGGTTTATGTGGAGTGGCTTCGTTACCCAGGTTACCCAGAAGGCCGTGCTCCAATGGCGTCCGGAGACACAGTCGGTTGCTTTCGTCAACGTTTTCGACGACCTTGACACCGCCGGGAAAAACCCCTGGCTCACCTCGGTTCGTTCCGTTCCCCGTCCCGTCGCCCCGACTTTTGATAACGGCCTAGCCTGGTCGCAGGTCGTCAGTCACCGTGTCGATCTGTTGCGTACCCGACCGGCGCTTCTTAAGTGGTATCAGAGCGCGCCGGACGCGAACAATCTCTATGGTCTACCGGAGTCTCCGGTCGTCGACGCCGGTCCAATGTACGTCGTTCGGCTGCAACGCGCGGTGTTGCAGGAATGGAAAGTCAAAGAACCCTGGGCCGAAGTCGGACAGGTGACGGTGGCGAACGGGGGCGACGTTGCAAAGGAGGCGGCGGTCTTTCCATGGAAGGCGATGCGGCCAATCGACTCCGGTGTGGCGTACTGGCCGGTGTCGTCGACAGGCTACACCATCTCCGGCGTTGCAACCTGGTACGGTCCCGGTTTCGTCGGAAAACCCATGGCCAACGGGCAGATCTATAATCCCAACGACGCCACGACTACCGCCTCGAACGCCTATCCACTTGGAAGCCGGCTCAAGGTAACAGCTCGGTCGACGAGTAAATCGATCGACGTTTGGGTACGAGACACCGGTAAATTCGCTTACCCGGACGTCGTCGATCTGAGTCCCGCCGCTTTCACGTCGCTTGGAATTCCCACGTCGACCGGGGTCATGTCGGTCACAGTTGTCCTCGCCGACCCGCCCGGGCCCGGAAGCACTTCGAATACCCAGGCGCCATCCTCGCGGTAAACGACGCGAAATTCCGGGTCGTTCGCGAGGGCGAACGGGTCAATCGGTCCCCCGCCGGTGCCGACATAGACGTAGTCGGCGTGGTTAGCCCGGGCGGCCGCGGCTAGACTGGGAGGATTTGACCCGATTTTCTCGATCTTGGCGGCTACTTCATCTATCGCTAGGGCATCCGTTGGCAATCCCGCGTTGTAGAACAATGGAGGAAGCGTGGTGGCGCGCCGGGCCAGGACCGGGAGCCAGTATCCAGCGTCATTTCCGGCCCAAGCATTTCCGGACCACCGATATCCGTTGATGACGAACCTCGCATCCGGCGCGGTGTGTTCCTCAACCCACTTCATCGCCCTCAGGTCGGATTCTTTCGCGAGGTAACAGCACGGATTTACCAGGGACAGAAGCGATGGGGCCTGGGTAAACGCGGCCACGACGATGAAAGTGCCCAGGGTACTTCGCCTTGCGGCCGGCCATCGATCGAATCGGACCGCGTCCCCGACGCTACTCACGGCGTAGCCAGCGTAAATTGCCGCGGGCAAGAACAGAGCTATCGCGAGGCTGTCATTATTAAGCCACAAGAAGACCGGTAAACCGAAGGTCTGCGGATTCGCCGCGAGTAGGACGAGGCCTCCCCATACGGCGGCCAGAATGAGGAGCCGGGGACGTCCGATCGCGGCGATTGCCAATCCGACCAGCGCCGCCCCTAGTAGAAAGCGATCGTTACCCGCCGTCGCATACCCAAACGGAAACTCGATTGGCTGAAAGGTGGCGGGTAACCCCAGCTGGGTTCGGTGGGCGCCCCACTGGCGAAGAATCCAGGGCGCGATAATCAGAGCGGCGGCGATCGCGACGCATCCCAGGCGGAATGCGTCGCGGGCCGTCTCCCAACTTCGAGGTCGTAGACGAGCGACGACATAGGCCACGACGAGCGCGGCCAGGAAAATCGCGACGCGCGGATGGACGAGGGGCATGGCGGCGCCCGCCGCCGTGGCCAGGACAAACTCACCGATCGTCGGACGTTTTTCCAGGACCCCGCGAACGGCACGGAATCCGGCCGGGAGAGCCACGAGACCGGCCAGCTCGGTGTAGCGTCCCCAGGTCACATAGTACGTCGGCTGCGTCGTTACAACTCCCACGGCCAGCGCCGCGAGGGCGGCCGCCCTGGGGGAGTTTGTAAGATCCCGGGCGAGCGCATACGTCGCAAGAGGAATGAGAAAACCCAGGACCTGACCGACCGCGAGCACGCTTGGGGCGACCGGTCTTCCCGCCATTCCTGCGGTGTAGGCGGCGAGCGCGTGAAATCCAAAGTGGTAGTCAAACGGCTCCGTCGGCATCGAGATGCCGTAGCTTGCTGGAACTCCACGAGCATCCAGAATCAGCTGGGCGATGTAACTGTGTTGAACGGAGTCGACCCAGAGAGGAAGGACCAGGTCGCGGGCAATCGCCGTACGTACGATAGCAGCGCCGAGGGCGCCCACGATTGCGACCAGGGCGGTCCCGGTCAGCCGGAGACTTGAACCCTCCGATGGTGACTGCAAAGCTACCGAGGCGGCAGGCGACGAGGATTTCTGTCGGATGACTCTCGTCGCGATGGCTATCACACCGCCGGCGAGTAAGATTGGTCCAGCATAATTTCCAGACCCCAGTGGAGACGCGACCCACAGAGCCAATGGAGCGACGAGGACGCTCCACCCGGCCGCGTAGCCAAGGACAGCGGCCAGGTCTCGCTCGTCCTGCAGTCCCAGCAGCACGACACCCAGTCCGGGAAGAAGACACAGGGCGAGAGCGGCCGGCCAGACCCACTTCTCACGGAGTATTGACGCAATCGTCGCGTCGAAGACTCCAACTGCCGTTGTCTCGCAGTAGACCCTCATCGTCAGCGCCCCCGGTCTCGACTCGCCATTTTCGAGCCGAAGAACCCCGGCCGCTTCGAGATGGTTCGAAGCCCACAGCGTGAATGGGGCGGGGCGAGACGACGTGGCGCTAGCGGTCAGCCGGTAGGAGTGGCTTTTCGAATTAAGTATGGGCGGAAAATCGAGCCGGATCCATTCGTTTGGCGATAGGCTCTTCTCGTCGAAATACGTCATCGCGATCGGTCGAACGTTCGATTCCGCGACTTCTTCCAATGACAGACGAAGCTTGCCGGCTCGCTCGGTGAGGTCCGGATAGGACGCGACCATGATCTCGACCGAGGTGAGGCCATCGCATTTGGACGCAAATTGCTCCCCGACCGTGGTGTCACCGCCAACCGGGCCGGCCGCGACATCAGCTCGATTCTGGATCGACGCCGGATCGACGAATGGACCACACGCGACACTGGTAACGGCGATCGCGGCGAAAATGAGCCAGCGCGTCACCGTCTGGCTCACCCGAGGCACCTTCCCTACCGTGAGGAAGGGTACGGCGTCGACGTGGGCGGGGTCGGATACCCACCGACAGATGTCGGCGGAGCAGGCGGATATCCACCACCGCTGGTCGGCGTGGTCGGCGCCCGCGTCGAAGGTGGGACTGTCGGACTCGAGGGACGCGTCGTGGGGGTTTTCGGCCCAATCGGCGTCAGAGTAAATGTTGCCGTGGCGGCGGCTTTGCTCAATGCAGGAGTCACGATCGCCACGGGCGTCGGGGACGCGGCGGCCGGTGGGGGCTCAGTTGGCGCCGGCGCAATGGGCTGGACCACTGCCACCACCGGCGTGTCGGTCGGCCGAGCGTTCGCGGAGCTCTGATTCGCCGCGGCCGGCGGGTTCGCTTGGGCCAGGGCGACCGTGGCGGTCGAGCTGCTGCTCGGACGAGTTACTGTCGGTAAAGCCATTTCGGTTGGTCGGATCGGAATGGTCGCGGTTGCGACTCGGTCGTCGGTGGTGATCGTTGCCACTCGCAGGTCGGGAGCGCCGGTAGGGGTGGGCGGAACGAGACTGGCCGGCACGCAGCCAACGACGGCAATCGTCGTGAGCGTCATAGCGGCTCTCCACATTTTCACGCGAGGAATACGGTTCATCAAAGAGTGGACAAGATCAGGCAAGAGTCGCTCCTGAGGCGTTCTCGGATGCGATCGTTGTCATGCTAACTTGGGTTCCCCGCAACCGGTCGACGATTGGAACGAGCTCGCGAAGGAACCGGTCGACGTCGTCGTCCGTGTTCGCGTGGCCGAGGGTGACCCGCAAGCTACCCCGGGTCAGGTTTTCCGGTAGGCCGATCGCCTGAAGGACGTGGCTTGGCTCGAGTGACCCGGACGTGCAGGCCGATCCAGTCGAAACCATGATTCCCCGCTGATCCAGGGCGAGCAGGAGTGATTCTCCGGAGATACCCTCGAAACAAAAACTCGCGCTGTTTGGCAACCGCGTCGTCGGATGGCCGGTCAAGTGCGCGCCGCCGATCGAGCGAAGTACGCCGTCGACGATTCGGTCCCGCAATCGTGAAACGGCTTCGTTTTGCGTCTTTTGGGATTGCTGCGACAGCTCGAGCGCGAGGGAGAAACCGACGATCCCGGCGACGTTCTCCGTTCCGGCTCGGCGTCCTCGCTCCTGGCCACCACCGTGAAGGAGAGGCCAACAGGCCGTCCCTCGACGAATGTACAAAGCTCCGGTCCCTTTCGGCCCGTAGAACTTGTGGCCGGACAAACTCAAGAGGTCAGCCCCAAGACGGTCCACCGACAAATCAAGCGCCCCGGCAGCCTGGACCGCATCCACGTGCAACGGAATTCGTCGCGCCCGAGTGACCTGGCTTATGTCCGGGATTGGCTGAATCGTCCCAATTTCGTTGTTTGCATACATCACTGAAACGAGAATTGTATCGTCGCGTATTGCGCGGGCCACCGCGTCCGGATCGATCGTCCCGAATGCGTCTGGCGCAACGTAGGTGACCGCGACTCCCAACTTCTCGAGAAACTCGGTCGTGTGCAGGACGGCGTGGTGCTCGATCCCGGTGGTCACAACGTGACCGCGAAGGCGATGAGCGAAGGCGACGCCCTTGATCGCCGCGTTGTCGCTTTCCGTACCGCTACCGGTGAATTCGATTTCGGTAGTGCGGGCACCCAGGATTTGAGCAACATTGTCGCGGGCCGCGTCGACTGCTCGGCGTGCCTCCCGCGCCACGCGATACATGCTCGAGGGATTCCCGAAAACGTCGGACGTGTACGGGGCCATCGCGTTGGCGACTCGCCGGTCGAGAGGAGTCGTCGAGGCGTGGTCCAAATAGACCGGCATCGCGGCCACCGGTTCGCGTCGGTACTGTCCCGCCAAGAGCGACTCGGTCACGTGACGGCCACGGGCTCGTCAAACAGACCCCGGTAGAACTCGCGTACGTACGGTGGCAGGCGCTCCAGATGCCCCATCGCGCCGCTGGCAAGACCCGCGAACATTTCCCAGTCATTTCCATCGACAAGCATGCCACGCCAAAATCCGGTTGGACTGTTACTGTCCGGTTGAGACTGGATGCCGTAGACGTAGTGACGGGCGAGCTCGGCAGCGCGCGCGTAGCGAGGATCTGTTTCCGAGGTAAGTCGGACCACCGCCACCATCAGACGTGGCGCCGCGTCGCCCTGCAAGCGTCGCTCGTGCCACCAGGCGTGAGCTAACTCGTGAATAGCAGCTTCTTCTTGCGCGGTGAATAGTTCGACTAGCTTTCGGTCCGGCCACCAGTATCCACCACCCCGAGTGGAATTTCGATCGCGCACTTTGACCGAAACGCCGTAATGCTTCAGCCATTCCCAGGCACTTGGCGTCAGGGGCAGCTCCGGCAGGTCGGGATGCAATTTGATCATGAGGACTATTCTCCGTCTCCGAACGAATCGATTCTACCAGACTGCTCCGATCGACGGCCTGGAGCGATCTCCACCTTTCTTCTCGACATCCCGTGGCACCACCGCTTAGAATGTCGAGACGTGGTCGGGAGGCGTGTTCGATTGGATCCGAATGACCTTCGGAACGAACTGGACTCGGTGGAGCAAGAGCTCGTCCTCATGCTGAATCGACGGGCTGAGCTGGCCGTTGGTATACAGCAGGCCGAGCGGGCAGCTTCCGATTCCAGGGACAATGCTCCCCTCCACCGCCCCGACGATGACGCCCGGATAATTCGGATGGCGATCAGTCAGAGCAAGGGACCGCTGCCCGATTCGTCGCTCGAAGCGATCTATCGGGAGATTCTGTCGGCGACTCGAGCCCTTCAGCGTCCGCCGCGCGTGGCCTACCTTGGGCCACTAGGAACGTTTAGCCACGAAGCGGCCCTTCGCCAATTTGGTCGGAGCGCCGTGTACATTCCGTGTCGAAACTTTGCGGATATTTTTCAGGAGACGGAGCGGCAGGCGGCCGATTACGGTATCGTCCCAGTGGAAAACTCGACCGAAGGCGCGGTCACACCACCGCTGGATCGGCTGGTGGACACCGACTTACTGGTCTGCGCCGCGATCGAGCAACCGGTGCGGCATTTCCTGCTTTCGCACGGAAAGCTGGACCAAATTACCAGGGTCGTATCCCATCCGCAGGCGCTAGCCCAATGCCGGAGATGGTTGGCGGACAACCTACCGAACGCGGTGACGGTCGATGCGACGAGTACTGCCGCTGCCGCGCAACAGGCAGTCGATTCCACCACGGCCGCGATTTCAACCGAAACGGCGGCCGAGCTGTACGGAGTGCCGATCCTCGTGAGCCGAATCGAGGACGTCGCCACGAATGTCACGCGCTTCTTTGTGATCGGCTCGCATATGGGCCAGCGCACGGGTCACGATCGGACGGCGATCGTATTTTCTGTTGAGGACAAGACCGGAGCCCTGTACTCGGCGCTCAAGTGGCTCGCCGACAATGGGATCAACCTCAGTCGAATTGAATCACGGCCATCACGGCGTCGTCTGTGGGAGTACGTCTTCTTCGTCGAATTGGTTGGACATCCGGAGGACGAGCGGGTCGAGCGCGCGTTGACCGGCTTACGGCAGAGCAGCGCGTTCGTTCGAGTGCTCGGGGCGTGGCCAACCTGACAATTGGAAGTGGACGTTGGTGGCACGGGCCGTGCTCCCTGCGGTAGGCGCAAAAAATCTGACTCGAACCCGTTGTGGCGTTTGATCAGCCAGGAAAATGAAGGGGAATTCGATGACAGATTTTCGAACGGGCCCCGAGATCGAAGCCATTCACCACGGCAGTGAGGGGGTGGAGTGAACAACATCGAGCGGGAGTTGTCGAACATCACGCCCCGCGCGGCAACGGTTACGCTGCTGCTTTTCGATCGGGTCACCGCGCGATACGAAGTGGAATTTGGCCGCGTCCTGAGCGACGCGGAGCGCGCGACGATCATCTCGTTGTTGCGGAGAATCGCGGCTCGCGAAAGTACGACCGAAAGCTAGTGGCGGGGCCCTACAACGAGTGAGCGGAGTTACTCTTTCCGCGTTGGCCGTCGACGAACTCCCGGATATCGTCGAACGTAAGGACGGACCTAACTGGGTAACCGCGATCCTCGATCGCCTTGGCGCCACCTTGGAGTCGGTCGAGCAACACGACGACGGCGACGACGGTCGCACCCAGTGCTTCGACAGCCTGGATTGCCTGCAAAATCGAGCCCCCGGTTGTTAGTACGTCATCAACGATTGCGACTCGATCGCCGGGTACGATTGGTCCCTCGACTTGCTTTTGTAGTCCGTGTGCCTTGGCCTCTTTCCGGACGATGAACGCTCGAAGTGGCGAATGGCGGTGCCAGCTCTCTAACGCGACCGCGGCGGCGATCGGATCGGCCGCGACGGTCATTCCTCCTACCGCATCAACGTGAAACTCTTTGAGTGTGTCCAGGATCGCGTTCGCGGTGAGGTAGGCGCCTCGGGGAGACAACGTGACCGTTCGACAGTTGATGTAGTAGTCGCTGACCGCTCCCGAGCTCAAGGTGACCGACCCAAAGTGAATCGCGTTTTGCTCGATTTCATCCCTTAACTGCCGGCGTATCTCGTCCATCTATTCCTCGACTAACTTTTATAGATTGACGTCTCATAGTTCGGTACAAGTGTTCAATTGGGCCACCGAGTCATACCATCCACGGTAGGGCCTGTCAAACGGTTTCCGCCGTTTATGAGCGGTTAATCCTTGCGACAGCGAGCAAGGAACCGTACAATGCGGAGTAGCACCGAAACAGGCGCGGCTTGAGATCGGTCTTTGGGTCATACCATCGGTAGCATGCCTTAGCCGGTTCGTTTCCACTGGTTCCACCCAACTGGTCGATCTCACCCGGGTACGTCGCTCGCCGAACGGTGACAACGATGCGCGGAGGATGTCGGAATGCCATACCAGTTGGCCCCCCTTCCCTACGATTACACCGCTCTTGAGCCAACGATCGACGAGTTGACGATGCATTTGCATCACGACCGTCACCACCAAACCTATGTGAACAACCTGAACGCCGCGGTCGAGAAGCACCCCGAGCTCTTCAGCAAGAGCCCGATTGAGCTTGTCTCGAATCTCTCGGCCATTCCGGAAGATATTCGGACCGCTGTCCGCAACAACGGTGGCGGCGACGTCAATCACACCATATTCTGGACGATCATGGGTCCGAATGCGGGCGGGCAGCCGACGGGCGCGCTTGGCAACGCGATCAATTCCACGTTCGGATCATTCGACAATTTCAAGACCCAACTAGGTGCCGCCGCCGCGGGCCGGTTTGGCAGTGGTTGGGCCTGGCTTTCGCTGAGCCCAGATGGATCACTGCGAATCGAGAGCACGGCCAATCAGGATAGCCCGTACTCCGAGGGACGGTACCCGGTTATGGGTGTCGACGTTTGGGAGCACGCGTACTACCTGAAGTACTACAATGCCCGACCGGCCTACGTTACCGCGTGGTGGAATGTTGTGAACTGGGACGCCGTGGCCAAGAGATACGACGAAGGGCGCAAGCGGGCCTAATCTGCCGCGCTTCGGTCGGTGACGGTGGCGGACGACGAGCGAGCAATTTGGACGCTGATGTTCGCCACCACCTCAGTCAGGCGCTGGATCTATTAAGCTAATGTTCACGCATAGCGTCGTTGCCCGCCGTCAATTGGTTGGATTGCTTGGCCGAGACGATCGCGAGATCGATCTCGCGCAGGCCGCGTTGATCATCGCAACCGAAGAATACGCGGAGCTCGATCCTTGCAGATATCGCCGCTGGCTCGATTTGCAGGCCACGCGAGTCCGCGAACGATCGTCCGACGATCCGGTTCAGCTGCTGGACGTGACGAGGTCGGTCCTCTTCGACCAAGAGGGGTTTCGCGGTAACTCCGACGACTACTACGACCCACGAAACAGCTTCCTTAACGACGTTATCGATCGGAAGATCGGTATCCCACTTACTCTCTCGATCGTGTTCCTGGAAGTCTGCTGGCGCGTTGGGCTGGCCGCTCTTGGCGTTGGGTTACCCGGCCACTTCATCGTGGCCGTCGAGGCGAAGGGTGCCGTCCTCGTCGACCCGTTCAATGGTGGGAGTCGTCTTACAGTCGAGGACTGCGACGAGCTCGTTCGTCGATCGACTGGCGGCTCGATCGCGTTTACGCCTCGCATGCTGCGACCGATGTCAAGGCGACAGATTCTAACTCGCATGCTCAACAATCTTAAAAACATCTACTTTCGGAATGGAGATGACAGCCGCCTGCTGGCGGTTCTCGACCGACTGCTGCTTATCGAGCCGCGGTCCATCTCCGACTATTATCAGCGCGCGCTGGTGAGTCGCCGGGTCCATTTCTACGGTCAGGCCCTCGCCGACTGCCGGCGTTACCTGGACATGGCGCCAAGCGGACCGGAATCCTTAAACGTGCGTGCAACCTTGTCGGAGATCGACGCGGCGCTTGGCTGGAAGAATTAGGGACGGTGCTCAATTTGCGGTCCATTGACCTTTCAATTTCGTTCGCTAACCCTCTTGCTTTTCGCCACGCATTCCCGTATACTGTGTTTGTGGCGATCAACGCCTTTTCCCCCTGCTTGCCGCAGGTGGTTCGCGAGTCTTGACCCCTCTCGATCATCTTGCCGAAGCCGCCGGAATGGACCGCTCCGCCAACACTAGTAATCTGGAGACCCTTCCCTTTGTATAACGATAAGACCCTTACGTGTCGTGACTGTGGCGCTTCGTTCGTTTTTACTCAAAGCGAACAAGCATTCTACGCCGAGAAAGGCTTTACCAACGAGCCTGGCCGATGTGCCGAATGCCGAGCGGCCCGCAAGGCACAGCGCAACGGCGGCTTCGCGTATTCTTCGTCGTCTGGTGACAGCTCACGAAGCTACGCGCGTTCCGAGCGGCAAATGTTCCCGGCGGTTTGCTCGACCTGTGGCAAGGCCACTCAGGTCCCATTCGAGCCCCGACTCGACAAGCCAGTGTATTGCAGCGACTGCTTCGTCCCGCGCGAGCGTTCCTCGTACGGTGGCAACTCGGGTAACCGGCGCTACTAAGACGCTTGTTGGCCACGGTAGCTTCGCCGTCGCCTAGACCGCGGTAAAAGACAACGCCCCGAACAGCCAGTTGGCTGTTCGGGGCGTTGTTTGTGTTTAGACCTCCATTTGCCTGAGCGTTCCCCCGTTGCTATACTCGCCTCGGCTTAGGAGGATCGCATTGGGCTTATCCCATACAGTCAAGATCGGCATTATTGGCGCCGGTGGAATCGCCCAGACCCACGCCCGGTATTATCGGCAGCACCCCTGGGTTGAGCTCGTGGGGGTGGCGGATATCTTTCCTGAGAAGGCGGCCGAGTTCGCGAAGACCTGGAGCATACCCGACAATCGTGTCTTCACAGATTACCGTCAGATGCTCGAGACGGTCGAGATGGACGGGGTGAGCGTATGCACGCACAACATGGCCCATCGCGATCCGGCGGTCGACTCGTTACTGGCCGGCAAGCATGTACTTCTCGAAAAGCCGATGGCCGTGGAATTAGAGGATGCCAAGGCGATCATGCGGGCGTGGGAAGGCTCAGGACGGATCCTCATGGTGGGTTTCCAGCCAGACTTCTCGACGCAGTACAAGGCGGCTCGCCAGGTTGTCGATTCTGGCATGCTTGGCAACATTTACTACGCCGAATCAATCGCGTTCCGACGGTGGGGCGTTCCGGGCGGTTCGTTTCTAAAAAAGGAGCTCGCGGGTGCAGGCACGCTCGTCGACATCGGCTGCTACGCCCTTCATACGACGATGTCACTAATGGGCGACCCCCGGCCAATAAGTGTCAGCGCTGTCACGGCCAACCATCTGGTGAAGGGCGCCGTGGGCGAACAGAAGTGGGGACGCTTTCGCTGGCGAGCTGACGAGGTTGAGGTCGAGGATTTTGCCGTCGCATTCGTTCGCTTCGAAGGCGGAGCGACCATGGTTTTCAAGTCGTGCTGGGCCGCGAATGCCGATTCGGTCGGTCGACCCTTCTTCCTAGGCACAAAGGGAGGAATGTCCCTGAACCCGCATGGTGTCGATCCACCAGTCGAGATCTACTTCAATCAGCACATTGGCGACCTCAATCTCACTTGCGCACCCCAGGGGTTGAAAGAGGTTGAGGACTGGCCGGAAAAGATTCGAGCCTTTGCCGTAGCGGTTCGTGACGATTTGCCATCGCCGATCGACCCTCGCGGCGTCTACCTGACCAATGTTGTGATGGACGGAATGCTCCGCTCGGCGGAAACCGGCGGTGAGGTCTCGGTGGACGCGTCGTATTTAGAGATTGTCAACGCCCTTCGTTAAGGAAGAATGATGCTTTCACTCTCGAACGATGATCTCATCGTCTCTATTCTCGATCCGGTCGGGGACCGGGTCCGTCTGGGCTCGCGATACGTCACCGGCGGCTACGTCTATGACGTCACCGATCGTAAACTTGGCGTCATTACATCGGGTCCTGGCTATCCTGACGAAGAGTTTCCCCCGGTGTTTGACGGTCAAGGACTTCCCGAAGCCTTTCCGTCATTCCTTTGGCCGGGTAGCGAGTCGGCAGTTTCCAATAAGCTTCCCGACCCTGGTACAAAGATGCTTGTCATTGGCGTTGGACTTGTCACCGCCACCACGACCGAGAAATTTCGTGTGATGCCCGTCGACGAGTTTTGCCAGTGGCGGATATCTCAGACGACAACCAGCGTCGCAATGGAAACGCGCCAAACCTTTGCTGGGTGGACACTCGACTTGAACCGCGACCTGACACTGGTAAACCGAACCCTGATATCGCATACTCGGCTCGCGAACGTCGGCCGGGAGCCAATCAAGTTTCGCTGGTTTCCGCACCCGTTTTTTCCAAACGTCAAAGGGGAGTTCTGCAAATTCAATCTACCGGTTACCGTCCCAGAAAACCCGGCCTATGAGCTGCTCGCCAACGGCTTTATCCAGGCCAAGCCTGCCTCGGATTGGGATCGGGCCGGGCACTTTCAGGCGATTCCGTTCTCCGGAACCGATCGACTGATGATCCTCCAACGGCATCCTAAGCTAGGACTGGTCGCCGCGACCTGTTCATTCGCCCCCGTCTGGCTACCAATCTGGGGCAACAAGTACACGTTTTCGTTCGAGCCCTATCTCGAGCTCGAGGTGGCTCCGGGTGCGGAGTCGACCTGGTCGATCACGTACGATTTCTGACCGAAAGGTAAGTCAACCACTCTCGCCCGCTGCTCGGTACACGACAAGTTACACGTTCCCCAGGAATACCGCTCAATCGATGTAGGGGCGGGCGGGGCGAGGTGGGGTGGAGGGGGCCCATGTGGCCGCCCCCGGTCGGTGCGGTTGGGGTCGGGGGCGTTGTGCTCGGAGAACC
>CAZBQK010000036.1:3337-24220 GCA_964493975.1 uncultured Dehalococcoidales bacterium | reverse complement strand
TATATGTTCTTGCTCAAGATCAGGGCTAAAGCCTCGACTCCTCGGAACGTGTGCGCGACTACTTTCCTTCACCGCTCCTGGTAACTTTCATGAAATAACTCCTGCCGTGGCTGCGGCGATTAGATGGGATGCGGGCAAGCGTGTCAATCGGCGAGGCGCGTTATAATCGAATATGGTGACCATATCCAATACGGAGACGGAACCAATGAGATTGCGCGAACTGGGAGCGTTTGCTCTGGGGACCATTATGACGGCTGCTTTGGGGTGGCTCATCCGCGTGCGCCGCGGCAATCGGCACGTACCAATCTTGAGCGGCTGGCCTCGGGTCGTCATCGTGGGTGCGGGCTTCGGAGGTTTGAGTGCCGCGCGTGAGCTGAGTGGAGTCCAGGCAGACGTCCTCGTCGTCGATCGCCAGAACTTCCATTTGTTCCAACCATTGCTCTATCAGGTAGCAACTGCTGGTCTGGAACCGGAGGAGATTGCCCATCCGGTTCGCCAGATTCTCCGGGGCCGATCGAACGTCCGGTTCCGGATGGCGACCGCGACCGGCGTCGACTGGGCTGGCCGACAGGTAGTGACCGACGTCGGGCCGATTCCTTTTGATTATCTCATTCTCGCGGCCGGCAGTGCGACCAACTTCTTCGGGATAGATGGGGTAGCCGCCCACGCGCAGCCCCTCAAAGGCCTCAACGAAGCCGTGAACGTCCGAAATCATCTTCTTAGCTGTTTCGAGCGGGCAATTGCCGAACCGGATCCAGCCCGCCGCTCGGCGTTACTTACCTTTGTCGTCGCCGGAGGAGGACCGACCGGGGTCGAGTTCGCCGGCGCCCTGGCGGAGCTAATTCGGTTGGTTCTCGTCCACGACTACGTCGGCCTCGACCTGAAGGAGAGTCGCGTGATCCTGGTCGAATCAGGTCCGGCCCTTTTGCCAGTGATGGCGCCGTCGCTTCAGAAGGCTGCGATCCGGGCGCTCCGTACAAAGGGGGTCGACGTTCGATTGAGCACGTCAGTGCGAGGGTTTGACGGGAAAACGATCGCGGTAGGCGACGGCGAGACGATTCAGGCATCCACCCTCGTGTGGGCAGCTGGCGTCCGGGGCGCGGATCTGGGCGCGGCACTCGGGTTGCCACTTCCCAAGTCGGGACGAGTCCCAGTCGAGCCAACGCTTCAGATCGCGACACATCCGGAGGCTTTCGTTATTGGAGACCTCGCCTCCTTTTCGGTTGACGGAAAGCCGCTACCAATGGTCGCCCCGGCCGCCATTCAACAGGGCCACATCGCGGGAGAAAACATCCGCCGAGCGATCTCTGGCCTTCCGCTTCTCACTTTTTCGTACCGAGACAAAGGGACGATGGCCACGATTGGCCGGAATAGCGCGGTCTGCCAGATTGGCCGTCTCCGACTTACCGGGTTCGCCGCGTGGGTCGCCTGGCTCGCGGTGCATCTCGTGCAAATCGTCAGCTTCCGCAACCGGTTGCTCGTCTTCATTAACTGGGTATGGGACTACGTGTACTACGACCGGGCGGTCCGGTTGATTACGCGCGACTGAATTGAGTTAGTTTCGGCGAAGGCGACCAAAGCGTCGAAGCAAAGCGTTGCGGACAAATCGCCAATGCAGGATCGAAGGGACGTCCGGGTCTGGCGCCTGATGGCCGAAGCGATACCGGGCGTAATCCGTCGCGATGCGACTCGTGCTTGTGCTCGCCTCCGGGACCGCCCCGGAGAGAGCGCTCCCGTATTCGGCGGGCGTTTCCGAAGGTCGCACTCCGAATCCAAGCAGTGCCGCGAGTCGCGACATCTTGACGTAGGCAACCACCGACGGCGGTAGTCCGCGCAGGTCTTTCTCCCAGAGGTACCAGATCACTAAGATAATCAGAGCCAGTATTGCCAAAACCACGAGGACCGGAAGCAAGAAGCTCAGGTCGAGGCGATCCTTAGTATCCGGAGTGGTGCTTGCCGCCGCCGACCCGGGCTCGGGAGTCGGCGACGGGGTTGGGCTCGGCGTTGCCTGCTGCGAGCTCTGGTTCGCGGCCGCCTGAGGTGTTGAGATGACGGTTGGCGTGCTCGCCCCCTGGTTTCCGTTCCCACGGGAGAACCGAGGCCAGCCGCCACTTGGCTCGAACGGTATCCAGCCATAGGGAGGCAAATAGACTTCAGTCCAGGTGTGAGAATCCGAATCCTTGACTAGGAACGACCCGTCGTCCTGTGGCTCGCCGGTTGAGTACCCGGACACGACTCGGGCGGGAACGCCCTCGGCCCGTAACATGACGGCCATGGCTGACGCGAAGTAGTCGCAGTAGCCGGTTTTCGCGTCGAAGAGGAAAAAGTCGACGCCATCCTGGTTGGCCGGAGGCGTTGGCGGATCCAGAGTGTAGGGCAGCGAACGGAGATATGACTCGACCGCGACCGCCTTATCGTAAGGAGTTGGCTCCGAAGCCGTGAGCTGATCCGCCAGCTGCCGAACGCGGCTTGGGATCGAAGGGAGCGACAAGTAACGCTGGCGGACTTCCGCTGAGTACGTACGGGTTGCCGCCCGTAGATCGGCTCCGCTTGCCTCCGAGACCTTTGAAATGACGGCGTACTTCGTGTTGCGTTCGATCGCCTGGGTCGAAGTCGTGGAAACGAGGTCGACACTTCGGCCGGGTAAGTCGGGATAAGCCTGGGCGAGGATCGGACGGTCGAAACTCGCCGGTTGCGAGGCAGCCGCGAGGTAGTTACCTCGGGGTGTCAGCACCGTGACAAGCTGAGTCAGATCCACCCGGCGCTCGTCTTGGAGGTGAAGAACGTCCGATCCGGCTGGAAGCGAGCGCTGGTCGACCGGATCCGTGCTAATCCACCCGTGACCGTTGTATCGGTCGAAAACCATGACGCGCCAATAGGCGGGCTTTGGCGACTGAATCTTGAGCACGGGCGTGTCGGCGAGGTGAAAGGCTCCATGAAGAGTCAGAGAACGACTGAATCCACTCACCGCGGCGTCGTTCTGAGCTTGCAAACCACCGAAAAGCCGATTGAACTGGGTCTGGGCGGTTTGCCACGGGCCGTCGGCCCGACCAAGTCTCTCAGATGCGGCTCCGGTCCCAATCAAGGCGGGAAGGACCCACGTTAGCAACACCAGCGCAACGGCGAGGATCAAGCTGGCCCGGAAAGCGCGACCGGTTACCCCGACGGACTGACGGATTCCTCGCTCTTCCCAGGCGTCCTGATAGTTTCGTAGATTAACCCGACCGACGAGGAGCATCGCCGCGAGAAGCTGAGCGATCATCGCGTTGGAGAAGCGGGGAAACGTGGCCAGAACCAGCGTCAGAGCGGTGGCGCTAACCGTGACTGGCCACCAAACACTTTGCTCGCGAAACACTGCCCAGGCGCTGAAGTAGCCGACCGTGCCGCCGATGACAGACAGTAACAATAGGAACAGAAGGTTGTTGGTGGCCTGGCCGCCAGCGACAACGATTCCGATCCAGTTGGCGAGCTCTCGCTCGACCTCGGCGAACTGTTCGACAAACGACGCGTCGCTGGGCACGCGCGCGACGATCACCGCCGCGGAATAGGTCCCAAAAACCGCGCTCGCGACGCCGCCAACGATCGCGATCGGGTGAAGATACACGCCCGGCAGGCCCGACAGCGCGAAAAAAGTTCCGAGAAGCAGGCCGCCCGCGCTACACCAGACCACCAAATCAAAAGGAAGAACCGGGTCCAGCCGAACCGAGGAGATCGCCAGGGCCGGTGGAAGCACAATGACGGCGAGGAGAATCAAGTTGACGACGAGGTCGAGGTAGAGCGCGAGGTCTCGACTTTGCGGTCGGTCGTTGACTCTTGCCACGTCGTGGGTCTGTGCCACCTTAGTACCCGCGCGTTTCGCGGCCGCTGCCGCCGGCGTTTCGTCCCGATCCGAGGGTGAGCGCTTGCGAAATGTCGTCGCCCCGCTTCACCAGGGAGCTTGGTACGCCGCAGGACGCGAGAACGCCCACGAGTAGAAGCGAGTTTCCGGCTTCGCCAAAAGTATTCGCCTCGAGCACGACCGCTGCCGTCTCGATGCCCCGATCGCGAAGTCCACGGAGGACCTCCGGCCATCGATCGTCGATCGACGGGGAAACGACGACAATCGCGGAGTTCCGGGTGCACCGATCGCTTTCCGAGGCGAGGACTTCGGCGATTGGCACGTCGCCGTTCGCTCGGACAACCGCGAGATCTTCGAGGATCTTCGTCAGCTGTCGCTGTCCCCGGTCTGCCGACACGATTTGGTGTTCAGATCCAATCGCCACGAGGCCGACCGATCGTCCCTGGGTCAAGAAATGACGCGCCAGCGAGGCCGCGATCGTGACGCCGTACTCTTCAGTCGACTCATCGCCGGTCCCACGTTGGACCTTCGCGTCGAGATCGAGAAAGATCCACGCGTCCGCGACTGGCTCGACGTCGAATTCCTTGACCATCAGACGCCCCGAGTGAGCGGTTGAACGCCAATGAACGTGTCGAACCGAATCGCCCGGGTGGTAGTCGCGAACGCCGGAGACGTGAGGCGTCGTCTGGTGCCAACCAACCCGGCGCCGATCGCCGCCCAGGTATTGCCCGGCCGGTAGAGACAAGCCGGTGAGATCGAACGTTTGAGGGTAAACCAGGATCGAGCGAACCGGCCCCAGTCGTCGATGGCATCGGAACAGACCAAAGGGGTCGGTTCCAGATACGCGCGCGGGCCCAAATTCGTAGAGGCCTCGCCGACGGCAGGGCGCTTCGATCGCCCAGGCGCGCCGACCGCCAAACCCGAAGTCGACAACTCGACCGGCAGTGTAGCCGGGAAACGTTCCGCCATCGACGAACTCGATCCATACCCGGGGCACCGGCAGCTTGCTGCGTAGCTCGACCCGTTGTTCCGCCACTCCTCCAACCTGGGCGCGATCCTGCCGAAGTACCCGCTCGAGACGAAGGCCGCGGATGCTCAACCAGCTCCAGGCGGCGCACATGATCACGGTGGCGAAGAGGACGTCGGTCAGTCGAAAGAGAACGTCCTGGCCACTGAGCGACGCCAATGCCCCGACGAGCACCGCGAGGAAGATGACCTTGACGCCGCTCATCTAGCGACGGGGACGGAACGCGCGGGTTCCCGGAACGGGGACGGTCTCGAGTATCTCGGCGACAATCGTCGCGGTTGCCGTGTGTTTCACCCGGGCTCCTGGATTCACGATCAGGCGATGGCTCAACGTCGCCACGGCGAGGGCTTTCACATCGTCGGGAAGCACAAACTCTCGTCCGGCAATCGCGGCTCGGGCTTGGCTCGCTCGATACAGAGCGAGCGAGCCGCGAGGGCTTGCGCCGAGGTAGACGTCGGGATGGGATCGAGTCTCGCTGGTCAGCGAGACGACGTACTCGCGAATGAGCTCGTCGACAAACACCGACTGACGGATCGACTGCTGCATTTGCGCAAGCTCTTGAGCGGTGATCACTGGCTGTAACCCTTCGATCGGGTGCTGCACCTGTTGTGACTCGAGCACGCGCATCTCGTCCCGCATCGAGGGATATCCGAGATTGATTCGCAGAAGAAATCGATCGAGCTGGGCTTCCGGCAGAGGAAAGGTTCCTTCGTACTCTATCGGGTTCTGCGTCGCCAGAACGATGAACGGACTGGGTAATCGGTACGTCGCGCCGTCGACCGTGATCTGGCGCTCCTCCATCGATTCGAGCAGAGAGGATTGCGTCTTTGGCGTCGCGCGGTTGATCTCATCGGCAAGCACGACCTGGGCGACGATCGGACCAGGCCGAAACTCAAACTCGAGGGTTTTCTGGTTGAAGATCGACACGCCGGTGACGTCGCTGGGGAGCAGGTCCGGAGTAAACTGAATTCGCCGGAATGAACAGCCGATCGAGCGGGCGATCGCCTTTGCGAGAACCGTCTTTCCGACTCCCGGTACGTCCTCGATCAGAACGTGGCCCTGACACAGCAACGCGATGAGGGCCAGCTCGACCTCATCGCGCTTGCCGATGATGACCTTTTCGACGTTGGCGACGACCTGCTCGGCGACGGCTCGTACGCTTTGCATGCTCTGGAGGACCTCCCGACCCTAACGCGACCACCTGGGTGCCCGTCGCCGGCCAACCAAACACCGGCTTATCGCTCGGGCGCGGGCGCTTCGGGCGGACGCTGAGCGTCCGACCAGCGCCGCGTCACCGGCAAATTGCAATTGTTTTACCGGCCGTGGCATCGCTTGTACTTTTTGCCACTTCCACACGGACACGGGTCATTGCGGCCAATTTTCCGAGTGGCGCGGGCGGGATCGCGGGGTGCCTCGACCTCTTCGCGATTGGTTTGAACCGCGCGAACGGGTGCTTTGGGAGGCTCCCGTTGCAGACTGACGTGGTAGATCGCGTGGCTGACGTCGTGGCGAATCGCCGCCAGCAAACCCTGAAACATGTTGTACGCTTCGGATTTGTACTCGACGAGGGGGTCGCGCTGGCCGTAGGCTCGCAGTCCGATTCCCTGGCGCAGATCGTCGATCGCGGTCAGGTGGTCGACCCAGAGGCGGTCGATGACCTGGAGCATGAGCAGTCGCTCGATCTGGCGCAGAATCTCCGGCGAAACCTGTTCTTCTTTTTCGTCGTAGGCCGACTCGGCAAAGCTGAGGATGACGTCGAGAATCTCGTCCCGACTCAAGCCTTGCAGGGCGGGTGGAGCGTAAGCCGGTGCGGCCGGGAGAATCGCTCGAAGCGACATGGCGATGGCTTCGAGGTCCCAATCCTCGGCGTTCGCGGTGCTCGTGTAGGTCTCGACGATACCCTGGATCTCGGTCCTCACCATGTCCAGAATGTTGGCGCGGAGGTCGGCTTTGTCGAGAATCTTCCGCCGCTCGCCGTAGATAATCGCCCGCTGCTTGTTCAAAACGTCGTCGTACTCGACGACGTGCTTTCGTAGATCGAAGTTATATCCTTCGACCTTCACCTGAGCGTTCTCGATCGCCTTGCTCACCATACCGTGCTCGATCGGAACATCGTCTTCGAGGCCAAATCGGTCCATCAGGCTGGCGATGTTGGTGCCACCGAAACGCCGCATCAGATCATCTTCGAGCGAGACAAAGAAGCGGGACGATCCCGGGTCGCCCTGCCGCCCAGCGCGACCTCGCAGCTGATTATCGATTCGTCGGGCTTCGTGACGCTCCGTTCCAAGAATGTGCAGGCCGCCAAGGGACAGAACGCGCTGCTTGTCTTCGGCGCAAATTCGCTCGGCTTCGCGTTGAGCCGACGCAACCTGATCCGGCTCGGCGAGCAACGGATCGATCTTGTGGCTTTCTAGAATTTCGTTGATCAGTCCGTTGGGATTGCCGCCCAGGAGGATGTCAACACCGCGGCCCGCCATGTTCGTCGCGATCGTCACCGCCCCGATTCGTCCCGCCTGGGAGACGATCGAGGCCTCGCGCTCGTGATACTTAGCATTGAGCACCTGGTGCGGAACACCCACATGCTTGAGCTGCTCGCTCAGATACTCCGATTTCTCGATGGACACTGTACCGACGAGGACTGGTCGCCCAATCTTGTGCATCTCGTCGATCTCGCGAACGACCGCTCGAAACTTCGCTTCTTCGTTCTTATAGACCAGATCGGGATGATCCTGGCGGATCATCGGGCGGTGGGTTGGAACGACGACGACGTCGAGACCATAAATCGTGTGAAACTCTTCGCGCTCGGTCCACGCCGTTCCAGTCGTCCCAGCCAGCTTCGGGTACATCCGAAAGTAGTTCTGGAGAGTAATTGTTGCCCAGGTCTGACTCTCGTTTTGGATGCGCACGCCCTCTTTAGCTTCGATCGCCTGGTGTAGCCCCTCGCTGAAGCGCCGCCCAAACATCAGGCGGCCGGTAAATTCGTCGACGATGACGATCTCGGCGTTTGGATCGGAATGGTTCGCGTCGAGAACGTTGCCGTCGCGAACGAGAACGTAGTCGCGGTCGCGTCGGAAAATGAACTGAGCTTTGAGCGCCTGCTCGAGATAGTGCGTTAGCTCGTAATTCTCGGGTGAGTAAAGATTGTCGAGGTTGAGCAGCTTCTCCATTTTCGCAATGCCGTCTTCGGTGAGCATCACCGAGCGGACTTTCTCGTCAATCTTGAAATCGACCTCGTTGACGAGCCGGGGCATGAGCCGGGCGAAAAGATAGTAGCGGTCGGTCGGCACCTCGCCTTGGGCCGATATGATCAGCGGCGTTCGCGCCTCGTCGATCAATATATTGTCGATCTCGTCGACGACCGCGAAGTGGAGCTTACGCTGGACGCACTGACGGAAGTCGACCACCATGTTGTCCCGCAAGTAGTCGAAACCAAACTCGTTGTTCGTCCCGTAGGTGATATCGGCCAGATACGCTTCCCGGCGGGGAACCGGGCGAAGGTAACGCAGCCGGGGGTCGTCCGAGGCGAACTCCGGGTCGAACATGTAGGCCGATTCGTGCTGAACGATCCCGACCGACAGGCCGAGGGCCCGGTAGACTGGTCCCATCCATTGAGCGTCGCGCTTTGCCAGGTAGTCGTTCACCGTTACCAGGTGCGCGCCTTCCCCCTCGAGAGCGTTCAGGTAAAGGGGAAGGGTGGCCATCAGGGTCTTGCCTTCGCCCGTCTTCAATTCGCCGATTTTTCGACGATTGAGGATGATGCCGCCCAGTATTTGCGCGTCGAAGTGGCGTTGACCAATCGTGCGCCGCGACGCCTCCCGGACCGCGGCATACGCCTCGGGAAGTAGATCGTCTAGCGTCTCGCCATCGGCAAGTCGGTCGCGGAAGCGCTCGGTAAGGCCCAGAAGATCCCCGTCGTTCAGCCCTTCCATCCGTCCCGCCAATTCGTTGACATCGCGGAGAAGTGGTTGGACCTTCTTGATCTCCCGCTCGCTGCTATCGCCAACTACTTTTGTGAGCCAATTCAGCATCGTTGGTTCTCGCCTTCGCCGAATGGCGCCCCGGGCCGGGCGGGTTCAGCGCCTGGAAAATTGGCCGCCGCGATGCCGGGCAGATCGTGGAATAAACGAAGCGGCGCACGCGGCGCCGCCCCTCTGCCAAACGGATACGTGCGGATGAGACCCCGGTCTGGGATTTCTAACGTCAATTTTAGCATGCCGCGCGATGCCCATCCAAATTACGATAGAACGACTCGCCCGTCAGACCATTGCTTGCGATACGTCCAATCGGGTGGTATCACTGATTCACATCTTACGCACGGGAGTGGCGCCTTGGATGGACCGTCCCTACATGCACGGCGGTATCAAGAAACGCTCATAACGGCGCTTCGAACCCGCGATCCACTGGTCTTTGGCCAGTGCCTCCTCAATTCTGGCCGGGGAAGCCCCGAGTTCGTCAAGGATCCCCGCCGCCTCGAGGAGGCGATGCACCGCTTTATCCTCACCTTCCCGGAGCTCGCGGACCTTCACGATGACTCCCGTCAATGGATGCGAGAACACGCGGGACCGCCGATGAATCCACAGTAGTGCAGAAACTGCCGACGCGCTTGGGTCTCCGTAGGGGCATCCCTTGTGGGTGCCCCGTCTCTCGTTCGATTTGACCGGCGAGTGGGCATCCACAAGGGATGCCCCTACGCCGTCCCCACGACCTTTGTCTGCGCGTGCAAGACTGTGCCTTTCACCAGGGTGCTGCCATGTTGCCCGGTAGGGGCGCACGGCCGTGCGCCCCTACTGTCGACGGTCGCTAGCTTCGCAAATTGGCGCACTGTTCTATGCGCTGGTCGAGCACGTATCATCGAGTGACGTCCACCTTATCCTCCCGCCCCTAGATAATTCACAAGACTCCGCAAGGGAACCTCCCATCGGGGAACGACTGGCGTTGGTTCGACGTGAATCGTCGCGACCCGTGGATTCCCTTCCGCGACCGGTATTGGCTTTCCATCCGCTCCAAGCAGCCTCACGTCGAGCCCAAAATCGCCGGCCGGCGTGACCGGATTCATATTCACGTCGACATCTTCGACAACGATCGTGCCGGGCTGCCAATCCTGCGCCGTCGCGCGTCGAAGGGCGTCATTTGTCCGATCTAACGTGTCGGCCCACACCCCCCGATCGTCGACCAACCGCACGGACGATCGATACGGCGCGCTCGTCTGGGCGAGCGCTCGCCAATAGAGCGTCACGTGGATCCAGTTACTCGGCGGGTGATACACCAGATCGGTTGGCCGGACGTTGTTGTCGCTCGCGATCCCAGCCAATTCAACCGCGTCGCCAAAACGCACCTTCGTTGGCGACGCTGATGCTGGGATGCCGTCACGTCGCGAGGCGACCCGATATCCGTAGACCCGAACCGATTTTGGAAACTGCTCCGTCACCTCGGGATAGCGCGAGGCGAGCCAAGCCCGCACCCGATCCTGCGGATCGATCGCATCCGAGTGCGATACGACCAGCCAGACGCGGTCCCGATCTCGAAGGAGCGGCGATAGTTTTGCGCCGATGTCGCCAATGTTTCCGTCGAGCGGAATTACCGTGTTGGGACTACCGAAATAATAGGCGAACGGATAGTTAATGAAACCGGCAACCAGCACCACGGAATCGTGAGGATCGCCGTGAGTGCGGATATACGACGCCGCTGCTCGGAAGTCTTCCTTCCGGAACCGAAGATCGTGCCAGCCGGTCCACATCGCGACAAGCGACACCGCACCCGCGAGGGTGTAGATCGCGACAATTGCCGGAGGGTGACGATTGAATGCCCACGCGACGCCGAAAGCAATTGCGACGTAGAACACTGGCGCCTGGGCGGTCACGTAATGGTCGGTAAAGATGGGCTGAATCTGGGAGAGCGCGAAAATCATGAGCGCGGGGACCGCCAGAAAGATGACCAGGAATGCCGCGATCGATCGACTGACCGGCCCAGACGCTATCGCCGCCCCGATTCCCGCCAGGGCCAGGATAACCTCGACGACCGTAAGCCAGCTTCCTAACGGTCCGGTGAGGAAGCCACCACTAGAGAACACAGCCAGCGACGACCCAACGATCGCCCCGAGATCGACCGACGCCCGCCAGCTCGGGCCTGGATGCAGATTCGTGAGTATCCATGGCAGAAACACCAGGCTGACGAGCGTAAAGGTTACGAAGGGCGCTCGCAATGGTGCACGGCGCCCACCACGGATCCAGGCGAACCCAATGTAGAGCGCGGCCGCAGCGAGAACGAAAACGCCATAAAAGTGGGTGTATAGAGTTGCGGTGAGCAACACGCCCACCAGGACCCAATCCTTGGGGTTCGTCGGCGTCCGTGACGTCGCGCGCCACACGGCGATGTAACTCGCGGTTGCGAATCCGGCCAGCAGAGCGTACATGCGAGCTTCCTGGCCATACCAGATGAGGTAGGGGCTGGCCGCGCCGAGAACCGCCGCTCCTCCCGCCACGCTTGGCGGGCCCAGGTCGCGCCCAAGGCGGTACATCAACGCAACCGTGAGAACGCTGGGAACGACCGAAAGGTAACGCATCGTAAACTCGGTCGGTCCGGCGAGATCCATCCAGTAATGCAGAAGCAGGTAGTAAAGCGGCGGATTAGGTTCGACCCCGAAAGTAAGTCGCAGCAAGTCCAGCGTGGGTTGTTTCGTGAATGAGTGAGTGAATCCTTCGTCCAACCAGAAGCTCTGATCGGTCAAATGATAGAGGCGCGCGCCCAATCCAACGAGACAGGCGAACCAACCTACGACCAGCCACCAGCACTCTCTCTTGGCGCCCCCAAAAGACGTCGTCGCCATTATCTCCCCGAGCCAATCAGCACTCTCAGCCCCGTCGAGCCGGTCGAGCCGCGGCTCAAACAGCCAAACGGACTAGCACATTACGTGGAAGCCATCCCATTCTACTCTGCGTCGAGCGCTTCTCGGTTTTGAGACGTGAATTCCCCTCGATCGCTGACTGGAGACCCGAAGTTGCGTCATCGGTGATAGAATCTTATGTCCACCTAAGAGTGACTGCGAGGACGGCCAATCTCCGACACGAGGGTCACATTGCGATTGATGACGCCAACCGATAACGGTCCAGCCCGGCCGACCACGCAATTGGCGCCCCGCCACGATTGGAAGAAATACCTGATCGTCACGGCGATTTTCGCCCTGGTCTACTTCGTGGCCGGAGCGTTGGGCCTGAAAATGGCATTCGTCAACGGCAGTGCAACGGCCGTGTGGCCACCGACCGGCATCGCGATCGCCGGATTCCTCCTGCTGGGACGACGCTATTGGCCTGCAGTTTTTCTAGGCGTCTTCCTCGTTAACCTAACCACCGCCGGCTCGTTCCTCGCGTCGATCGGAATTTCGTTCGGGAACACTCTAGAAGCTGTGATCGCTGTCGGTCTAGTAACGACGTTTGCTCGGGGAATCCACGCGTTCGAACGGCCTCAGGACGTCTTCAAGTTCGCCTTGCTGGCAGCGGGGATTAGCACCGTGATCAGCGCCACCATTGGTGTCACCAGCCTTGAGCTCGCTGGAAGAGCCACGTGGTCGAATTACGGACCGATCTGGTTGACCTGGTGGCTTGGCGACGCCGCCGGAGCGCTGATTGTTGCCCCTTTGATCATTCTCTGGGCTACCTGGCGGCCAGGTAATTGGTGGACCTGGTCGGGTCGCCGAGTGTTCGAGAGCGTCATGCTCGTCGTGTCAGTCCTTTTCGTGGCATTCCTTGTGTTTGGCGGCATGACGGAGTTTTCGGTGGTTCACGATCCGGTCGAGGTCTTGACCATACCGGTCCTGATCTGGTCGGCGTTTCGATTCGGCCCGCGCGTCGCCGCGACGGCGATTTTTGTGCTTTCTGGTCTCGCAGTTTGGGGTACTCTGCGCGGCTTCGGACCGTTCGCCGCGTCTGATCCAAACGATTCGCTCCTGCTTTTGCAATCGTTCATGGCGGTCACAACGGTCACGACGCTGGCCCTTGCCGCGGCCGTGATCGATCGACAACGGGCGGAGGAGCGCGTCCGGGTGACCGAGGCAAGGCTTCGGACAATCCAGGAAGAATTGAGGCAAAGGGAGGAGCGGCGGGCCGACGAGGCCGAAGCGGCTCGGGACCAGCTGCGGGAGTTCATGGGGATGGTGGTCCACGACCTACGTGGTCCGCTAACCGTGACAATGGGTTACACTCAGCTGCTTCGTCGCGGTTGGCCGGGACTCGACGATCGAGAGTTCCAGCGGCTGCTAAATAAGATCGAGAGCTCGGTTCAAACGATGGGGCGCCTGGTCGAGGATCTCCTCGACTCGACCCGGATCGGGGGCGGTCGATTTGTCGTCAAGGCCAATCCAACCGACGTCGCCCAAATGGTGACCAACGTCGTCGAAGAGCAGCAGGGGATCGACCGGTCTCACCATTTCGTCGTCCGGGCACCCGCGCACGTGGTGGGATTGTGGGATGCCGAAAGGCTTCGGCAGGTCTTCACGAACCTGATTTCTAACGCGACCAAGTATTCGCCTCCCAACACGGACATCCGCACAACAGTCACCCGGTTGGACGGGAGGGTTCTGATCTCAGTGTCCGACCAGGGGGCCGGGATTGACCCCGCGGACTCGCGGCATCTCTTCCAACCCTTCGCCCGGCTACGACAGGAACGGCAGGCGAGCGGCACCGGTTTGGGGTTGTACATCGCGAAGGGAATCGTCGAGGCCCACGGCGGCCGAATCTGGGTGACGTCGAGGCGCGGTCGGGGCAGCACCTTTTTCGTCGAGCTTCCGTGCAATCCGACCCGCGACCAACCCGCGCCTTCCGACGCCCAGTGGAGCGCGTAGCCCCGGTTGTTTAGCCGGCTACGCGCCTAATGCCGGAGATCCGAGATCCGATCGTAGACGTCGAGCCGCTCCGGTTCGACCTCAGGCGGCAGGACCTGCTTGATGAGAATGCCGGCGTCTTCGCGTCCGACCTTGACCGCGAGCTCGGCCCGCCTGGGTAGCGAGTTCACGTCATCGAGAACGTCGACCACTTGACCGTCGGCCATGACGGCGAAGCGCGACGGCGACTCCCGAAGCAGGTTCTCCCGCTCCCGCAAATACGTTCTCATCTGGGTCGCAACATCCGTCCGGGCGCGATCCATTTCACCCGACCACTTTCGGTCGACGCCGAAGTGGTGACCGAGGTCCGCGATGTCGTCTCCCCGCACGTCGATCTCGTTCAAGTCAATTGGGCCCAAACCATGGGCGTGGGCCAGTGGAAGCGGATTGGCGTCGAAAAGGTAGGGCGCCGTTCCGTAATCGGCCTTTGGATCGTTCCCCATCAACCGAATCGCCGTCGCATCGGTCGCCACGACGTTATTGCCGACGATCAACACGTTCGTTTGAACCGGCTGGCCTCCCCACTCGCGTCCGTCCTGAGAAACAAGTGCGTCGACTACGTTCAGGATTGGGGGGAAGATGGCGCCGACGTCGACGAGCACGCGCGGAAGCCGAATGGCCGCGTGCAGGTAGCGCCGGGGGGTGCCGTAAACCGGGCACGGCGTCATACCAAAAAGGTTCTTCAGGCACACCGTGGCGCCGGTCGACACGTGGGACTTGAGCTTCGCGATCGACACGACGGCGTCGACGTCGCGTAGCTCCTGGCTGAAGGCGTAGCGCGAGAACATTGCTGGTGCCCCAGGCACCTGCCATTCCTCGAACGGACCATCGTTCAGCTCGATTTGGCGAACGTCGTATCCCGCGAGCGCCCGATCCAGGCCAATCGCCTCGAAGACCTCGCGGCACGGCATTCCGGTCGACGCGTCGCCCAGAATAATCTCGCCGCTGTAATAGCGGCGAATCAAATCTACCGTCGCGCGAACGACGGCGGCGTCAGCCAGAGCGACCTGCCGTCCGGCGTGAATCCTCACGTCGGTGATTCCCAGATTCGACTTGATGTAGACCTTCTTTTTGCCCTGGAACATCTCCGCGACGCCGCCCATAAGATCGGCGGCTCGGGCCAGCTGACTGTTAACAGTTGAATCACTCGCCTCGGCGTCGCAACGGACAACCGATACGACCGCGTCCTTAAACATACCCGGTCCTTCCCATTCTGTCGGTCCTGCCAGGGATTGTAGTGCCAGGCCGAAAAGCTGTCGAGGGAGTGGTGGAACAAGCATTGAGAGTGCAGCTCGACCTCCCCTGACCCGCGGCGTAGTATACTGGGCGCCGGGGACGAGGCGGAGATCGGGCGGTGAGTGTCGAACTCGAGGCCTCGGACGGATTGTGCGTCGAGGAGAAAACCGTGAAAGTCACTCGCATCGATACCATTCGCGTTGACGAGTTTCCCCAGATTCTCTGGGTCCAGCTTCACACGGACGA
This sequence comes from uncultured Dehalococcoidales bacterium, assembly GCA_964493975.1. Taxonomy (GTDB): domain Bacteria; phylum Chloroflexota; class UBA6077; order FW602-bin22; family CADDYW01; genus CAZBQK01. Next base: position 8,998 of record CAZBQK010000036.1, on the reverse strand, counting down.
CGGACTGATTGGACTTGGCGAAACATACTACATTCCTGGCGCGGTGGCATCGGTCATCCACGACGTGGCGGCGCCCCAGATTCTGGGACAAAGCCCATATGATATCGAGCGTATCTGGCACACCCTCTTTCACATAACGAACTATTATGGCTACGCCGGTGCCGAAATGCGGGCGATTTCGGCCCTCGACATTGCGCTCTGGGATCTGGCTGGTCAGGCGACCGGTCAGCCGGTCTACAATCTTCTGGGAGGACGGGTGCGAGACCGCATCCGGACCTACAACACCTGCGCGACGTACGGCGCCCAGGACGATTACAACGGGTTTTTGAACAACGCCGGGGAGCTCGCCGAGTCGCTGTTAAGCGAAGGCATCACCGCGATGAAGATCTGGCCGTTCGATCAGTACGCCAATGCCGAGACTCGAACCTCGGTCGACACCCGCCGAAGCAGCCACGTCCCCCTCGACTACTACACCGTTGGCCCCCACATTCTGCCGGATCAGCTGAAGCGGGGACTCGAGCCGATCCAGAAGATCCGAAAAGCGGTTGGCGATCGGATGGAAATCGCGATCGAGCTCCACTCTCGGTGGAGCTTACCCGCCGCGATCCGAATCGCGAAGGCGCTCGAGCCGTACGACATTCTCTGGTTCGAGGACTCGATGACTCCCGACCCAGTCGACGATCTTGCCCGCCTTGTCGAGGAGACGCGAGTGCCAATCTGCGTCAGCGAGCGCTTATTCACCCGCTACGCCTTCCGACAGGTTCTCGAGCGTAAAGCCGCCCACATCGTTATGCCAGACATTATCTGGACTGGCGGCATCTCCGAATCGAAAAAAATTGCCAACATGGCCGAGGCCTACCACCTTCCGATCGCGCCGCACGACTGCACCGGACCGGTCAATATCTTCGCCTGTTTGCACCTCTGCGCCAGCTGCCCGAACACGATGATCATGGAATCGGTTCGCGCCTTCTACCGAGGCTACTACGACCGAGTCGTCACCACCAACCTCGACGTCCGCGAGGGGTACATCCACTTTCCCGAGACGCCCGGCATCGGCACCACGTTGCGACCGGAAGTTCTCGAGCGCAAAGACGCGATCGTCCAGACGTCGACGTTGTAAAGCATGTTCCCGTCATTGTCGCAAGGCGACGCGACCCGCTCGTTTGAACGCGCGGATGCGTGGGGATTTGGCTACTTGATCTATAGGTGTGCGGCAAGCTATCGGCGCGTTCTTCAAAGAAGCGAGGGGACCGGCAGGCTAGCGTGCCGGCTCCCTCGCGGGTGTCGCCATAAGTTATGGGGTCGACGTGGCCGTCACGGTCGGAGTGGCAGTGGCCAACGAGGTGGCGGTTGGGGTCGAGGTAATCGTTGGCGTCGACGTTGGCGTATAACACGGGAGAGCGGTGGCCGTTGGCAAGACGCCTCCGACGTCGATCAGGATCCGCGGCGCATTTGCGCCCGACTCGCGGCTCGCGTAGCTGGTATTCCTTGGATTCGAGCTCGTGAGCGCGAAGCCATAGGTACCATCACCGGTAATCTGCGACGTCACGTCGACGCTCGTCCAGGTCCCACCGCAGAACGGTCCCGAAGAGCCGACGACGTTTGGAGCGATCGCTGGGGCATTGGCGTAGTCGATTTGGATCTCGTTCCAGGAGTTGTCGGCCACGGTGTGAACGTCATAGCCCACGCTCTGGCTGGAATTAGCGAAAATTTGCAGGCTTGCCTTCGCGATCGGAGTCGTCACTCCTTGAACCGTAAATCGAAGGTAGCTATTGATGATTGGCGTGGCGGCGGTGCGCAGGTCTGGGTTATGTCCAAAGTTCGTCGTGGGGCTTAACTGGTTCACGTAGGAATCGGCATCCGGTAGGAACGCGTATTCGACCGGCGGCACGGTTGGAGTAAGAGTTGGGCCGGTCGACGGAGTATTGGTCGGTGTGCTCGTCAGTCCCGGAGGAACCGTCGCGGTAGGCGTGGCCGTTGAGTTGGGCAACGGAGTGGCCGAGGGGCCCGATCCCAACGCGAGTACGATGGGCAAGAATATCTTCGGACCACCGGCCGACGGGTCCAACGCGCCCGAGGCTGAAGGCGCCGAGGCCGCCGCGGCAACGTTGTCACCATGAGCGGCCGGCGATAGGACACTTGTGCGAGAAACGACGAAAATGAGAAATGGTATGACGAGGATCAAGAGGACGGTAAGGGGAAGTGGTGTTCGCCTGCTAGACATCATTGTCTCCCGCTGCTTTGAAATAGTTCGCATAGCTAGCCCGGTGTTTCCAGATTTGAGTCGGGATGCCTGGTCGGCAACAACGTTGCTGCCGACGCCTTGGCGCATCGACGCGCCGCCTATCGGTAAACCGTGATCATCCCTCCGATCGATCGGCTCTCGCCGTCTGGTGCACGTAATAAGGTGCCGTCGAGATCAAAAGGAACGAAGGAAAAGGTCAAATTTCCTGGCTCGCTGGCGAATGCCACGACCGTCATGGAGACGGTCTCCCCAGGTTGAATCGATTTATTTCGGCGAATCTCGTAGCTTCCCGGATTACCCCGGCTAAAGGCGCCGTCGGGAACGATCCGGATCGCGATCAACGTCGCCCACGGACCTTCGGTGTAGATTCTTAAGCCGCCGATCGCTCGGTTACCGCGATTCACCGCGCCGATCGTCAACGAAAGTTTGCCGCCGACCGGTAGAGAGTCTCGATCAAACTGCCCGGCGAACTCGATTTGGGCAGTCTTCGAGGGATTACCGGCCGAGGCAGTCGGGGAATTCGGCGCAAATCCAGCGGGGATTGGCGCCAGCGAATCGGTAACAACCCAGGCTCGATTCCCCGAAGGGTCGCGCACGTCTTTCCATTTGTGGCCGTTAACCGTTTGGTCCGGACCAGCCACCAGCAGTCTCATACCGGCCGACAGGGTCCGGGTCGCGGCATTCGGTCCAACCGCGTTTGGAGGCGATGAAGCGAGAAAAGCGGTAGCGCCCGACGGCCCTACCTTCACGACTTCGGCAAGAGGCACTGCCGAACCCGAGGCGGGAATCGCGGGAGCGGTCGGCCCCGCGGTTGGCTTCGTCGAGGGGCTGGGAGTAACGTCCAAAAGCATCTGACCAGGCAGAACCTTCGGTTGGACGGTCGGCGTCGCGCACGCCATGAGAACGGCTGAAAGGATCCCGACAACCAAGGAGGCGTGACCGCGTGGCATCAGAACCCCTCCATTTCGTTACGCGGGCCGGATTGGTCGGTTGTCGCGCCCCCGGCGCGACAGCTCTGGGCCGGAGGGGAGCGAACGATTGTCGAGACGGCCTTTACGTTTGACTGCGACGGGCTGGCCGCACCATATCCCCAAATTGCAGGGTAGGTCTCAATGCCGTCGATCTGGACCGCAAAGTAGTAGTGAACCGCCGCGTTCGTAGCGTCGGAGACGTCGACGTTGTTGAAGATCCAACGTGGCCAGGATGTCTTGGTGCCGTCCGGGAATTGATATGTCACCGTCTGAACGTCGTCGGCAGACTTGACGACCTCGAGAAAGCCGTCGTCGACGGATCGCAGCAGTCTCACTGGACGATCGAAGCCAAAGCCGACTGACGACCAGCCCCAGCTAGCCTGGCCCGGATACGCGGCCAGGTCGACGCCAATGTCGACAAGGTTCGCGGACGTTACCGGGGCCGGAGCACCGTTGTCGTCGTGGGGCGTAACAACTTGAATTCGTGCCTCGATCGCCGCGGGCGCTGGCCCCCCAACCGTTTCCGGGGGACTGTCGAGGTCCGAATTCACCGTCCGAGGATCGACGGCGTACGGTGCGACATTGGTTCGCACGTCGGCTCCGGCGACGTCGACCCAGAAGTAGGTCTTGCTGCGGTGAGCCAGAACGCGGAACGGCGGTGGATAGACCGCCAGGTTGGCGAATGTCCACGCCGGGATGCTCTTACCGTCTAGCTCGCGTAGCTCGCGCTGACCGGTCGCGGTCCGCGCCAGGCCGTCTCGATACGACGTGGGAGCGGCATCAATGCTCGCCGCGATGCCAAGATCGTTTGATACATAGTTTTGCGACCAGTGAAGGCTTACCTGGTTCTCGAAGCCACAGGCGACCGGGTTCCGGGTGCCGCGCTCGAACAAGTAGACCTCGACGTCGACGTAAGGAGCCGATCCCCAGGGGACCGCGCGGCCGAACTCGTCGTGCCCTCCGACAACCTGAACCACCGCATCGACCGCCGGCGTGAGTGCGTACGCGGGCGCGGGCGCGCCTAGGGTACTGGTGAAGATCGACGCGGCAGTCGCGAGAGCCGCGGCCACGCGGAAAGGGACTGACGCGGCCTTCGTTCGAGCGAGGATGAGGCGTCGCATCGTCATCTCTGAACCTCGATTAACGGCGCCAGACCTTCGGTACCGGTTGGCGCCTGTCGCTGGCTTCCGCCCGGAGCGGGGCTATCCGGCCGAACAACCATCGGCAAGAACACAAAGTGGCGAGCACCAGACGAAACGGTGGGAGTAGCGGTCGGCGTGACGGTGGCGGTCATGATTGAGGTCGCATGTGGCGTCGGCGTGATGGAGGGAGTTCGGGTCGGGGTCGGAGTGCGGCTGGGAGTCGCGGTGGGTGAACCGTTCGCCGGGTTGACGCACGGGATAACGCCCGAATCGAGGACGGATCCGAGTGAGCTGAGATACTGGAACGTCGCCGAGCTCGTTCCCAGCTGGAGCTGAAGCGCCCCATACCGGTTAGTCGTGCTGTCGATGCCTACCGCGAGTCGGGGATCGGTGGTTATGAACGTCTGGCTCGAATGGCCGCCCGTCCCTACGACAAACTGGGTCGCGCCCTTGGGGTCGGGCTGACCCGAGCCATCCAGGGGAACCCAGCGCTGGTAGTCGTGGTCGTGCCCGTTGAGCACCAGGGTGACCCCGTGCTGGACGAGCAGTGCCCAAACCGGCGCCATCTCCGTCGTCGGTCCCTCGGGTCCAACGTTGTAGAGCGGATGATGGTAGTACACGATCGTGCAGGCGGCGGTCGTGGCGTTCAGATCCTGAGCAAGCCAGGAATACTGGGGCGAGCCCGGAGCGGCTGGCACAAAGGAGGTGTTCGAGTTGAGACTGATGAAATGCCAACCGCCGGCGTTGAAGCTGTAATAGTTCGGCACATTATTCCAGTAGTCAAAATATCCTGGCGCCTGACTACTCGAATATTCGTGGTTGCCGATCGTCGGATTCGTAATGGTTCGGAAGCGCCCGAAGAACTGACCGGTCGCGCCGTACCAGTTGTAGAATTCGGCGAACAGTCCGTCCTCGTAGACGTCTCCTAGATAGAGGGCCAAGTTTGGATTCCAGGAGGCGATGAGGTTTGTGACGTCAAGCTCGGCCGATTCGCCGCCGGCCCCATCGCCGACGGCCGCGACGACCAAAGGACTACCAGGCGGTGGTGGCTTGCCGTTCGTTGGGGTATAGGTCGCGGTATTCACCGGAGGCGTGCTCACGCCGTTATGAAAAGTGACGTTAATTCCGGCGCGTTGACCGATAAAGCCGTCGCGCATCTGAGGCTCGACTTCGAACAGGTGAGTCCCGTCGCTCCAGTACGTTGTGGGCAACACAAATGAGTAGGGCGAAGCGAACGCGGTGAGAACACCTTGCCCATCCAGATAGTAGACCACGCGCTGGATCCCAGGGCTCGATCCCGACG
>CAZBQK010000036.1:0-3237 GCA_964493975.1 uncultured Dehalococcoidales bacterium | reverse complement strand
CATCACCCGACCTTTGGACCAGCGCGGAAACATGGGCTAGCCTCCTATCCCGGACGCCGGGGAGTGAGGTCTTGAGTGCAGGCGGCAACCCGTCCCGAGGATCGATTAAACATCGGGCGGGCCAGACATCGAGCTGTATTTCCACGACCGTAGACAAATGAGAATGAGTGATGCGACCATCAGTGTCACGATGCCGCCAAGGACTGGCAGTCCGTAGCTCACATTGGTGATACCCTGAGGCTCGCTGGAGTCGAGGTTTCCGGCCGCGGGCGCCGGCGCCCCGAGAATCGTTGCAAGCACGTCGAGATAGTGCCTGCCGTATTTTTGACTTGGCTCGAGGTAGCTGTTTTCGCTGAATTCGTTCCAGCTGATCACACCGATGGCGTCAGGCGAGGACTTCACGGCCGCCGCCATTTCTTGACGTAGAGTCTCGCCATCGCGCCGGTCGACGACGTGGGTACCGCCGATCATCCGGGCGTCGAACCCCACTGCGGCCGGGGCGATCCACAAGCCACCTTTTGCGTGAATCGCCTGCGCCATGCCGTCGAGCTTTTCCGAGTAATTTGGATACGATGAGGGGTCGACCGACGACCAGTAGTACGCATCGCCGTCGACTAGCTCCGAGAGGCGTTGATAGCCGTCGCGATTGTGCTCGGTTGCCAGGATCAGCAGCCGCGGTCGGCGCGTACGGGTGACCTCGGCCACTTGATCTCGAGAAAAAACCCAGGTTCCCGACCAAATCACGACCGGACGCCCAAACAATGTGAAGGCTTTATCGTTGGCATAGCGCGTTGCGAACGTATCCAGATCGGTTTCGATCTGCTTGATGGAGAGCGGGCTTCCGTCGAATGCTCGTCCCTCGTAGATTATGACAAGCTTGAAGTCCATCAGATTGGCGAGCTCGACGAGCTGCGCCAGGCGCCGGTTGAGCGGATCGGTCCCCTTCCAGCTAACAATGAAGCCGTCGATACCGGCCGACTTTGCCCACTGGATGTGCTGCCGCATCACCTCGCGATCGTCGCTGGAGTAACGACCCAGTGATGGATAATCGACCTTGGCGCGATTCCAGGAGCTAGGCTCGAACCACATGTAGTAGTAGGCGAGAACTGGAACCGCCCGCCATTGAAGAGGCGCGGCCTGAGCTTCGGTGGCTCTGAGGGAGCTCGAAAGTACGAGTAGAGCCACAACCACGCTCCTGAATAGAGCCTTGGCGGGCCGGCGGACCCACACCCCAGGATGGGCGACGAGGAAGAAGAGATGGGGATGGCCAAGCAACGGCAAACCGAGCGCAAATAGGATCGCGACGAACAAAGCGAGGGCCAGGTCGTAGTAGGTGAGAACCTGGACGCTTTCCCGTACGTCCCGCGTCACCGCCAGCGGTCGCGCGATGAGTGGACCGGCCCCTTCCACCGTGACCCCGTACTCTCCCCGAACAAGGTCTCCAAGGGAAAGACGCGCACCGGGACCAAAGAGATGGCGTTCCGAATGTCCGTCAGGATAGTCCAAGCGGATGCCGGTACCAATTGGCACCCCAAAGAAAGCGTCGTTCGCGCTAATCTCCGCCGCGTACAGCAGTAAGTGGACGGGGAAGGTAAGATTAGGGCTCGGAAAGAACTTCTGCTGCTTGGCGTACACCACGTCCGAGGTTTCGACGAAGACGCTTTCGACCGAGTAAAAGAACTTGCTCTCCTCGAGACCATCTGATGCCTTGACGATCCGGCCACCCGGCAGCCACTTGGTTTCGCCGACGTTAAACACGAACCGATCGCCCGTACTGTTCAGAAGTGTTGCCGAGGAAATGCGCTCCGGTGGAACCGGCCCGCTCGCGGGGTCGAGGAACTGGAGATGTACCTGATACTCGGTTGCAAATCCGGCCTGGAGCCGAGTGGTAGATGGGACCTTAACGTCGCGATATGGGACAAAGACGTCGTCCATCCAACGGACGAACTTTGCCCGCATGCCGGGAACGTTTGAATTCCAGCGCAGGATCTCCATTCGGAAGATGCCGGGGCGATTCGCCTGGACGTGGACGACTCCGTCGCCGCCCGACGTGAACGTGCGTCCATCGAACGAGACGCGAATGCCGGGCAAAGGAGGCGCCATCTGGACCGTGAACTCGGCGGCCTTGACGCTGAGATTCCGAATGGCGTGACTGGGCAGGATATCGCCAGTGCCCGCGAACCTCACCTCGAGCTGGTGTTGGCGAGCATCGAGTTCCTGACGCAACCGGAGGACCGCGGTACCAGCGGCGTCGGTCATTTCGGTTCGAATCGGTGCGGTGTCGACGACGAATGTCACTGGCGCCCGGCCGATGGGCTTGCCGTCTGGCGTCGCGAGGTGGACGGTAACGATGACCGGCTCGGTCTGTCCGACAGTGACTGACGTGAGAGGATCAATAGTGACGGCACTCGGCACCGGTGCCGTCACGTCAATCTGTGCCGTGGCCTTAGCCGGAGCCAGGTTTACTTTGCCGGCAAAGATAACCTCGATCAGGTGCGTGCCAGCCGGTAGGTCGCGGCTCAGCTGAAGATAGGCCGTGCCCGACGCGTCGGTGAGAGCTCGACGCTCGACGGTACCGTCAACATTTAGTACGAGCCTTGCCAGACCAATCGCCTCACCTGATTGGGCGCTGAGGTGGGCGACGATGGTTGACGGTTCGGTCTGACCAGCTCGAATCGGCCCGATCGAGTCGACCGTTAGCGCCAGCCGATTTGGTGCGACGATCGCGATAGTCCGGCTCGTACTGACAGCTTGAACGCCCCGGCCCCCGGCGAAGCTCACCGTGAGCTGATGCTGACCGGGCGTCAGGTTACTACTAAACCGCAGCTGCGCGCGCCCGGTGGGATCCGTCGTCGCCGATTGCTCCGATGCTCCGTCCAACCGCAGCTCCAGCTGCTGGTCGGCGATTGGTGCGCCATCACCCGTCGCCAGGTGGGCCACAATGTTGACTCGGCCCGGCCGAGCGACGATGAGTGCTGGAAGGGGGTCCACCGTCACGACAGCCGATTTCGGCGGTAGGACAATCAATTTGCGGTCGGCTTGGGCCGGCTGAAGGCCGGGCGCGCCCGCGAAAGTCACCAAGACCCGGTGTTCACCGACGGCAAGGTCACGCCGAAAGAACAGATTCGCCGTGCCGGTTGCGTCGGTCACCTTCATCCGCTCCGGCGTGTCGTCGACGACGAGCTTCACGTCCTCCCCGGAGATTGGCGTCCCATCAGCTTTCGTGAGGTGGACAAC
>CAZBQK010000035.1:0-24541 GCA_964493975.1 uncultured Dehalococcoidales bacterium | reverse complement strand
ATGCGTCATAGTCGTGAGGAAGTTATCGAGCGCACGATCCGGGAGTTCGAGCTCCTCGACCGGCTGGTCGCCGGGCTGTCCGAGGAGGACTGGAACCGGCCGCTGCCGCGGCCGGCCGGGAAAGATCCCTGGACGGTGAAGGATGCCCTGGTGCACATCACCTACTGGAAGGCCGACGTCGCCCGGTCCGTCCGCAAGCAGCGCCGGCCGCCCGAGGAGGCGCGGCTGACGACGAACGCGCACAACCGGCTCGTCTACGCGCGCTGGCGCGACCGACCGGCGGCGGAGGTCCTGGCCTGGCACCGGCAGGTCCAGGCCGACGTCCTGGCGGCCCTGCGCGAGGCACCCGACGCCTGGTTCAGCGAGCGCGAACGCGGCGCGCCCTGGCCGTTCGACCTCGACGGCCACTCTGCCTCCCATCGGGTCCGGGATATCGAGCGGGCGCTCGCGGCGAACGCCATCGGGTGAGCGCCGGCGGATCTTCCCGCCCGGACGTGCCCGCCGCCCAGGGACACCCATGCCTAAAGTGGTGTCCCGCCGCGCGTGCTGTCGGCGTTCGCGGTGGTCGACTCGGCGCACTCCGCCCGGACGGTCAAGGTCATCGCCGACTGAGGTCGAGTGGCACCGTGGCCGGGTGGACCGCGAAGACGGCACGCTTGGACGCGTCGTGGATAAGCTCCTCGAGGCTGGACTCGGGAGTCACGTCAAAATAGTCCCGAATCATTTTCGGCGCTTTGACCAGGATCGCCTTGATGACCGGGGCCGCTTGCTCCGGGCTCAGCTCGGTCACGGTCACCGACTCGTGGCGGCGGCCCCAGCTCAAGGTGGCCTTGCCCGCGGCGCGCAGGTTGCGCACCCAGTCCACGTTCCCGAAGGGCGATTGCACGTAACGCTGTCCGTCGACCTCGACCATCGTGATGGGCGTCGAATGTGGCCGTCCCGTCTTGCGTCCCGGCACCGTGATGAGAGTTGTGCCGTTGACGCTGATGCCGAGGGCTAGCAAGCTCTTCATGAGAACATTGCCGGCCTTGAAGACGAAGGTGTACTGAAATTGCTTGGCCATTGGCTGCCTACTCCTGTCACGTTTTCGCGGGCATCGCGGCGAGGAACTGGTGCTGCTATCATCTGTACGGGCTACTCATTCCCGTGGCATTGTCACGTAGGTCATACGATACGGAGACAATATCATATGACTTCAATAGTATCAAGCGATTCGGATGCGTCGCGGCGCCGATGGCGGCTGACCTCTGCCATCAAGCAGTCACTGCGCGACCTGAGGATGCAACTGTCCCTGCTCAACCATCACGTGTGCGCACACCTTGATCTCAAAGACGTCGACCTCGATTGCCTCGACCTTATCGCTCGTCACGGTCCGCTCAGTCCGAGCGCCCTCGCGCGACGCGCCGGGCTGCACCCCGCCACCATGACTGGCATCCTCGACCGACTCGAACGCGGTGGCTGGGTGGCCCGCGACCGCGATCCGTCCGACCGCCGCGCTGTCGTCGTCCGGGCACGACGCGACCGGAACGGAGAGCTAATGCGCCTTTATTCGGGGATGAACACGTCGATGACCCAGATCTGCGCGGGATACGGGGACACCGAGCTCGAGCTGATCGCCGACTTTCTGCGCCGCACCGCAAACGCTGGACGAAGCGCGACCGACGAGCTAGACGGGGACTGATAACAGCTGAGTGCCGACTGCCTCTCCACGTGCGGGTTGTGACACGAATAACCCTGCCGGAACGTGAACAGCAAGACGACGTCGTCTCAGTCGTCTCATTCGGGTGGCATTGGGCCCAGTTAGCTAGGGTCCGTTTCCCCGTCCACCCGAGATCCACAAACTATGACGAGGTGTCATGCAACGTTCTCTTGTCACCGGCTTTCTGTGCGCTCTGATGGCACTCACGGCCTGCGGGGGCTCCCCGGCGACCCCGAGCGCTTCTCCGTCCACTTCCAGTAGCAGCGCGGCGACCTCGAATCCTTCAAGTGGAACCCTGGCACCCACGACCGTAACCGGTCATACTACGGCGGCTCCGGCCGACTCTAGTGGCAGCGCGGCCACGCCGAGCGCGATCTCCGGCACCCCGGCCTCGATCACCGGGACACCAAGTCTGGCGGGAACCGCGGCCCCGGGTGCTACGTCCTATCCGGCGCCAGCTGGGAATTCAACCACGGCCCAAGCGGGAACCCCGGCCTCGGATGCTACGTCCTATCCGGCGCCTGCCAGTAATGCGACTCCGTCCTCCGCCGGGAAAATTACGATTTTGTCCGCTTCCGGCGGCAAACCGGGCCAGACTGCCAAGGTGACGGCCCAGGCTGATCCCAACGCGTCGTGTTCGCTGGCCTTCGTCCCACCTCCGGGTAGCGCGAATACCGCTAGCCCGTCGCTGCCGCCCGAAACCGCCGACGCGATCGGTCACGTGACCTGGTCGTGGAATATCGAGACGGGAACCGCCACTGGCCCGGCCGCCGTTACGGTGAAGTGCGGCCAGGCAGTCGCGTCGACCTCGATTCGGATCGGCTAACCCCGACCGTCGCCCGGCACAATTCCTGCCGCATTTCAGCCTTTTCGGACCAGCGGTCTGGTGCGGAAATCAGGGCGCCGATTTCAGATTGGCGCCCTGACGCGCGCCGAGACGACACTCGTCGGGCGAGACCCCACTGCCCGCTCGAATGGGGTCTTGGCTGAATTCGGTTGGCTGGAGGCAAGGCGCGATGATGGAACGAATTGAGGCGCGGAACCGCGCGATCTGGGAAGGCCACACCAGGGTATTCGAAAACGCGACCCACGCGATTGGCGGTATCGGTTTGGGATTTCTCCTCTGTTCGGCGGTCGGGGAACGCGCTCGAACGTATGGCTTTGCCCTCGTCGCCGTGTCGGCATTACTTCACGTCTACGCGTTCGCCACGGCACCGGTCCGAACGCGCCGGGGCGGCTGGTTCGCCTCTAGGGACTAGGGCTGGGGACTGGGTGCTGGGGAGACGGGGGACGGGGATGGGACCGCCCCTCACCCTCGCCCTCTCCCCACGGGAGAGGGGATCGGTTTTCCTGCTTTCTGACTCCTGACTCCTGACTCCTGACTCCCCACTCCCGGCCAAACTTGCGCTTTAGGTGGGTTTGACATATCTTACCTATAACATGCGAGCAGACATGCGAGCCAGCTCGCAGATCGGAGGTTTGAGATGGGCGCGATTATTGGGTCTGGTTACGACGTCGTGATGGTCGGCTGGGGCGTCGCGTTCATTGTCGGAGCCGTTGCGTTTGTCTTTGGGATGAACAGCGTCTTCCAGGCCGAAGAGCGACGGCTAGAGGCTGAGCTTGGAGAGAGGGATACCTCCAACCCGATGGATCATCACCCACTCCGCCCGGCCGCGTAGTCGGGGCTAGGTCCCGGATGGGTGACGGCGGTCGCCACCCGGACTAATCGTGGCTCTGGCCCTCACGTGAGGTGGGCCGGGCGTATAATATTGTTGCCGCGGTTCTTCGGATTCCCGTTGGCTGGTAAAAAGCGCGGCTTTCTCGCCGCTCGATCCAGTTATGCCACGGGCGAGACCAAAACCACGACAGCCAACTCGTTTGTAGCGGAAGTCAGCCAGCACGATGCGTGGTATAACGGTCGCCCGGGTCCTGATCGCCATCACGGTACTTCTGACTCTCTTCGCCGACCTCGTGGTGTGGCGTGGAACTAATATCGTCGTGTTCTTCACGATTCCCCTGGCCATCGCCGCCCTTTGGGCGAGTGCCGCCGACGTCGTCGTCACCGCGATTATCGTGCTGTTACTCGACGCCGTCGACATCGTGATCGCGGACCCGGTGCTCAATCACGTGCCCTTTACTATGGGAGCGCTGCTCGTCGTAAGCTACCTTTCGTATCAACTGGCCCTGGAAAAACAAGTCGCCGCGCAACGGACTGCCAACGCGGAAGCGGCGCGGCACCAGCTGCAACAGTTTCTAGGCATGATCTCTCATGACCTTCGGTCGCCTTTGACCGCGGTCTACGGCTACGCTCAGGTCCTTCAGCTTCACCTCGACCAGGGGGACCTCGAGGTTTCTCGGAAAAACGCGCGGAGCATTCGCGACGCCGCGCAGCGCATGCAACGCCTTGTCGACGATTTGTTGGTGGCAGCCCGGCTGGGCGAAGGGCATTTCGAGATCCAACTTGCGCCAATGGATCTCGCCGCGTGTTTGCGGGGGATCGTGACCGATCAGCAGAGTAACGCAAGCAACCACCGCCTTATCGTCGACGCTCCGGCTAACCTGCTGATAACGGCCGATCGAGCCCGAATCGATCAGGCGGTGACGAATTTAGTTAGCAACGCGATCAAATTCTCGCCCGATGGCAGTCAGGTCGTCGTTCGCCTGACGTGTTCAAACGAAACCGCGCGCCTTGCCGTGACCGATCGTGGGCCCGGGATCCCCGCGGATCAAATTCCTTATCTTTTCCAGCCATTCTCCCGCCTCAATCGCGATCGGTCGACGACGGGCACCGGCCTTGGTCTCTTCATTACCAAAGGCATTGTCGACTCCCATGGCGGCCACATCTGGGTCGAGAGCGCCCGCGGCCAGGGCTCGACTTTCTTCGTCACCCTCCCCCTCCAAACCGAAGCATCCAGCGCCGCCGATCCTCACGCTCGAGGCGTTTCCGAGGAAACCTCGAGTCAGTCCGCGCCGAACCCAGCGGTCCACTGAAAAGCTTTACTTTCAGCTTGGAGATCGATCGTTATGCCAATCAGCCGTTCCGACGTTCTCGCCGAGGCGCGTCGCCTAATCGACGGATTTAGCGGCCGTGCGGGTTTTTCCTTCGCCAACCTCCGCTTCGCCGATTCAATCGGAATTAATGGCCACGAGTCCTTTCCAACCGCGAGCATGATTAAGCTGCCAGTTCTAGTCGAGTTGTTCCAGCAGGTCGAAGACGGCCGCTGGCGATTGGAGCAGCCGCGCGAAGTTCGGTCGGTCGACCGGGTGGGTGGCAGCGGGATCCTTGGGCACCTTACTCCCGGCATTCAGCTACCGTTACGCGACCTTGCCTATCTGATGATGTCAGTGAGCGATAACGTGGCGACCAACATTCTGATCGACCTGGTGGGCTTGGAAAACGTTAACTCTCGTATGCGCGAGCTAGGTTGCCCGAATCTGATACTGCGCCATAAGATCGATTTCGACCACGCCTGGACCGAGCCGGAGCATCTAGGCGTGGGCACTCCGGAAGAGTTCGTCACGCTTATCTCGACGTTGTGGCGTGGGGAGATCCTCAGCCAGGCGTCGCGGGCCGAGATGTTTCGGATGATGGCCGGGGTTGGGGCGGATCGCGCCGGGCGCTGGCTGCCAATCAATCCGTACGGTCCGGAAATGGCCGCTCATGGCTACGACACGAGTGGAACGGTGAGCTTTGCCGGCAAAACCGGTGGCCTGGTCGGCGTGCGCGGCCAGGTCGCCGTGGTGTGGAGTGAATCGATGGCCTACGCCATGTCGATCATGACGACCGGCGCAAGCGACCAGTCCTGGGGCGTCGACAGCGAAGGCTCTCTTTTCGCCGCGAAGCTGGGGAAGTTGCTGTACGAGTACGTGGTGGGGGGGCGCCCCTCACCCTAGGTCTGTCGCCAACGCTGCAAATAGGGCATAGGGACGGGCACCCACAAGGGGTGCCCCTACAGAGGTAGCGGCAAAATCTTTCTGGTCGTTGTCGTAGGCTCTTAGGCACACATTACTCGGTCGCGTCGGCCAGGGCGGAGTACAGCGCCTCATAGATGAGGCGTCCGGCCACGAGCGCGGATTGATCGTCGGGCGAATTTCGGCGGATGCCGCGGCAGATCAGGTCCAAGCCCGGCGCGGCTGATTCAAGCATGACGTCCTGAGGGGTATCCGCTTCGTCGACAATCCGGGCAATCCGCTCCAGAACCGGGTCGGTCAGCTCGTACTCCCGTACGATCGTGTGAAAGGTCGAGTAGCCTTTGTGGTGCGACAGTCGAACACCCGGGACGTCGAACGGCTCGGCGTTGGCGACGTGGGCAACCTCGCCCGGGGGCACAATCACGAACTCCGCGCGTGGGTCGACAAATCGGTTGATCAGCCAGGCGCAACCGATCCGGTCGACCCCGACGTCTTCCCGAGTGACCCATTTCACCTGTCAGCTCCTTCTCTTGCCTTGAGCAGCGATTCCCGGACGCTCTTTTCGAGCTCACCCGGAAAGTAGTCAAGTGCCCGGGCCTGCTGGTAGCGCCGGGATAACGCGATGAGATCGGCGTCCGGGTTGCGCATCTCCGAAAGGATCGCCGCGTAGGTCGGCGCGACCTGGGCTTGAAACTGCTCGACCATCGCCCGATCCTCGCCAAAGGTCAATCGCGACTCCCAGACCGTTACTTCGCCTTCGAGCTCGAGGATCTCGGTCGCAACCCATTGGACTTGCTCGCGGGTCCACTGGGTTGCCGGAAGTATCCACGCTGCATCGTGTAGGAGCATCGCTCCCAGTCGTCTCAGGCGGCGCCATACCGCGACTCGACGTGACGTTGGTTCGCGCGGCACTTTGTAGATGAGTACCAGCCACTCGTGCACCCGTCCATCCGTTCCGTAACCACGGTTACATTGTATCTTGCGATATTTAAGAATACAATAGCGCCCAACCCCCTGGCAATCGGGGCGCCGTCGTGGTTGGACGACCCCGTCTATTGGAGTCCTGACCGATGGCCCAACGCTTCGATCGACTCCCGGCTGACTTCCTTTTCGGCGTCGCGTGCGCCGACCATCAGTGCGAGGCCTTTGATCCTGCCTTTCCACCGGACGTTTGGGATTGGTGGGAGCAGCGAGGCCAGGTCCCTCAACCGCGCGGCGCGGCGGTCGATTTTTGGAATCGTTATCCAGAATTCATCTCACTCGCTCGGGGACTTGGCTGCAACGCCTACCGCTTTTCGGTGTCGTGGGCACGCGTCGAGCCGAGAGCCGGCATCTTCGACGAGCACGTCCTCGAGCACTACGCGCGTCTGACCGAAACGGTTCACCGCCAGGGGATGGAGCCGGTCGTCACTCTTTGCCATTACACCTGGCCGATGCATCTCGAGTGGAGCGGAGGCCTGACTGGGCCCGCCTTTCCGGAACGCTTCGCCCGTTACGCCGAAAAGGTACGTGACGCCCTCAGTCCATGGGTCAACACCTGGCTCACTTTCAACGAGCCAAACGATCTCGTGACTAGCTATAGCTCGCTCAATCGGCGGTTTCCGCCCAGCTCACCAGTCTGGCTCGGGTTTACTGAGCAGGTGGGGGACATGGAAGCCGTTATTCGCAACGTTTTCCTGGCGCACCGCGATGCCCGAGCCGTCCTTCGGAGTGGCCCGCACGGCGACACGGCCCGGGTCAGCATGAATACCGACGTTCGAGGATTCCCGGTTTTTCTCCACCGGATGATCAACTGGTGGGTTTGCCGAAACTATCGATCGGCGCGTCTAGTTCGGAACATGGTTGGCAAGGTTTTGACCGATCAACCGACGCAGCGGGTGCTGACCGGACTTGGCCACATCATGCGCACGTTTGCACTTCTTTTCGACGGCGATTGGTGCGAGATGGGAATGCTCGGCCGCCTTCCGACGTACCTGTGCCCTCCTGGCTGCGAAAACCAGCTCGACTACCTCGCCTTTGACTTTTACTACGCGGTTCGCTGGCTCTGGGACCTTCCAAAGCTCGGTTCCTCCCTCGAAGGACATTTCGAACGGGCGCCGGTATACGCGCCTGGACTGTACGACGTTCTGACCTACTTCGATCGCGCTTTCAAGCGGGCGTATCCGCCACATGGGAAGCCCGTGATCATCATGGAGAACGGACTGGTCGACCAGCCGGGCGCGTTCAAGCGGCGGGGCGAATATCCACCCCCGGAGGCTGTCGATAAGGCCACCTATATTCACGACCACGTGGCTCAGGTCCAGCGCGCCCGGGCGGCCGGTGTTGATGTCCTGGGTTACTTCGTCTGGAGTCTCACGTCGAATCGCGAGTGGGGCCTTCGCTTCGGCCCCGGTACCGACTTCGGCCTTTACCGAGTCGATCTGGACGGCGACCAGGCGCTCACCAACCCCTCAATCCCTCTGACGATCGAGCCGACCCCAGCGGCCGCGGTGTATCAGAAGATCATCGCGGATCGGGGGGTGTGAGGGCGGGGGATGGGCGACGAGTACTGAGTGCTGAGTACTGAGTCTGGGAGTGGGGAAGCGCGATGGGCCAATTCCCTGTTCCGCAGGAAGAGGGGCGTGGTATGACCGGTCGATTCACGGACAAGGTCGTCGTCATAACTGGCGGGGCGGGTGGAATCGGCCGGGCGACGGCCCTTCGGTTCGCGTCGGAAGGCGCGAAGATCGCCCTGGTCGACCGTGAGGAGACGTCGTTGGAGGAGGCAGTCAAAGCTGTCCGGACCACCGGAGGCGAAGTCATCCCTATCCTGGCGGATGTCACTCAATCCGCGGACGTGGAGCGCTACGCGACGGAGGCCGCGGGCCGCTTTGGTGGAATCGACTATTTCTTCAACAATGCTGGTATTGAAGGCAGCGTCGCGCCGTTGGTCGACTATCCCGAGGAGGCGTTCGATCGGGTCATCGCGGTAAACCTGAAAGGGGTTTGGCTCGGGATGAAGTACGTCAGCCCGCTCCTGCGCGCTCGAGGCGGGGGCGCGATCGTGAACACCTCCTCGGTCGCCGGACTGCAAGGGAGTCCCGGCCTGGTCGCGTACGTGGCGAGCAAGCACGCCGTGATCGGCATGACCCGCTCGGCCGCCATTGAGTTCGCCCCTTATGGCATCCGGGTCAACGCAATTTGCCCGTCCCCGATCGAGACCCGGATGATGCGATCGCTCGAACGGGGCGTCAACGCCAGCAATCCCGAGTCGGTGCACGCGAGCCTCGCGGCGCGGGCGCCCCTTGGCCGGTACGGCACGCCGGAAGAAGTCGCGGCAATGGTCGCCTACCTCTGTAGCGCCGACGCGTCGTTTCTAACCGGGGGCGCGTATCCGATCGACGGTGGCTGGACGGCCTGAGCCGGCCGGCGCTGAACGACTACCGAGCCGCAAGCGCCCGCTCGGCCTCGGCAGTTGCCGCGAAGCAAATTCCCTGTAACCGCGCCGCGAACGCGTGCGACGATTCATCCGATCGCATCTTGACCGGGGCGGCGAAGGATATTGCCAGTGGTCCGCGGTGAAGCGATACGGCAATGTTGCCGATGGTGATGCCACCGGAGTCCGCTGGTCCCGATTTCAGCACTTTTTCCGTGCCGGCAACGCCAAACGGGACCACCGTCGCGTCGAGCGCGCTCGCCAGAAAGCCCACTCCGGACTGAAAGGCGGCAATTCGCTCGCCGGCTCGTTCCTGCTCCGGACGGCTGTGGTGCCCCTGCGGAAAAATCAGCAGAGCGTTTCCCCGTTCGCAGAGCCGAGCCAATCCTCGCAGACTGGCGTCGCGCTCGCCACGCTGGCGAAGCGGATAGAGGCCGAAGGCGAGGGTCACGAAGCGGGTAAACCACGGCGCGTCGTCCCAGTTCTTGGCGGCGGTGGCGATGACCAGCCTCCCACCCAGTTTACGAGCCGGCGATCGAGCGATACCACGTCGAACGAGCGGCATGTCGGCAAAGCCGTGGTGGGTCCCAGCGAAAATGACCGGTTTCGTCAGCGACGAGAGATGTTCGCTCCCCAGGACAATTGTCTGGGTCACGGACAGTCGATAGACCAGGCCAAACGGGGCGGCGAATATTCGAAACACGCGTCCCCAGGTGTACGGCCAAAGGGGAACCTCCGCGCTGACCTGCTCGCCGCCTCGGTCGCTTACTTCAATCGCTTTGCTTTCGTTGGATCGTGACGCGGCGACCAGCGCACGTACCCCTTCGACCGTCAGCTCGAGGCGCAGGTCGCCGTCACCAATGGTCTTGCCGGTCTTCTCTTCCAGCGCCAGTGCGAGATCCACCAGTCCCAGACTATCTAGTCCAAGCTCGGCCAGCGTTTGGTGCGCTTGCACCGGTTTGACGCGAGTCACGCCACGAATAACCGCGCCAACGGGATCGTCCGCCGCGAGAACGCTATCCACCGAAACGGCTTGTTGGTCGCTCGGAGGTGGAATCAGGTTCCGGCGCACCTTGAGCGTCGGCGTACGCGGGAAGTCGGCTTCCGTCCACCAGGCTCCGGTTGCAACGCGTTGGTGTTGAGCTAATCGTCCGTTACTCTGGGCGATGACCTGAGTGAGGTTGGACTCGCTCTCCCCGGGCGCTGCTGGGATCAGGTACGCGTGGAGTCGGGTTCCTCCGGACGGCGACAAGACTGCCATGACCACGGCATCCCGAACCAGCGGGTGCGACCGAAGGACGTCTTCGACATCTTGAGGCCAAACCTTCATCCCGGACGGCAGGACAATCAGATCCCTTGCCCGTCCGTTCAATCGAACGTTTCCCCGTCCGTCGATCGCCGCGAGATCGCCGGTGGCGTACCAGCCGTCGCGGATGACCTCGGCGGTGCGGACCGGATCTTTCCAGTAACCTCGCATGACGTTTGGTCCGCGAACGAGCAGCTCGCCTTCCGACGAGAGCTTCACCTCGACTCCCCGAATCGGTCGGCCCACCGTACCGATCGGAGTGCTGCCGTCGGCATTACCACAGGCAATAACCGGCGAGCACTCGCTGGCACCGTACCCCTGGACGACCTGGACGCCCAGCCGCTCCCAGAAGCGCTGAGTAGTCGCGGGCAAGGCGGCGCCACCCGAGGCGAAGGTCCGAAGGTGTCCTCCCAGTCGCCGATGGGCGAGCCAGAAGAGCCGGTGCCGAGTTCGGAGGGTGACGCGCGCCGCGATGGCGTTCAAGAGCAAGTACGCCGGGCGCGGCAGACTGGTTTGTAATTGCTTGTCGAGGGCCTGTCCCATCATCGCCAGCAGCTGAGGCACCGCGACCATGTGGGTAATGCGTTGCTCGGCCAGTACCCGAATGATGTCGGGACCGCGACGGCTGGGGATGTAGTGAATCGCCGCACCCTGGGCGAGTGGGTAAAGTAAACCGCAGGTCATCTCGAACAGGTGCGACAGGGGTAGGATGCTGGCCAATCGGCAGGATGGATCCAGACCAAAATTGTCGGGAAGGGCCTCGACCTGCGAAAGCAGATTGGCGTGGGTGATCATGCAGCCTTTCGGCTTGCCGGTCGTTCCCGAGGTGAAGAAGATCGCCGCGAGCTCTTCGGTCGGTCGCTGCCAGGCCGTTTCGACGTTAGAAGGTCGGCTCTTCGACCCCGGCTCCCACCAATCGAGTATCTCGCGATTGTCCATCCAGGTTGGTCGTTCGCCAAAACCCGAAATGATCAATCGAGGGTCGACCGACTCCTGGATCGCGGCGGCGGCCTCCGCGTTCATTTCGTGGTCGAACGGGACAACAATTGCCCCGAGACGCCAGAGAGCGAACAAGTACACCGGCGTCCGCCAGTGGGACGGAAGCCACAGCACAATCCGATCGCCCTCCCGAACCCCCTGCTCGGTTAGCTCAATCGCCAGGCGATCGACCAAATCGAGCAAGTGGGCGCTCGTCAGGGTTTTCCAAGCGAGTCCCTGTTGACCGCCGAGGGCAATCGCCGTTGGATAGGCGGCAGCCCGATGAGTGACAATGTCGTAGAGATGCTGAAACGTCGCCCGACGTTCGGTGGTGACGTCGCCGGCGTTACCGTCGAACGGCCGTACCACGGGGTGTCCCCTCCCAACATCGGCTGCCGATCGGTCGCTTACCCGTCGCGAATCAGCCAAAGCGTCGTAACATAAAATCGATTATGTATATATCCGACCGAGTTCTCTGTCAAGAACGTCCCTATTTTGCTTTGACGATCTCCGAAAAGAGCTCGAGGCCGGTCAGGCCGGCCGGAAAGCCGGCGTAGGGAATAACGTGGACGAGGGTTTCGCGGATCTCTTCCGAGCTAATGCCTTGTTGGAGGGCGCCCGAGAGGTGGGCCCGCAGCTGGCGCTCGCGGCCGAGCGCGGCGACGATCGCGATCGTCAAAAGACGACGCGTTTTCAGATCGAGACCGGGTCGCGCCCAGACGTCTCCAAAGCAGGATGCGCTTAGAAGCTTGTCAACGTCCGCGCTGAAGGTGGGATCGATGGCATCAAATCGATGGCTGCTCGCCTCGAGATTCATCCCCAGCTGTTTGCGAACATCCTCGCCAAGCTGTGTTCGATCGACATCGGCCACTTGTGACCCTCCCACCCATTTTGTTGCGAATAGATTCTACTCTAGTCTTTGTAATGGGATGATTCAAGAGGAGGACGACAGCTGGGGCGTCTGCCGATTCGTGTGAGCGACGTGGAAGAGACGTTACCACGGAGACACAGAGAGACGGGAGAGAGGGCACGGAGACGGACATTGTCATCCCTTCGGTTCATCACGGCACTCTCTGAACGGAGTGAAGGATCGGCGTGGATGAGGGCGGTGATTCGACCTTCGGGCCGATTCTTCGCTTCGCTTAGAATGACATTTCTCTCTGTGCTCTCCCTCCCGTCACTCCGTGTCTCTGTGGTGAAACGACTCGTTTCCTCGGACCTTAGCGGGTGCCCGCGCCGGTTCCGCTGCCGATTTGGATGCGATGGCCCATGGCGGCCTGCATCTTGGGTAGAACCAGGGTCAACATTCCGTTCTCAAAGCTTGCTTTGGCTTGATCGGCATTCACGGCGGTCGGGAGGACGATGTCGCGCTCGAAACGTCCGGCCGGGAGCTCGCGGATGAGGCAGACCTCACGCGCGCCGGTCGCCTGACCGGTCTGACGTCCGGCCATTTGCTGGCCAGTCCCTTGTTGGCTGCCCGTCTGCTGACCGCCGGTTTGCTGACCAGTCGCCTGCTGACCACTCATCTGCTGACCACCAGCTTGCTGGCCGCTCCCAGTGCCCTGCTGGCCCATCATCATTTCGTGATCCATGAATTTGCCGCGGATGCGGACGGTGTCGTTCTCGACCGTCACCTCGACGTCATCCGGACGGCAGCCGGCGCATGCCATGCGGACCACGAACTCGTTGTCACGCTCGCACACGTCGACCGGGGCGACCTCGCCAGTTGACAGAAACCGTTCGGCTAGTGAAGGAGCCATGAAGCGACTCATCCAGTCGCCAAAGGGATCCCACGTCGCGGGCATATTGCCCCCGCGGCGGGTCACTGGATACCTCGAACGGGCCATTAACCGACCTCCTGCAACACGTGGCCAAATTAGCGTCCAAACGCCACGATAGTGCGTGCAAGAGTTGTTCCTAATTGTGGTGAATTATCGGCGCGGAAGCCGCGTTGCGAGAAATGCTGCCAGAATCGCCAGGACCGCAAGGGCAACGTAGGCCGGCGCAATCTGGCCGCCGGCCAGATCGATGATGCGTCCGGTCACCGGTAAGGTCACGGCGGACATCGTGGTCGCCATCCCCCACACTATCCCAACCGCGGTTCCGGTTCGCTCGCCAGCGGCCAGCTCAGACGCGTAGACCATCATGACCGGGGGCATGAGGCTCGCCCAAAAACCAACGACGACGGAGAGGACAATCGCGACGGTGATGGACGGAGCGAGGAGGAACGCCACCAGCGACAAAGCGACTCCGGTCAGAGCCGCGACGAGCAGATTCCGTCGGCCGATCCGATCGGAGATTGACCCGCCGAGTGGCTGGGCCACGATTGCCGCGCCGGACGTCGCGGCGGTTAGGAGGGCCGAGCCGGATAAGCTGTAGCCGTGGAGAACGTAGTACGACGGAAGCCAGTTCGTAAACCCCGAGCTCGTTGCAAGCGCAAATCCGTTGATGACGGTGAGTAAGATCAGCGGACGAGTTATGCCGGCGAGCAAGCCACGACTGCCCTGAAGCCTGGGCTCCCGCAGCCCGATAAAGGCTATCGCGGCTCCAACCAACGCCGGCACGGCCAGCCAGGTAGCGGCTTGATTCCAGCTGATCTGCCGAAGGAGAAAGAACATGACGGTCGGAGCCAGCACGAAGCCAACGGCGTTCCCAATACCATGAATCCCCTGGGCAAAGCCCCGACGCTTGCGCTCGAAGTAGTACGCCAGGAGGGTTGCGCTCTGAGGGTGATAGGTCGACGCGCCAATGCCGAGGAAGACCGCGGCCGCCAGGACGGCGACGTAGGTTTGCGCCTGGCTAAGACCGGTCATTGCGATGGCTATCGCCAGAAAACCACCGGTCATAAATACCCGTCGTAGGGAGCGTCGGTCGGCCAGATACCCGAGAGTTGGCTGGAGGAGCGCGGAGGTGGCGAGTGTGAGGAAGGGCACGATGGCGACCGAGAAGTAATCGAGGCCAAAGCTGGCCCGTATCGCCGGCAGCATCGGCGGCATGATCAAGCCATAAAAGTCGTTGATCGTGTGGCAACCAAGTAGTGTCCCAAGGATCCGGCCCCGTAGGCGGGCCGGATCCTCGGCAGCTGTTTGGGTTGCAACCGCCGACTTTTCCATCTACTTCTGTCCGGTATATACCCGGCCGTTCTTGACGACGGTCCGCGGAACGAGCCGCTGGTGACCCACGCGGTGGTCGCCTCGGGAATCGACGAGGTCGAAATCGCCCCCTTCGAGGTCGAAAACCACGGCATCCCCCCAGGCGCCAACGGCCAGCGTACCGATCCGGTCGGTCATGCCAATGATCCGGGCTGGCTCCGACGTCACCTTGGCCAGCGCGTCCTCGAGCGTGAGATCCAGGCTGAGGAACTTGCTAACCGTTGTCGCCAGATCGAATACCGGCCCGTTCACGTTATAGACGTGCAAATCGGACGAAATCGTCGTCGGAGGAAATTCCTGTGCCAACGCAGCTTCGACGACTTGCCAGGAAAACGATCCCGCGCCATGTCCGACGTCAAAGACGACCCCGCGCTCGCGGGCCGCCCGAGCGGAGGCCCGGATCCGACCGTTTTCGTCAAGGATACCGTGACTCGCACCGTGGAAGCAGTGGGTTAGGATATCGCCGGACTTCATCACGGCGAGAACGTCGTCAATCGAGTCGCACCAGGCCGCCTGCGGGTGGACCATGATTGGTAAGCCAGCGGCGTCGGCGGCTTCCCGCGCTCGATAGAGAGGCGTGAGGCCGGCTGCCTCGCCAACAATCGATTCGCGCGTGAGCCTAACCTTGACACCCAGGATGACATCGCGGTTTTTTTCAATTGTTTCCAGGGCCCTAGGCACGCTCGCCCATTTCAAGTCGTCTAGCTCACCAATTGTCTCGGAGATCATCCCCATCGACGAGATGTTCAGCTGAGCGAAGATGCGCGTTGCGCTGGTCTCGATAACGTACCGGCGGAAGCCAGGAAAGGTATCCGCGCCCGCTGAGCCGGCGTCGACGACCGTTGTTGCCCCGTGGGCCAAACAGGTTGAATCGGGGTTGATCCCATAGTGCGAGACGCCCTCGAAGACGTGGACGTGCAGATCGACCAGGCCCGGCGTGACCAGGCGTCCTCGCGCGTCGACGACCTCATACGCATCGGTTGGCGAGATTCGGTCGTCCACGGCGGCAACATATCCGCTCGCGAAAGCCACGTCTTTTCGGGCGCGAATCTGGCGCCGGGGATCCACCAGCATGCCGTCCGCGATCAACAGATCGTACGCTGCCATAGTCGCTCCTCCGAATCCGGTGTCGCGGAGGAGAGTAGCACAGCATCCGGACGATGGCCAGGGGCCGGACCTAACCCCTCGCCCCTTCCCTTCGAGGGAAGGGGAGGAGGGCCGGATGGTTTCGGCGGTCCGCATGAGCTCTGCGCGCCGCGGAGCTTCTCCGTTTGCTACTATCGTCTGCAACGACGAAAGCCCGTTTGCAATTAGTGAAGGATGGTAAAGACGTGGCAGGGATTCTCGACTCTTTTCGACTTGACGGTCAGGTTGCCCTGGTGACCGGGGCGGGGAGTGGGCTGGGCGAGGCGTTTTCGCTTGCCGTGGCGGAGGCGGGAGCCGATGTGGCGTGCGTTGATCTCGCGTTGGACGCAGCGGAAAGAACCGCGGGGCAGATTCGCGACCTGGGTCGTCGAGCTGTCGCGATTCGGGCGGACGTGAGTCGCGAGGCCGACGCCGTTGGGATGGTCGAAAGCGCTGTCACGCAGCTCGGTCCGCTGGATATCGCGTTCGCGAACGCTGGCATCGCCGAAGAATATCAACCACTGATCGAATCATCGCTGGACCGGTGGCAGAAAGTCATCGATATTGACCTCACCGGAGTCTACCTGACGGCGCGCGAAGCGGCCAAGGTGATGGTGCCCCGGGGCCGGGGAAAGATCATTAGCACGGCATCCATCTACGGCTTCGTCGCGAACTTCGTCCCTGGCCGGGGGCGCTCGTACGCGGCGGCAAAGGCCGGGGTGGTCAACCTGACGAGAAGCCTCGCGGTCGAGCTGGCCGCGCACAACATCCAGGTGAATGCCATCGCGCCAACATTTATTCAGACCAATATCGCCGGTGGATTGCTCCGCGGTGAAAGCGAGGATTCAAAACGCTTCGTCGCCGAGGTCGGCCGGCACACGCCAATTGGCCGCCTCGGTCGTCCGGAAGAGCTCAAAGGTATCGCCGTCTTCCTGGCATCGTCCGCGTCCGATCTGATGACCGGTGCGACCGTACCCGTCGACGGCGGCTACTTAGCCTGGTAAGCGCTACCTTTCAGCTATTCTCCTTCGGCGGGTCGTACCGCTTCCGATTCTGACGGGAGAGATAGGCCTGGTAGTGCATCTCTTTGACCTGTCGCGCCGTCGGCGCTTCGCCAGTTTGGTCGGCGAGGGTACCGAGCATCGCGATCTCGTGCGCGACCATCGGCGCCGCGGCGGCGGACGATGCCAGGATTGTGCTTTGGGCGCTGCGGAGCATGTGCACCGCGCTAACGGCGTCGCCCTCGCGACTGAGACGCGCTGCTTCATCTTTTGCTTTGGCCGCCAAAAGAAGCGCGACTTCTCGTGCCACGTCTTGGTCGGGCTGCTCGGCTTCGATTTGAGAGGGCGACGCGGTCCGGAGCGTGACAGCCGGAAACTTCCCCTCGCTTCCCGTACCCGACTCGACGTCGAGGTACATCGCGAGCGCTCGAATGTCCGCGACCGGACCCCCGGCACCAGCGTTTAGAACGAGTCGAAGGACGACGCTCCGAATATCGCCGGCGGTGATGTCGCCGAGGTGAACCCGAACTCCGTTCTTCGTGTTCTCGATGGGGAAATCGTTTAAACACTCGGCGAAGCGCGCGCCGGATGGAAGGTTAACCTCGACGACGACCTTTCCGGCGCTGATCGCGAGCATTTCTCCCAGCTCGCCCTGAACGCAGTCCGGAATGCTCTTCGCCGTTTCCACGTACTGGAAGCGTCCCCCGCCGTGGTGGGCGAGCGCGGCAAGTAGCTCCTCGTTGAAGTCGACGCCAATTCCCATCGTCGAGGTGGCGATTCCCCGCGAACGCAATTGGCGAGCGTGCTCGGCTAGCTCCTCCGGGTTAGTGATGCCGATGTTAGCCAGGCCGTCGGTGAGAACGATTGCCCGAGATTGCTGATTGTCGGATTGCAGGTATTGCGCGATCTCGCCACAGCCCCGGAGCCAGCCGCCGGCGAGGTTGGTGCTCCCGCCCGTCTCAATTCGAGCGATTCGGTACAGCAGGTTAGTTTTCGCCGATGCCGTCGCGAGAGTGCTCGGGGCAATGACGGTGACGTTGTCGTCGTACGCCACGATCGCAACTCGGTCGGCCGAGCTGAGCTGATGGACGACGTAGCTCGCCGCCTCCTTCGCCCGGGTCAGTTTCTCGCCGTTCATCGAGCCGCTTGCGTCGACGACGAGCGCCAGATTCAAAGGAACGCGCCGGGTCGTACCCTCCGGCGCACGCGCCGAGAGTAAGAGAAACCGCTCCACCTCACCGGTTAGCGGCACAAGGGATCGATCGACCGCCGAGGAAAGCACAAGGGACATCGTGGGAGCTCCTTCCGCGCCGCAGCGCACGCTATCGAGACGCAAAATAAAAGACAGAGGGTAAGATACAAGACGCGAAGACTGGGTGGCCCCGTTACTCTCACCCTCTACACCAGGCTTCAAGTGGCCATCGCGTTCGAATAGTCAACCCGTAGCGCGGGGGCTTGTCCCCCGCTCGTACGAGTTACGGCGGAGGACAAGCCCCCGCGCTACGGAACGCTGGCTAGTCTGCTAGCTAACTCCGCCTGCGTTTGCCGTCGGCGGACGCTCGCTCAGGACCTGGATGGCCGCCTGAGCGATCTGAGCGATCAGGACCTCACGAGCGCGATCGTCGCTGGGTTGGTACTGCAGCTCAATGCCTGGCGCGAGCACGATCCGACGCCACTCCGTTTCCGTCGGGGTACTCGCCGCGTGGGATGACTTCGAAACGTCGAGTGGCGATTGGTGCATGCGGTGTACCCGAAGCCCAGGCCAGGTCGTCTCAGGCGGACTCTGGCGTGGCGTTGCTGGACGTGCGGGCGACGGCGCGGGAGGAGGTTCGGGCCGCTCGCGGAGCCGCGCCGGCAACGCATCCGGCATAACCGCGGCTAAATACTCTAACGCGCTCGACGGAGTAGGGGGTGGGCCCTCTTGGACCAGCCGTTCGACGTCGTCGGGTGTCATCTTTTGGAGACGTTGCCGAATTTCAGAGAGCGGTAGAAAAGCATCCTTGAGGAAGCGAATCGCCTTCAGCCGCGCCACGTGCTCCCGAGTGTAAACCCGTTGCTGGCCGGAGCCGGTTGGTGGTGGAAGAAGACCTTCGGCGACGTAGTAGCGAACGGTGCGCGGAGTAACGTCGGCCAGAGTCGCGACCTCAGTGATCCCCAGATCTTCCGTTGATTGGCCACTCACAACTATCCTCGCACCGTAACGTTATGCTGACATTGTTACACTTTTACGTCGCGGTGTCAATGAAATGCGCAAAACTGACGCCCTAGCAGACCGTCAAGCTATTGCTGTCGGACAGTTGGAGTCGTCTGCTACACTTGGGCCATTTCAATTGGATATCGAAGGTGAGGCATACCGTGAACCCATTTCTCGAGGCGAATTTGGCGGTCCTTGAGGAGCTCTGCGCAGATCTTTCGGAGCTGGTGGCGCCACTGGGATCGGACGAGCTGAACTGGACGCCGCTCGCGGCTGACTCGAACAGCATCGCCGCCATGGTTACTCACACCGTCGCGTCGCTCGACAATTGGTTGGCTCGGGCGCTGGACGAGCCGGTTAGTCGCGACCGAGACGCCGAGTTTAGAGTCGAGGCGATCGCTTCGGATCTCGTCACGTCGATCGAGCTGTGCCTCGAGCGGACGCGTCGACGGTTCGAGCTACTCGACGAAATCGACCCATCTACCATCCGCCAGGTCGTGCGGCTCAGCCGCGGCTTCGCCGCGGACGTATCCGTTGCCTGGTGCGTCGAACACGCGGTGATTCACACCGGCGAGCACTGGGGGCAGATCCAGCTGACCCACCAGCTGTACGGGAGCAGCCACGTCGTCGGAGATCACTGATCGGCGGCTGTTCCTCGCTCCACCAGCACCCTCACAATGTCCGCAAAGCGAACACCCGAATATTCCCAGGTCGGAAGACCGCGAACAAATTCGCGTCCGGCCCGACCCATGGTTCGTCGGCGCTCGGGGGAAGACGCTAGTCCGAGCATTGCAACCGTAAGTGCGGCGCCGTCTCCGGGGGGCACGAGAACGCCACGTTCCAACCCGACCATCCAAGGTAGGGCCCCCACGGATTCGGCGATCACGGGCAACCCGTGGCTCATTGCTTCGGCGAACGCGGTGCCGAATCCCTCCGACCGCGAGGCAAGAACGAAGACGTCTGCCGACCGGTACCGGTCGGCGACGCCGCTCGGTGGCAGCACCCCGTGGAATGTCACTCGGTCTGCCACGTCATGGCGAGCAGCCAGATCGTGAACCAGCCGGGCATACGATGACGTTCCCTCGTCTCCGACGAGGTCTAACGCGACATTCACCCCGCGCACCCGCAGAGATCCAAACGCCGCGATCACCCGGTGGATGCCTTTTGCCGCGGTCCAATTCGCGACACAGAGAAAACGAATGGGAAGGTCCGGCCCCGTAGGTGGCCGAGCGTCTTCCGAATCGAGGCGCCCCGCGCCGTAACCATCCCAGCCGGGTAATACGACGTCGATCCGATCGGACGGCGCGCCGACTCGGGTTAACTCGTCGCGAAGGGAGGGACTCACCGCGACGATTCGGTCGACAGATTGGAGGAAGGAACGCTCGAGAGTATTGAGGTCTTGGGCTTGTCTTGCGGGAAAACTATCACTGAGAGTTGAATGGGTCCGCCCCTCACCCTCGCCCTTTCCCGTGGGGAGAGGGGAGAAGTCCCGGAGCTCAGCCTCGGTCGCGCGGGTCGCCTCGGCGAGCGCGCTCGGTAGCATGTGCATGAGAGCCACCACCCGGGCGCCGAGCTGCCACCGCAGCCACTCGACGATTGGCGCGCAAGTGACCAACGCGATGCTGTCGACGATGACGACAGTGGGCGACAGTCGCTCCAGCTCTACCTGGAGCCACTCAGCGGAATCACCCGAAAGTGGTGCAATCGAACCTGTTTCAAAGCTGGCAGGTATCGCTACCTTGTCGATCGAAACGTCGGCGAACCATGGGCTGTCGCAGAGCGCCTTCAACATCTGACGATTGTAAAGATTCCCGCCCGTTAGTCGAGATTGTTCGCCGGCTGTCACTAGCACGATTTGAGGTGGTTTCGAACGGAGAATCACTTTGAGCTGACCTCGCCCTCGAAGGCTGCCCAGGCAGTTGGCGATTCCCAGACCCGTACGATCAGCTGAGACAACCCTGATGGGTCGAATTGACCGCCGATGGCATCGAAGAGGTAGCGGGCGACATTCTCGGCGGTGCTGTTGCGGTCCTGGAACGGGGTGAGGTCGTCGAGATCCTGGTCGTTCAGCGTGAGGGCACAATCGTCGACAGCTCGCTGGAGCACCGCGATGTCGCTCAACGTGCCGTATTTGTCAAGGACCGGACCGCGGACCGCGACATCCACTCGATACTGGTGCCCGTGCGGGCTGGTAGCTGGCCCGAATGGTCCCCGGAGTCGGTGGGTCGCAGTGAAGTGAGTCGTCACGCCGATTTCGTACATTGTTTCCTACCCATAGGTGAACACAACCTGAATCATGTCGTCCGGATGGCAATCGAGCAGCTCGTAGGCGTCGGCGGCGCGCTCGAGAGGGATGCGATGGGTGATCAGCGGCTTCAGGCAGATCTGAGAAAGCAGGTCGCACGCCAGGTGCAGCCGTCGCTCGGTCGACCAGCGGGGCTGAATCGCCGAATCGACGGTTCCTACTTGCGAGCTGACGAGACGAATTCGACCGCGATGAAATGTCCCGCCAAGCATCAGCGGAACGGGCTTGGTGCCGTACCAGGAACACACGACCACGGTTCCGCCGAAGCCAACCGACTGGATCGCCAGATCCAGCGCGGCCGGGTTTCCACTCGCCTCCACGGCGAGGTCCATTCCCTGGCCGTCGGTAAGATCGAGGATCGCATCGGCGAGGTGCTCACCCGGCGTCAGCGCGGCGTCGGCGCCGAGGCTTTGTGCTAGCTCGCTTCGGATCGGGACCGGGTCCACGACAACGACCAGACCGGCCCCGGCCCGCTTCAATAGCTGGGTTAGAAGTAGTCCGACGACGCCCTGACCAAAGATCGCAACGCGGTCGCCGAGTCGCGGGTGCGCGTCCAGGGTGACGTTCAGTGCCGTCTCCAGGTTGGCGAGAAAAACGCCGTCTTCCGGATCCACGTCGGGCGGAAGACGAACCGCCCGCTTCGCCTCGACCACGTACTCGCTCTGGTGGGGATGGTGGACGAACACGGTGTCGCCAACGGTTGGACCGTCGACAGAGCTTCCGACCTCGACGATCTTGCCGACGCTGGCGTAGCCATACTTGATCGGGAAGCCGTAGCCTCCTTCAAACGATGGCAGGTCTAACGGGAGCGAGGGCGACACCTGTCCTCGATAGACGAGTAACTCAGTACCATGGCTGATCGCGGACGCGATCGCGTGGACCCGGATCTCAGTAGGACCAACGGGTTCGATGCGCTCGGTCCGAAGCTCCACTGCGCCGGCTCGCGGAAACCAGACCGATTTCGCGCTCATCGTCGATTCTTCAACGAACGCAACCATCGAAAACCAGATCGGGGCCGACGGGCTGGAACGTGAATGTCTTGAAAGTGAGGACGTTGGCTAATCGGTCGGTGCCGAGGTCGCCAACCGCATCAACCCCCTTTCCACAGATCATCGGCGCTAGACAGATGACGACGCGATCGGCGAGTCGATCCCGTAACACCGAGGTAATCACCCGCGAGCCGCCCTCGACAAGAACTGACGGCACACCAAGCTCTCGAAGTCGAGCGAGCACCAGCCGAAGATTCAGGCGTCCCGACTCCGATTCCTCGACAATCACCTCCGCGCCAAGACGACGGATCAGGTCGACGCGCTCGGAGGGCGAACGAGCTGTTGTGAAGACAATTGTCGACGCCGCCGAATCGTTGAGAACGCGGGCCTCGAGCGGGATGCGCAGCTGGCTATCGACGACCACCCGCAATGGTGACGGCCCATCGACCAGCCGGACGGTCAGGCGCGGATCGTCGGCGAGCACCGTTCCAATCCCAACCAGCACCGCCGCGTGGGACGCTCTCAGCTCATGGGCGAGACGCCGCGTTTCGACTCCGCTAATCCACTGCGAGTCGCCAGTGCGGGTCGCGATTCGGCCGTCCAGCGTTTGCGCGAAGTGAACGGTGACGTGGGGGCCACCGATCATGATGCGTCGCCTAGCTCGTCCGGGTCGGCCAGAAGGTGCCCTAGTCGGACAATCTTCGTCCGGAGATAGCCGGCGTTCACCGAATTGGGCGCCACGAGGATCGGTTCTCGAGCAACGACGGGAAGATCCAGACGCTCGATCGCACGTCGCTTGGTCGGATTGTTTGTCAGGAGACGGACCTGGCGTATTCCCAGGTAGCGAATCACGGCCGCCGCCGCGGAATAATCCCGACCGTCGACCGGAAGTCCCAACGCCACGTTCGCGTCGACGGTGTCGAGACCTCGGTCCTGTAAGGCGTAGGCGCGGATCTTATTAACCAAACCGATTCCCCGTCCCTCCTGGCGGAGGTAAATCAGGGCTCCCCGTCCTTCGTCTCCGATGCGAGAGAGCGACGTATCGAGCTGCTCGGCGCAATCACAACGGAGGGAGCCGAAAACCTCGCCGGTGACGCATTCGGACTGGATCCTCACCAGGGTCGGTCGATCGTCGGCCGTGTCGCCAAGCCGGAGAACGACGACCTCCTGGCTGAGCGCATCGACGCGGACGACTTCGATCGTGAACTCTCCAAACCGGTTTGGTAGGCGCGAGTCGGCGAGGCGAGTCACTCCATCCCGCGCCGGTGCAGGCTGTACTCGACCGAGATCGACGTCACTCAATCCCGGTAGGACCGGCTCTCGCGCTCCGAACGGCGTTCCGGCGAGACCAGTTCCTAATCCTTGTCGTGATGGCGCTCGTTCGTCGCCCCGTGAAGCGTTCGCCAACCTGAACCTCCGGGCAGTCTTTGACATACCACTGAGACTCGGCCGGCAGGGCAATAATAGGACCACTTCTCTAGATCGGCCGGGTACCTCTTTCCCGTGCGGCGTGGGATAATGAGACCTCGCGCGACGGGTCGTACTCTCCGTGAGGTGACAAAGAGATGACGAGGTCAAATCCACCACCGGGTTACACTTATGGCGAGCCGGCCGTCCTTCCGTCGCCAGTGAGTTTCGAAGAACTTGACTTGCTTGAACGGACGATTGGTTTAACTGCCGAGGACGTTCGGTACCTCCGGCGCGCTGGAGAAACCTTAGAACGTCGGGTGGATGCCTTTCTCGACTACTGGTACGCCTTTCAGGCAACGCTGCCGCACCTTGGTGCGTTTTCCCTCGGGGATGATGGTCTGCCAAACCTTCCGTACCGCGCCGCGGCTCGCCAGCGGTTCCGCGCGTGGATCCTGGACACCTGCCGCTGGCCGCACGATCGGGACTGGCTGAACTATCAGCACGAGATTGGTTTACGACACACCCGGGCGAAGAAGAACCAAACTGACGGCGTGGTGTCGGCGCCGCACGTGAGCTTCCGCTATCTCTTTGCGCAGCTCTATCCCTTTAACCAGGCAATCCGGCCGTTCCTGGAAAGCGCGGAAAACTCCGTTGAAGACGTCGAACGAATTCACCAGGCCTGGTCAAAGGCGGTGCTCCTGCAGCTCATCCTCTGGAGTTATCCGTACGTCAAAGACGGCGATTTTTAACACTGGAGAGGTCAATGCGATATCGGCGTTTCGGAAAGACAAACTGGAATGTGTCGTCGGTGAGTATGGGCTGCTGGGGTATCGGCGGCCAGTGGGGACCCGTCGCCGAAGACGAAGCGATTCGGACGATGCACGCGGCCATCGACCTTGGGGTGAATCTCTACGACACGGCCGACGCCTATGGCCAGGGAGTCAGCGAAGAGCTTGTCGGAAAGGCCTTGCGGGGAAGGTCCGACGTCTACATCGCGACGAAAGTGGGCAACTTTGGCCGGTGGGCGGGCGTTCCGCTGTGCTACGAGTCTCCCG
>CAZBQK010000034.1:0-24633 GCA_964493975.1 uncultured Dehalococcoidales bacterium | reverse complement strand
GCCGCGTCGACCTCCGGGTCGCAATAGCCGAGAACGATCGGACCAAGGGCCTGGACGAAGTCGACGTATTCGTTGCCGTCGACGTCCCAGATGTGGCTGCCGCGCGCGTGACTGGCGAAGATCGGGTAGCTGCCGTAGGCAAAAGCTGACGGACGCTTGCTATTCGTCTGCGACCCGCCGGGAACCAGCCGGTTTAGCCGTTCCCAATAGGCGAGAGATGTCGCGTAACGTCGATCTCCGGCCACCGTGACACCGCCGGCTTCGCGAGGCTGACTCATCGTCATCGTTCTCCTTCTTTATCAAGTGGTGAAACGACCGTTCGGGCGACCACCCGCCTGGGCTCATTCGTAGGTCAGGACCACCCCCAGAGCCTGGTCCGGGTGCTCGATCAGAAGGTCCGCCGCCTCTCCAGCCTGCCCGAGCGGAAAGCGATGGGTAATGAGCGGGGTGGCTCGGACGCGTCCGAGCGATTGGAGATGGAGGAGCGCTTCGAGGTTGGTCTTTGCCGTCCACCGAACGAAGCGCGTCGGGTAGTCGATACCGAGTCGGTTCCAGTCGTCTTCCCGGCACCCTGGCCCCCTGCCATAGACCCAACGAACGTCGATCTCCTTGAGGTGCGGGCTGGCATCATCGGGCACGTCGGTAAAATCCGGGTAAATCGCGCCGCCGACGAGCAAGAGCACGCCGCTCGGTCGCAGAGCCCGGACAGCGGTGTGGATCAGGTCTTTGCCTCCGCCAACGGTGCAGACCGCGACGTAATCCGCGCCCACGCCCCCGGTGCGCCGCCGGACCTCGTCGACGAACCCGCCGGACCGCGCATCCACGGCAGCCTCGGCACCGCACTCCCTGGCTTTATCTAAACGCAACTGATGGAGGTCGGTTCCGATGGCCCGGCCTCCGGACGCCGCGGCGAGCTGGAGGGTGAATTGACCGACCATGCCCAGACCGATGACTCCGATCACCTCCCCGGGCTTGAAGTTCGCTCGGCGTAACGCGTGAAAGCCGGTCAAAGCGACATTCGTCAGCGCGGCCTCCTCCGGTGAGACTCCGTCGGGGACCTTGGCGATCGTATTCTTTGGGGAATAACCGTACTCGCTATGCGCGGCAAACCCGCCACCGGAACACGCCACCAGGTCGCCGACCGCGTAACTATCCCGCAACGAGTCGGAGAGCTCGACAATTCGGCCACACGATTGATACGACATCGCGCGCTCGACGACCGGCACCTCGGATGCCTGGTTGCCCTTCTCGCGTTCTCGGCGGATCTGCCGCAAGCCACCCAGCTCCGATCCTTCGCCGAAGGCGGAGCAAATCGTTTTCACAATAACTCCGTCGCCTTCGAGCCGCGGCATTGGCGCCTCGCGGACGTACACGTCTCCTCGGTTCGTACGGACTACCTGTCGCATGGTTTCCCCGATTTCTCAAGAATGTTGTCTTACCCAGCCGTGGACTGGTTTCTCACGTTGGCAGCTTCAGCAGCCTCGCCGCGTTCCGACCTAATATGTTTGCCTTGTCCTCCGTGGTTATCTCGGACTGTTCGATCATCTCCTTCGAGGCTTCCGAGTAGAGGATCGGAGTACGCGAGCTGAAGAGAATCCGGGTGCTGCCGAGCTGATCGACCAGCCCCTTCACCCCTTCCCACGTTCCTCCGATCCCGTCGGTGGCGATGGCGAAGTTCCGGGGGCCGTCCCGCCCGACCTGCTTGATGAGCTCCCGAACGCGACTACCGAACCAGCGCCCTCCGCCAACAATGAAGCTGTTTTTGGGATAGAGCTCGATTGCCTGCCCGACGTCGGAAATCGGCGTTTCCCAGACGACGCAGTATCCCGGATGATGCCGCAGGTCAAACATACTGGTTTGAATGTAGATCGGAAGATCGAGGCCGGCGGCTTGCTCCATGAGCGACGGAATATCCTCGCCCGCCCGAGGCCCGGTTACCAGCCCAAATTTGTGGTAGTCCGGATGGAGCTTGATTCCTTTCGCTCCGTACGTCTCGACGCATTCGTGGAGATGTTTCTTCCATCGGAGCAGATTGGGGTTGATCGCGACAAAGGGTATGAGCCGGTCGGGATAGCGACGGCACGCCTCCCCAACCTCTCGATTGCCAACCTCGGCGTCGTAATGAAAGACGGAGTTCAGCGAGCTTACCGCGGCACGGTCGATCCCTGCTCGATCCATCAGCCTCAGAATGTCCTCGACCGTCTCATATCCGAGTGGGGCGAATGGCCACCGACCAAGAAAGACGTTCAGATCGACGATCATATCGATGACCCCAGGCTCAGGAGATTGACGGCATTTTCGCCGAGGATCAGGCACTTGTCACGGTCGCTGATGTCGGCATACCGTACCTTTGCCAGCTGGGCCGCATAGTTGCGGCCGGGTACGTCGGAACCCCAGAAGACGCGCTCGGCGCCAAGGACTTCGACCGCCTTCTCGACAATGCCTCGCTCCGGGTCGAATCCACTCATGTCGAAGCAGATATTGGGAAACGGCTGAGCGGCTTGGAAGGCTTTCACCCACATCCCACCGGCATGGGCAAAAATGAAGGTCGTTTCGGGGTGGATTCGGCCCAGCTCGCCCAGGAGAGACATCGGGAAGTAGCCCGAATGTATCGTCGGAAGGACGCCAACGAGGCCTTCTTCCTCGTGCCAACTGTGGACGACAACGGGAACGCCCAGCTCCCCGGCCTTTCGGAAAAGAGCGTGCCCGCCGAGCAATCCAGTCAATGGGAACCGCGGATCTTCGTGTAGCTTCAATCCCTTGAACCCGAACTCGCGGACGCACTGCTCCAGCAACGCCGGCGACTCGGGATCGATAAACGAGCCGCGCATAAAGGCAACGAGTCGGTCCGGAAACCGACTAACCAGCTGATGCAGCGCCTCATTCGCTTCTGGTCCAGATTCCAGCCCTAGAATCACCTGTTTGTCAATTCCGGCCCGGCAACCCGTTTCCACCATTCGGGCCGTAAGAGCCGCTACGTCGTCAACCGCATCCAGCCGATGCAGGGGACGAGGCAGGTGAGCGTGCATGTCGACGATCATTGTCACACCTTGTCATTTCTCTCTGACCCGACCTCAATCAGGCGGATCCACGATCGGATCGGGTGAGAATGCGAACTGTTGCGAGCACGGCGGATCTTGTGAGGTCCGTGAGGCCAGCTCAGGGGCGCATTTCCTATTTCGTTAGCCTTTCAGCCCGCTGAGAGTGATCCCCCGCACAACGTAGCGCTGCATGATCAGGAAAAAGACGAACGTCGGCAGGAAGCTCACCGTCGCGCCAGCCAGCGAGAAGCCAGCGTTGCCACCCCGTTTGACCATCGTCGCCAACCCAACTGTCAGCGGGTACATCGTGTCACTTGACGTGACGATCAAGGGGTAGAGAAAGTCGTTCCAGGAATCGAGAAAGGTAAGGGTGCCAAGGGTGGCAAGGGCCGGCTTCGTGAGGGGAAGGAGAACGCGCAAGTAGATCTGCCAGCGGTTCGCCCCATCGATCCTCGCCGCATCGTCGTACTCCGAGGGTATCGACTTGAAGTTCTGGCGCATCAGGAAGGTTCCAAAGATCGAGGTCGCCTGGGGGATGATCAGCCCGGGGAACGTGTTGCCCCAGCCGAGCGTGGAGACGACGATGTAGAGCGGGATGATCGTGACCGTGCTCGGGATCATCAGCGTCCCCATGAAGACCCAGAAGATGAGATCCCGTCCGAAGAACTTACCCCGGGCGAAGGCATATCCGGACATGGAGCACGTGAACATTTGGAGAAGGACGATACTCACCGTGATCACGGCGCTGTTCAAGATCCAGCGACCAATCAATGATCGGTTAAAGAGCGAGACGTAATTACTGAAGCCCATATCGGGGCCAATCAGCTTCATGGGGAAGGTCAAGTAGATCATGTTCGGCTGTAGCGAGGCCGAAACCATTAGCAAGAAGGGTCCGACCATCGCGGCGGCGAAAATGAGGAGTAGGCCGTAGGTCAGCAACAGCCGCAAGGCGGTCCGGGCGCGATCCGCGCGCCGTGAGGCCGTTCGGGTGGGTCGGGCGATATTCGCGAGATCCGGTGTGACCACGGGCGTCACCCTTCTTGCACGTCTAGCAGAGATCCTAGTAGAGCTCCTCGGTCCACCCGAGGAAGCGACGCTGAAGGAGTGCGATACACAGCACGAGGCCGAAAAGAATGACCGAGACCGACGCCCCGTATCCCATCTGGTAGGTCCCGAAAGCCGCGAGCCAGATGTAGTAAACGATGGTTGTCGTCGCTCGGACCGGCCCGCCGCCCGTGAGCACGTACGCCGCGCCAAACACCTGCAAGGCGCCTATCGTCGCGATCATGGCGATGAATATGGTTGTCGGTTTGAGTAAGGGTACGGTCACATTCCAGAACACCTGCCAGCGGCCGGCACCGTCGATCCGCGCGGCCTCCTCGAGCTCCTCGGGCACGCTCTGCAATCCCGCGAGCCAGAGGATCATGTAGTAGCCCAGGCTGGACCAAATCCCCATCATCGCGACGGTTGGCAGAGCCTCGTCGGGATTGATCAACCAATCCTGCGGCGGGATGCCGACGAGGCCGATCAAGTAGTTCACCGGGCCGTCGGCCCGAGGGACGAAGGTGAATGCCCAGATAATCGCGATCACCGAGATCGAGGTCACAACGGGAAGGTAGTAAGCGGAGCGAAAGATGCCGACGAACGGAATCTTCTGGTTGACCAGGGCTGCCAGGAGGAGCGCAAGCGAGGTTAGTGGGACAACAACGAGGATCGCGTAGACGGCGGTGTTGCGTAACGCGATCCAGAAGACTTCGTCACCCAACGCCCGGGAATAGTTTTCGAGTCCGATAAACGACCGCGCTCCGATCAGACTCCAATTGTTCAGACTCAGAAAGAGCAGAAATCCCCAGGTGAACAACGTGAAGACCAGAAAGAGCAGCATGTTCGGAGCGATGAACAAATACCAGGTCCACTGCTGCCTGAACGAGGTCGAGCGGGACCGCCGCTGGACGGTCCCGCTCGACGACTCTACCGTCCGGCCGGGCATCGTCACCTGGCCGCTACTTGTTCTTGGCCCAGAAGTCGTCGACGATCTTCTGTAGATCCTTCGTCGCGTCGGCAAGCGCCTGCTTTACGGGCTTCTTCCCAAGAACGACCGCCTGGAACTGCGGCGCGGTCGTCGTCTTGCCCTCTTGCCAGAAGTAGTTCGCGTCCTGGTTCGTGGTCCAGAACGGCCTCGTGACTTCGGTGAACTTCCTGCTGGCGGGGTCGGTGACCCAGAAAGGCAGCGACGCGTTACGCGTCGGGCTGGCACCCGAAACCGAACAATAAAAGCCCAGATTCTCCGGCTCCATGATGAAGTTGACCCAGATCGCCGTGGCCTCGGTGTTCTTGCTCTTGTTAAAAATTCCCCAACCGGAGCTGTTGGATAGGGAGACCTGCCGCTTATTCTTGAAGGGCTCGACGACGGTAACTTTGACGTCCGGGGCCTGCTTCGCGGTGTTGGCGGCGTAGGTGCCGTCGGAGAGTCCGCTTAGCACCTGCTTCTTCGTAAAGAAGTAGTCCACGGCCGCGACCGATCCCTCTTGCTCCGACCCAACGGCGCCTTCCTTGGGTACGTAGCCCTTCTGAAAAAGGTCGGCGACGAAAGTCAGGGCCTCCTCGGCCGCCGGCTGGTCGAGCAGGACCTTCGTAACATCGTCACTATAGACGGTCCCTCCGGCCTGCCAGACGAGCTGGACAAAATGCTCCCAGTTGGTCGTGTTGAAGTTGGTCGCGTAAAGTCCCGCTGGCTTCGACTTCCCACCCAGATCGAGGACCTCTTGCCAGGTGAAGGTCTTCTTGTCCGCGGCAAGACCGAGACTCTTGAGGAGCTCGCTATTCGCCAGATGACCGTCCCCGTAAAACTCTCCTGGCACCAGGATCTTCTTGCCCTTCCAAGTTATGCCGGACTTGACAATCTCTGGGGGCATGTCGGCCCAAACGCTGGCCGCGATCAGCTTATCGACGTCCTGGAGAACGTTATTGGCGCCAAATAGAGAAAGCGTGTCACTGTTGACGTAGGCGACGTCGGGAGGATTGCCGGCCGCGAACGCCGCGAGCATCTTCTCGCGCCGACCGCCCCAGGGTAAAACCTCGATCTTCGGCTCGATCGCCGGATAGCGAGCCTTGAACTTGAGCATCAGGCCCTTCCAGATATAGGCCTGGTCGTCGTCGGTGAGCGGGAAGGTCCAGGCGTCGAGCGCACCCTGAATCGGAGGCGCCGGGGTCGCGGTAACGGCGACATCCTGGTTGACGACCTTAGTGACCTCGACCGTCTTCTCCACCACCTTGGTGACCTCGACCGGCTTCTCGACGATCCGGGTCACCTCCACCGTTTGACTCTGGGCCTGGCAGGCAGCTAAGAGCGTGGTGCCCGCGGCGAAAGCAGCACCAACCGTCAGAAACCGGCGACGACTGACAACCTTCGGTCCGTTCAACGTAGCCTCCCCTTGCACTTTGCCAGAGATTCATCCTGGAGTGGCGAGAGCTCCGGTGCGCGCTCACGAATACGGAGTCACAAACCTCTGTCCCCGGTTCGTTGCGTAACCGTGCCGGCCCTGGTCGGCGTTGCGGAACTTAGCACGCTTTCTAAACAAAGTCAACGGCAAACGGCTGCAGCCTCCAAAGTCGACGAATTGAGTCGAATCGCAGTCGACGAGATTGCCGAAAGGGCTACGACGACAGATGCTGAATGGTTGCTGCCAGGGCATCGGTCGCGTGGGCGAAGGCCTCCGGACGCATCAGGTTGATGGTGTCCTGCGCCGTGTGACGTCCCTTCTTGATTCTGTTAGCATCCGCGCATCGCAACCTAATCCAATAAATGGGACGACGACGCGGAGGTTACCGTGGCTAGCTCGGCGAATGGCCCCTCGACCGAAGACGATCTGCGAATTCGACCGGCCGTCGAGGCCGACGTGACTCGAATTCGTGAAGTGATCGTGGCGTCCTTCGACGGAATCACCGGGCACCAGCTCCTCGAGCAGCGGTACGGGCAAATCGGCGGCCGATCGTGGCGGGAGTGGAAAG
Source organism: uncultured Dehalococcoidales bacterium (assembly GCA_964493975.1). GTDB lineage: Bacteria > Chloroflexota > UBA6077 > FW602-bin22 > CADDYW01 > CAZBQK01. Next base: position 17,581 of record CAZBQK010000034.1, on the reverse strand, counting down.
CATCCGAGATCGAGGCATCGTTCCGTCAACGGTCAGACTCGTTGCTCGTCGCCGAGTTGGGCGACGTGATCGTAGGCGTCGTCAGCTTCCGCCTCGACCACCAGCGACAAATCGGCCACATCGGCAACAATGGCGTCGATCCCCGCTTCCAGGGTCGGGGGATCGGCACGCGCATGTACGAGCGGGTGCTGGCGATTTTTCGCGACGCGGGGATGAGGTTCGCCGAGGTGACGACGGGGTCGGGCGACGAGGCGTCGCGGGCGCGGCGAGCCTACGAGAAGGCGGGCTTCCAACCGTTGACGACAAGCGTCCGGTACTTTCGCGAGCTCTGACCCACTTGCTGAACCCGGCCGGTAGGCTTTGCAAACTGCGCTGGTTTTCACCCTGGGTGGGACGCCACGGACTGCCCAGCTTCTCGCCAGTCTGTAGGTCAGCAGGCTCAATTTCACGCTCTTTGCTCCACGCAGTTATGCGTTCTCTTGGCCATTCGCCGGCTGAAGCCGGCTCTCACGTCCGCGGTGGCGGCATGTCCAATCCTGTACCATCAATCCACTTGAGCACGTCGCATTGCTGTTCGGCCCGGCCCTCAACGGTGTACTCGTCGATCCGTCGCACTCCCGGCCGCGAGGCAACCTTCTCGGCAGCCTCGACGCTCGCCATCCGGATCGTGACCGTCATGGGCAGTGTCGGTTTGAAGGGGCGTGGCTTTGCCCGGCGGACCAGATCAATCGCCTCGGTGATCTTGGCCGCGGTCAATCGGCGCGCCGATTCGGCGTCGAGCCCAGTGCAGAGATCGTGGGTCACCGCGTGCTTGACGCACGCGGTGATCACACCTGGAAACTGCTCTCGCGCCTCCGTACAGGCGGCTTCGTCGCCCTGAACCAGGACGAGCGGGATGTCCCAGTGCCCCGCGAAGCAGGCTTCGAGCCCCATTTCGCCCACGCTCTGCCCATTGATCCGGACGTCTGCCCATGCAAGCGAACAGGTGTGGGGCAGAAACGCTCCTTCCGTGCCGGCCTTGGCGTGGTGACCCGGCAGCATGAATAGGTCGACGGTGCGATCGAGGCCAGGCATGTACCGAAACTTCCCATCCTCATACCCAACGGACCGTCCGAGGTAGGTGATCCGCGGATCCGCCCGCATCTTGTCCAGCTCGAAGTTGCCGCCGCCGTGGTGAGTATCGCAAACGATCACCTCGTCGGCGCCCGCGGCGAGCGCGGCCGCGCTCGCCGCGTTAGCGTCGTCCATGAGGAGTTGTCGCCCTTCGGCGCCAACGTGCTCCCGAGCACCGGACTCCCAGTACCACGTTTGCTCGCGCGTGAAGAGCCCACTCGCGCCTTCCATGTCCCAGAGAATGAAAACCTTCACCGAATCCGCTCCATTCCTCGATCTCGTGGCATTTGTCGCCTTGGCTTCGGCACATCCGGGATGTGGTCGCTGAACCGAGCTACTCCTCGGCGAACGGAGGGTGCGCTCAAACCGGGCTCAGGCGACGGCAGGTGTCGAGTACCGCGATCTGGCGTCGCACGCTCTCGGCCGTGATGGCCACCGGCGCCCCTTCCCGCAGCGCCGGATACAAGTCCAGGTAGACCTGCGCGTTGGCCAGTCGCGATGCCTCGCGAGGGATCTCGCAGGACTCTTCGACCCAGGGAAGCTCCTCGCGGTTGTAACTCCGATCCGGCGTCGGCTCGGTTGAAACTGGGCGGGGCGGAAGCACTTCGGGATCGACGAATTTCCAGCGCAGCCGATTCGCCGTGCCGGTCAGTCCGCCCTGGGAGCCCATGACCAGCCAACGGTCCTGGGGGTAGGCGCAAGCGCTCGTCACCTCGATGTCGATTATGGGTTTTCCCAGCGCGCGCAGGAGAATCTTTACGTGGTCTTCCGCCTCGCCCGAGGACAGCATCCGCTCCATCTGACAGAACACGTCCGGCTCGACCTCTCCGAGCAGGACGAGGGCCTGGTCGACGACGTGCGAAGCACTGTTGTTGAGGGTGCCGCCTTGGAACTCTTTGAGGGTCTGCCAGTCCCACCGCCGGTCGAAGTGCTGCCATGCCGAGCGGATCAACACGATTCGCCCTAGTTTGCCCGACGCGATAACCTCGCGGACCTTCAGGAAGTCCGGGGAGTATCGACTGTTCTGGTTGCAGGTCAGGATCTGCCCCGTCTCTCGACTCGCCGCGATCATCCGATCGGCGTCGGACACGCTGGCCGCGAACGGCTTCTCGACGATGACGTGCTTGCCGCGCTTCATCGCCTCGATCGACTGGTCGGAATGAAGGTGGCTGGGCGTCGCGATGACCATCAGCTCGACTCCGTCGTCACCCAACAGATCTGAGAACTGGGAGTAAACCCGGCAGCCGAATTTGGTCTGGGCTTCCGCGCGACGCTCGGGGAGGTGGTCGCAAACGGCGACGATCTGAAACTTCTCTGGCAGCGTCGCCAATGCAGCCGCGTGAATGTTCCATCCGGAGCGTCCCAACCCGGCGATTCCCACCGGGACAACGTTGCTACTCATGTTCACGTCCTTGACACCTGTCGTCTCGAGCTCTTGCACTCGATGGCCTGTTGGCGGTAAGCCCTCGCCTGGGCGAAGTAGTCAGAGACTGTGGCCACCGTCACGTAGCGAGCCAAAACTCAACCTCCTGATGGTATTGGCCGATCCCGGCGGACCCTGGCGTGCCATGCCACGGTCCGCTCTGCACGTTAGCCTTTGATTCCGGACATGACGATTCCTTGGACGAAATACCGCTGGAGACTGAAGAACACGACTATGACCGGTACGGTCACGATGACCGAGGCTCCCATAAGTAGGTGGGCCATGGGCGGTCCCGCGTCAGTGGGCGCCGACTTGAAGAAGTTCAAGCCCAGCGAGACAGTGTATAGATCCCCGTTATTGAGGTAAATCAGCGGCATGAAGAAGTCGTTCCAGTGGTAGATAAAGGAGAGAATTGCCGCGGTTGCCAACGCTGGCTTAGAGAGCGGGAGTAGTAACTGCAGCAGGATGCGGAGCGACCCAGCCCCGTCAATTCTCGCCGCGTCGTCCAGGTCACGGGGGAGTGTCAAGAAGAACTGTCGCAGCAGGAATATTGTGAACGCGCTGATGCCAAGGAAGCTCGGAACGATCAAAGGTAGGAACGTGTCGATCCAGCCCAGGCCCTTAAAAAGAAGGAATTGAGGAATCGTGGTGACCTCGGAGGGCATAATCATCGTCCCCAGGAGGATGATGAAGAGGGCATTTCGTCCAGGAAAGCGAAAACGGGCAAAACCATACGCCGTCAGTGAGCACGACGCGATCTGGCCCACCATGGCGAAGGCGGTAATGATGAGGGTATTGCGGATGTACAGCGCGAATGGCACCAGCGTCCACACCGTAACGTAGTTCCCCCAGAGCAACTTGCTCGGAATCCACCGCGGTGGGACCACATAGAGGTCCGCCGGCGACATAAGGGAGCCCGTCAGGGCAAACAGAAAGGGACTCACGAACGCCAGTCCGAGCATGATTGCTAGCAGGTAGACGATGACCTTCACCGCGACCGCTCGAGTCGACTGTCGGCGAAGAAAGCTTGGTCTCGCCGGCGACAAACCCGTCGACGGCCGCTCCGAGAATTGCTCGGTTTGTAAAGCACTCAACGCTGAACCTCGCCCTCGTAGTACACCCATCTCCTCGCCATCCAGATCTGGATCACCACGAGCACCAGCGCCAGCAACACGAACATCCAGGCTAGAGCTGACGCGTAGCCCATATAGAGATACTTGAAAGCGTTATTCCACAGATAGAGCATGTAGAACATCGTCGAGTACAATGGCCCGCCGCCGGTCGCCACGTAGGCCGCGGTGAAGACACGAAGTGCCCCGATGAGGCCGACCACGAGGTTAAAGAACACCGCCGGCGACAGCATGGGCAACGTCACATTGACGAATTGCTGCCACTCGCTGCCGCCGTCGATCTTGGCAGCTTCGTATAGTTCGCTTGGGACGCCTTGAAGCCCGGCGAGAAAGATGATCATCGTGGTACCGCCAACCGCGCCCCAGAGACTCATCAAAATAAGTGCGGGCTTCGACCAGTTCGGATCGCCCAGCCAGCCCGGCCCCTCGATTCCGACTGCGTAGAGCAAGTTATTGAGGGGACCAAAGTCAGGGCTGAGAATCCAGAGCCAAAGAAAGACCGCCGCAATCGCGGGGGTAATCGACGGAATGAAGAAGAGTGTGCGGAAAATTGACTGCCCACGAATGCGCACATTCAGGAGAAGCGCCGCTGCCAGCGATCCGACGATGCTCATCGGAACGAAGATCACGGAATAATAGATCGTGTTGTAGACGGCCTTCCAGAAGACGTCGTCGGCACCGGTGAGTGCACGCTGGTAGTTGGCAAAGCCCACGTAGCGTGGCGCCACGAGCACTTGATAGTCGGTCAGACTCAAGTACGCCGACACGATGATTGGACCGGCCGTGAAGATCACGAAGCCAACGAGCCAGGGACTTATGTACGCGAATCCGAGGATTGCTTCTTTCCGGGACAAGGAAAGGCGGCGACGTGACAGAGATGCCGATGCCATGGGACCTCCGACTACACAGATGTCTTCCGGTCTTGGAACGCAGTTGCCGTTAAGCCGGTTGGCTTAACGGCAACTGCGTTCCAAGACCGGAAACGCTCTGGGCGCGGCTGGGATAGGTGCGATCCAGCAGTCCCAGCACAATGGCGGACAATTACGCCGGTTTGGACAGCTCCGCGATCGTCGCCGGCGGCTTGTCGAGAATCGCCTGGAGCTTGGGGTTGAGCTGATCAATCAGCTGATTGGTATCCACGGTTTGGCCAAGCCAGATGGGATCCATACCGGCAAGCCACGCGTTGGTGAGCTCATCGCTTCGCGCGTTCTTCGGGAGAACGTCCGGAGAAACCGTGTTCATCATTCTGGCGAAGATCGCGAAGTTGGGGTCTTTGACCAGCCGGGAATCCGGCGCCCAGAACTCCTTCTGGCTACCGGGGATTCCACCCAGGTCGACCGACTTCCAGCCCCACTTCGGATCGATGATCGCGACCAGCATGTCGAATGCCATATCGGGATACTTCGTCACTTTCATGATCGAGAAGAAATTTGGCCCGGTGTTCGCGTCAGCGCCGGCTGCGCCCCGCGGCGCGGGCAAGAACTGCCACTCGAAGTCCTTGAATGTCTGCGTCGCGGTCTGGATGGCCCAGATAGGGGCATTGCGAATAGCGACCCGATTGGAGGCCATCAAGTCCGGGCCTCCCTTAGGCATGTCAGCCGTGAGAGGCGCCACCTTGGCCTTCGTGTACAGGTCGCTATAGTAGCCAATGACCTTGCGACCCACATCCGAGGTCCATTGGAGCTTGGTACCGTCCTGATTGATTGCGTCCATGCCCTCCGAGCGCATGGCCTCGCGAATCACGTCGTGGGGATTGGCAGCACCATTCGTCTGGAGTCCCCACTGAATGATCCGTCCGTTGTTCTCGCGCTTGGTCAGCGCGATCGCCGCATTCTTCATATCGTCAAACGTCCAGCTCTTCCAGCCAGGATGCGGTCCGTCGGTCCACTCCTCCTTGGGAATCGGCACGCCGGCCTTTTGGAACATCGTCTTATTGATGACGACGCAGGCGTAGTCCGGATGAAGCGCGTTGGGAAGACCGTAAAGCTTGCCGCTGCGGGTACCGCTCTGGATCGCCGAGGGCATCTGCGTCGCGATCGAGTAGCTGTGGGACTTGATCAGAGGGTCGTGCTCGAGGACTAGCCCGGCAAGGACGAACTGGTCGTAATAACAACCCATGCACTGCCATTGGATGTCCGGCGACGTGCCGGCCGCCGCTAGGACCAGCATCTTCTGGAAATCGTCGTGGGGGGGCGCGCTCTGCCAATCGATGGTGACGTTCTGGTGCGCGGCCATGAACTCGGCGGCGCTCCCCTTGCAAACTTCATTGGTCGGCGTTCCACGGTTGAAGACCTTGAGGGTGATTTTCTCACCCGCGGGGGCCACGATAGCCGCGGGAGCGGTCGTGGGCGTCACACTCGTCGACGCCGCTGCAGCAGTGGGTGCCGTCGTGGGCGCGGCCACCGGGGCCGGCGCCTGGCCGCACGCCGCCAGCAGCCCCGCCCCGGCGACGGACGACACGGCGACGAATGTCGTGCCGAGTAACGATCGACGAGTCAACGTCTTGGATTGCCGTGTGTCACTCATGTCCGATCTTTCTCCTCCATGGACACCGCGCTACCCTTGGAGTCAAGACGACCGGGTCAGGTCGCGTCTTGACCCTGCCCACCGACGACGTCTTCCCGTCGGTTCGACGATACTAGGAGAGCGTTCAACCAAAAGCAACGGCCGGTACGCCAAAACGCGGCCAACTTCGGCCAAGGCGCGGACACCATGCTACAATCGCCAGCGAGCAGACGGGTTCGTGTTCCCAGGGAATCACGCCGCAGCGGATCGACTTGACACGAAAGAATTGTCGATAATCAGGGCATCCCGGAGACTATATCGATGTTGAAGGCGGATGAGTTCGCCGGCTACGTGCGCGACGCACTCGCCCACCTCTACGACCGTCAACACTTACGGACGCATCCCCTCGCGTCGCTGCTCGGGGGCGGACGGTCGATGCGGGAAGCCGAGCTTCGGCAGGTGCTGCTCGACGCGGTCGAGTCGCTTCGTCCGCCGGAGACCTGTCCGCCGTCATCGCCCGCTTGGCGGCGCTATCGCTATCTCGACCTTCGCTACGTCAAGGGAGCCACGCCCGATCAGACAGCAGGCGAGCTTCAAATCAGTGTGCGCCAGGCACAACGCGAGCGCGACCGGGCACTCGACGAAATGACAACGTTACTCTTGGAGCGCTATAACAGCCGAGCATCCAGCAAGGTGGCGCCAGCCCGCAGCCCGGCCCAAGAAGCGGTCGTCACGTCGAAGGATGCGGAAGAGTCGGATCCGCCGACAGCGTACGCCTCCGACCTGGAGGCGGTCCAGGACGAGTTATTCAAAATCGGGTCGTTGCCTTCGACCGAACCGATCAGCCTCACGGACGCGATGCGGAACGCACTGGACATCGTCGCCCGGCTGGCCCAAGATCGAGGTGCGCGCCTCGACGTCGCGTTGCCGGAAGAGTTACCTGCGGTGCGCGTACATCATCTGGTTTTATGCCAGGTGCTCATCGACTTGCTCGAGAGCGCGATCGAAAGCAACATTCATCCGGTGATTCATGTGTCTGCGGCCCCTAGCGGCGACACAGTCAGGTTGCAGATCTCAGTGCCGGGGGCAGACTTGGCGGCCGGATCGCCCATACCCGAGATCGACGCCCGCCTTATCGCGACCCGCAAGCTGATCGAGTTTCAGGCCGGACGGCTGAACGTTGAGCGGATGAGTGGGGGTACCTTTCGAGTGACCTTATCGCTACCGCTAACACGCGCGCGGACGTTACTGGTTATCGACGACAACCCCGACGTGGCGTTCCTCTTCTCGCGGCTCCTGCGCGATCAGGGGTACCGAGTCCTCCAGGCAAGCACCGGCCCGACCGCACTGCGGCTCGCGCGCGAGGATCGCCCGGACGCAATCACCCTCGACGTACTCATGCCGTCGCAGCATGGCTGGGACCTCCTTCAGACGCTCAGCCAGGATCCAGAGACGCGTGACATCCCAGTGATAGTCTGTTCGGTACTTCCCGAACGCTCACTTGCTCTTTCGCTCGGCGTGGCCGGGTTTCTGGACAAGCCGGTCACCAGAGAAGCCCTTCTGGCGGCGCTCCAACGGTGCGTCCCGACCCGGGAACCGGCCTGACCATTGCGCTCAGACTCGCGCGCAGCGCTCGCGTAAACTCGCCCACGGTCAAGCCTTCTCCGCGAGTGATGACCAACTCGTCCGCGAGGACCACCTCCGGCTCGTATCCCTTCGCAGTGACCACGATCACTGACTGGCGTTTCGGCGATTTATGGGCGCGAAGGGCACGCAGGAAGCCATAGCCGTCCAGTTCCGGCATGAGCAGATCCAGCAAAATGACGTCCGGTTGGGCGTCGTGCACACAGCGTAGGGCGTCCGCGCCGTTCGCTGCCTCGAAGACCGTACGGGTGCGTGCTCCAAAACAGACCATCCGTCCCAGCATCCGTCGCATGTCCTTGTCGTCGTCCACAACCAGCACGGTTCGAATCCGACGATGCAGGCGCCTCAGCGCCGCCTCCAGCTGCTCGGCGGTGACGGGCTTCACCAGGTAGTCAGCAACGCCGGTCTCGCGGGCGAGCGTGCGAGTCGTTCGAATTGGGCAATAGACGACCGGGAGGGTCGGGAAGTCAGCGCGAACCTGGTGGACCGCTCCGAGGGAATCCGAGGCCGTCACGACCACCGCTTCCAGGCGGCTCTCCTGCGCGTTGCGTCGGAGCTGCTCTCGAGAGTCCGCGACCACAATCTCGTAATCGTCGAGATAGCGCCGCAGGAGGCGCACGGCCTGCGGATCCTCGCCCAGCACGGCAAGCACGCGGGCTTGGCTGTCATTCGCTCGTGGCAGAAAGGCGTGAAAATGAGGGTCGCCGAATCCTGCGACGATCGCTTCCGCAAACGGGAGGCTGAATGAGAAAGTGCTCCCCTCGCCGACCTCGCTCTGAACCCAGATGCTTCCGCCATGTAGCTCGACGATACGCTTCGAAATCGTCAGCCCGAGTCCGCTTCCAGTGATGCCGATATTGGTGCAGGCGCCCATCTGGCCAACCTGTTGGAACTCTTCGAAGACATGCGGCAAGGCGTCGGAGGGCATGCCCACACCCGTGTCCGCGACTGAAATCACCACATCGCGATCCGTCACGGTGGCGGAGACCGTGACGCCTCCGACGTCGGTGAAACGCGTTGCGTTGCTCAAGAGATTGATCAAGACCTGTCGGACCCGGATCGGATCGGCTCGAAGGACCGGGAGATCGTGAGGAACGCTCACCCGAAGGTACAAGCCCTTCCGCTCGAACAAGCTGCTGACCACTAATGTCGCTCGCCCGATGACGTCGGCGAGATCGACGGGCTCTTTGTGCAAACCCATCCGGTCGGCGTCGACCTGGCTCAGGTCGAGGATGTCGTCGATCAAGTGCGAGATGTGATAGGCGTTGCGGTAGATCACTTCGATGTCTTCGTGGACGCTGGCCGGCAGGACCTCGGCGCGGGCGTGATCCGACGTGTCCCGCATCATTTCGCTCACGCCAAGAATCAGGTTTATCGGTGTGCGGAGCTCGTGGCTGATCGCTGCCGCGAATTCTGCCTTGAGACTCCGGGCGTGCTCGGCCGCGGCGACCGCGCTCTGTAGCGCCACGTCCTGCTTCTCCAAACGATCGTAGGCGTCGGTGAGACTCTTTACCATCCCAACCAACTCCCCCTGGCGGATCCGCAGCTCCTGGCTGAGCCGTGCGCTCTCACTATAGTTGCTCCAAGCCCATTCGGCGGCGACGTAGACCGGGCGGAATCCCAGCCAGGCTGCGAACGCGCTGCCCCAGATAAGTGTGAGCGTCACAACAAGCGCCTCGGATTCGGCGAGTCCGGTCGGACCCTGCGCGACAAGAGCGACCAGACTAGCAATCATCGCCCAGGCGAAACCGTGGCGCGGCCCGGAAACGGCGACCACTGCCATGACGACGAGAGCGAGCAAGTTGAGCACCGCGCTACTGTGCTGCTGTAGAACGGCGATGGCAACGAGCGTCGTAGTCGCGCTCGCGACGATCGTACCCGCGAGGGTCACGTTGAATCGCGAGACGATCCAGCCAAACCCCGTGGTCGCTATGAGCCACAACGAAGCCAGGAAATACTCCCTCGTGGTGTCGGCGTTGTTCATCAGGGCCGGCATGATCAGGTTCAAGGCCCAGGCCGACACGGCAAGTGTCAGGGTGAGATATCGGAGGGCCTGGGCGCGCAATTCAGCTAGGCTGACGCCACCACCATCGAACCCGTCGATCCGTGTTCCCAGGTATTTTTGCACCGGTCACCCCCTGATCTCGCACTGAGAGGAGTCAATGCCCGATTCCCAGCGCGTGCATGCGGCGGTGAATCGCCTCGCGCGCTTCGTGGAATGGCCGCTCCAGGTAGGCGAGGTGGTCATCCGCGCCGTGATGGTGGGTCACGGTACCCGGTCGGTGTTGGTAACTCGTCTCGCGTATGTAGGTCAACGCACCGTCGACGAGTGTGAGCATGTACTGCGCGGCGGGTTGATCGAACATCTCCCACTCGCCGCCGCAGGCGACGTAGATCGGGCTGGTGTGGGCGAAGACTCCGCGCCTCCAGAGGTCGAAGTGTGGAACCGCGTTCATGTACCCGGGTCCTCCGACCCGCGCGGCCAGCCACGTGTTACCCGCGACTTGCAGCCTAGCCTGCAGGCTGAGCCGACGTGTGCCGGCGGCCTCCTCGGTCGCAGCAACCACCCGTCCCTGCTGGACGATCTCGAGTCGGTGGATCGGTAGGATCGACTCGGCCGACGCCGCGACCTCGACTGTCCCGCCGTTGCCGGGAAGCATCAGTGTGTCCCCAATCTCCTTGCCATCGATTGAAAAGTGGAGAATCGGACCGCCGCTGTGGAATGTCCGGCCTTTCGCGACGTTCCGACACCAGTTCGCGTAGGTGAACTCCTCGTCAGACGGGATCTGAACGTACGTCCGGTAGATCCCAACCGGGACATCGCTGGACATCTTATCGGTTCCGCCGACCAGTGGAAGGCGATAGCCACAATTAAGGTAGCGATAATACTCGACGTGATTGAAGGGCGCGTGCGTCATCATCTCCACCGCATCGGCGCGCCCGGTTGCGATCAAAACGGCCGGTTCGCCGTTCGGCGACGGATGGTGCGGGATGATCACCGTACCGCCCTGCGCGTGGCACTGGTCAGCCCAGTCGGACATGGTGATCTCGAGCGTCCCTCCGAGCTCAGCTTCGCCGGGCCCATCCGAACACCAGGGCATGACTGGACGCTTCAGCCCGAGGAGAATCAGGTGGCCGAGGAAGTGCTGCCGATTTTCCTGGTTGATGTAAACGATCGACCGGCCATCACGGGAAACGCTCGGCTCGCCGGTGAACTCTTCGGTACTCGTGAACAACCCGCCCCATTGGGACTGGAGGAGATTCACAACGTTCAGGTCTTCGCCCTGCGCTTCGGTGTGACTTCCCTGAGTGGAGAGGAAGTGGACATGTGAGTCGCCGCTGAACCAGCGCTCGCGATTCATATTGCACCAGCGCTTCAGCCGCAACGTCAGCTCCTGCTGGCCGGGGTCGATCTGAACGCGCGTGCGGATCGGCTCGTACTCGTAGCCGCGCGCCACGTCGACGAGCACCTCACCGCGCGGCAGCCAGCCCTGGCACGTCCCGTCGATGTAAGCGTAGGTGATCTGGCCCAGCCGCACGTCGCCGCCAACGTCGAAGTGCCACGTCCCGTTGTTCGAGTTGACGTGGTTGTGATGACCATGTGGCTGGTAGGGCACGCCATCCGGCGATCGGAAATGAATCCGACAGGGAACTGGCCGCCCCGTATCGTCGTCGAGCACGGTCGTTCGGACCCAGTTGCGGCCCGGATCGATCAGCTCGATTCGCAGCCGCGGACCCGCGTCGATCGCACGTTTCTGCTCGATCTCGCCCCAGCGCGCGGATCCGAGTAGCACGCCGTTCTGTTTTACCGCAACGGTCGCCGACGGGATCGCCGCGATGCCAACGTACGACGCGCTACTCTGCGGGTTCTGCGCCTCGCCCCAGCCTCGAAAGTCGGCGGCCAGGAACGCCTCGGCGGACTCGATTGGTAGCGGGTATGCGTACGTCGCGATCCCGCGGTCGACTTCAACCTCGAGGTCGAATGGCTGGCCGGCGTCTTCCGCCTGGGGGAGGAGGATTCTGACGTCGCGCGCGCCGTCGCGGAGGAACGGGTGCTCATCGAGCTGCCCGAGAGTGATGCCGGCCACAATGAATCTGGGCCCTTTGGCCACGATCTCGATCGCGCTGATCGGCACCTCCGGTTGCGGATTTGCCCAGACCCAGAGGGTGTACGATGGCCGTGACGCCTCGACCTCCAGCTGCCGGTCGCCGGCACGCTCCCAGCGCCCGGCATGGCGCGGCGGGACACGATGCTGTTGATCGGTGACGCCCCGATACTGATACGCTCCGCGTGGAAATGGGAACGCCGAGATGTCGTAGCGCTCGCGAATTGGCGCCACAACGGTCTGGCCGTCGACGAGGTGAAACCGATACTCGGCGACTGGAACTCCGACAGGACCGCCCTGCTGGAGCTGTGATTCCAGAAGACGGTGTGCCACCACAACGCGCCGCGCGGAACGGCAGACGGGTATACGAATCGCGTTTCCCGTGATCCCGTCGCCCAGCGCGATGAAGCAACGATCGCCCGCGCCCGCCGCGTCACCGACGAGGAACGGAAGTCCGAGAAACGACTGCGCGCCGGTTGGTGCGGTTGACTTCTCGCTGAGCACGGTCAGGCCGGCATTGCAGAACTCGGAGAGGTCGATCGGCTCGTAATCAGTCACGTCTCCTCCGTTGACTGGCTTATTCGTCACGTCGGTTAGGAACCGCCCAGGCGATGGTCACACGCGGTGGACAAGACGTCAAGATTGGTTGGCTGCGAGGAGGAAGCAAGCCCGATCAATCCGTCGAGGCTGACGCCAGATGCAGTTCGCCCGCACCACTCCAACGACAACCAGCATACCTCAAGCGCTTAGCCAGCTCGAGTGTCGAGATGCTGGGGAGAGGCTACTTTCCGGCTAAGGACTAACCAGCCACGTGTGGTTCCAGCACTACTTTAAGCACCCTATCGCCTTTCACTTCCATGAGTCGGAGGGCATGCTCGGCGGCCGAAAGAGGGAGGCAGTGTGTAACCAGCGGGCGAACATCAACCCGTCCGGTCGCTACCAGATCTAGGGCCGTGCTGAAGCCCTCGGGAGCGCCCTGGCTGCCACGTAATTCCTTCTCACCGAACTTAAAGTCCACGATCGGGAGCGTCGCGCGATTCCGGGCAAAAGAGCCGACGACGACGACCAGGCCACGCGGTCGGATCATCTCGACTGCCTGGCGCAATGTCTCGTCCTGATCGCTCCCGACGCATTCGATCGCTCGATCGAGCCCCTTGCCGTCGGAGACCTTCCTCGCGATGGTGATCGGGTCGTCCCGGCGCGAGTCGACGACCACGTCCGCGCCAACCCGCGCGGCCGTTTCTAATCGGTAGTCGACGACGTCGGTCACCATGACCCGGGCGCCGCGCAGCTTCGCGATCATCAGGACGCCGAGGCCGATCGGACCGGCGCCGAGCACGGCGATCCATTCACCCGAGCGTACGTCAGAGCGGTTGACCGCATGATTTGAGATCGAGAGGGGCTGGACCAACGCCGCCTCGGCGAAGGAGAGGTGCTCCGGAATGGGGAGGGCGCCCTCGGCCGGGATTGCGATGTACTCGGCGTAGGCGCCATGTGCCGAGAAGCCAGGCGAAGCACGGTTCGGGCAGAGCTCGGGCTGGCCGGACCGGCAGGTCGCGCAGTCACCGCAGGGCGGCTTGCTGCCAGCGGCACAGCACGCCCGTGTGCCCAGGAGCGCGGACGGGGCACCCGGACCGACTTCGACGACCGTTCCGGCGAACTCGTGTCCGAGCACCCGTGGATAGGTAACCTTCGGGTGCAGCCCGTGGTAGGCCTCTAGGTCCGAGCCACAGATCGAGCAGGCTTCAACCCGGATTAGGACTTCGCCAGGTCGGACCACGGGCACCGGAAGGTCGATCAATTCCATGCACCGAGGGCTGCGCAGCAGCATCGCCTTCATGTAGGTTCTCCTTGGCTTTTCTTCACCATCAGAACTCGTCACCCCGCCACGGTAAACGGCCCGGTCGAGCATGTCAATCGCTCGATTGACAATCCGCGGCTCGGGCCGATAAAGTCCTCCGATCTGAAAGGTTGGGAGAAAACGTGCAAGCACAGCAATTGTGGATCACCGCGCCGTACGAAGTCAGTGTCCAGGAGTTCCAGCTCTCGGATGAGCCAGAACCGGGTCAGGCTCTGATCGCGATCGAGCGATCGCTGGTGTCCGCGGGGACCGAGCTCGCGATCGTCATGGGCACACACATCGCCTTCTCGACCGGCGGAGCGTGGCCGCGCTACCCGATGGCGCTCGGATACGCGGCACTCGGACGCGTTTTGAAGGTTGGATCAGGAGTGGTCGGCCTCGCACCGGGCGACCGAGTCCTGTCGTCGGCACCGCACGCGTCTCACGCGCTCCTGGAGGCCGCCAAGTTGCTTCCGGTTCCACCGGGCTGCTCGGCGGATGGCGCGCTCCTGGGATACCTGTCATCCATTCCTCTCTGTGGCGTCCGGCTCGCGGAGCCGCGGTTGGGCGAGGGCATGGTCGTCTATGGGCAGGGGCTGATTGGCGCGCTCGCGGCGAGGTTCGGCCACATCGCCGGCTGTCGCCCGGTGCTTGGAGTCGATCCGATCTCCGAACGCCGTGAGCTGGCGGCTCGCGCGGGGATCGTGCCGGTTGATCCCGGGGAAGCCGACCCCGCCGGCGTGTATCGTGACCTGGCGTTTGGAAGATCGCCGGAGATCGTGATCGAGGCGACCGGAGCACCGGCGGTCATTCCGGAGGCACTGCGAGTCGCCGGCGAGATGGCGCGGGTCGTGTTGCTCGGCAGCCCGCGCGGTCGGGTTGAAATTGACCCTTACACCGATATTCACCGGAAGGGTGTCAACCTGATCGGCGCCCACATGCGAGTGGCTCCTTCGGTCGCGACACCCTACAACCCGTTTACCGCCGAACGAAATCGCGAGGTTGCACTCTCCCTGATCGCCGATGGCTCTCTTCGCACCGAAGGACTCGTGAGTCACCACATCTCGCCCGAGGACGCGCGGACGACCTATCGCGCCCTCGCCGAGCGTGCGCCGAACTACCTGGGCGTCGTAGTCGAGTGGGATGGCTCGGCCTGACCCCGGGCATCCGTCATCTTTCTGGGATGAACCACGTCGGTTGCGTGAATCGAAACGCGTCCGTACAATTCCCCTGACATGGATCGCGAGCAGTTTCTTTTTTGCGTTAGAGATGCCCTGAGCCACTTCGACGATCACCTGTACCTTGACACTCATCCACTAGCCGAGTTCCTTCGAGAAGCGACGGGACAAAGCCCGCCCGGGACGGCCCGTCGCATCCTTCTCGATTGTATCCGTGACCTCCGACCAGCCGCGGACGTGCCGCACGACTCACCGGCGTGGCGCCGCTATCGACATCTCTGGCTCCGGTACGTCGACGGTAAAACTCCGCGAGAGGTGGCCCACGAGATTAACGTTAGCCAACGGCAATGCCAGCGAGATCACCTCGAGGCGATCGAGGCGCTGAGCTCAATTCTGTGGGCCCGACACGAGGACCTGGCGGGCAGATCCGGGCAGACGCCCGAATCGAACGATGCCAGAGTCAATCGAGGAGATCGCTCGGTTGAGCGAGGGTCTTCGCTGGAGAGCGAGCTCCTGAGAGCGGGGAGAGGATTAGCCGAGGCTCCTACTCCAGTCGGAGATGTTATCAAGCAGGTCGTCACGGTCATTCTCGACCTCGCCCGAGACCGCCAGGTTCGTCTCAAGTTGGCGGTGCCCGCTGGTCTTCCCCCGGCCGCGGTGAACGCGAACGCGCTGCGCCACGTCCTTCTGAGTCTTCTCAGCTACGCCGTCGAGAGCAGTGACGACGGCCTCCTGACTATCTCCGCGGTTGGAACCGAGGATGCCGTCAGACTCGACGTCGATTTTCGGTCGCACGCGGATGTCGTCGCGACCGCCGGCCGCCTGGGATCCGGCGTCGTCCGGGCCGACGACCCACTGTTCGTGATCAAGTCGTTGGTGGAGATGCAGGGGGGACGCGTGGACATCACTACACGACCGGATGGTGAAGTCAGCGTCGGCTTCCATCTGCCGCTCGCAAAGGTGACGACCGTCCTCGTGATCGACGATAACCCGGATGCCATCCGGCTGATCCAACGCTACCTCGAACGCGGCCCCTTCCGCGTGCTTCACGCAACCACCGGTCAGCGGGCCCTTCAGCTCGCCAGCGAAGCGCGTCCCGACGCGATTACCCTCGATTTGCTGATACCATCCCAGGATGGACTCGAGATCCTCCAGCGGTTAAAGTCCATGCCCTCCACCCGGGACATTCCGGTGATCGTCTGTTCGGTCTTCCCGGAAAGAGCCGTCGCGCTCTCCTTGGGAGCCACGCATTTCCTTAGTAAGCCTTTCAGATCGGATGAGCTTCTTGCCGCTCTGCGCGAGCACGCGCTGCCGATATCCCACAAATCTCGTTCAAGCTTGCCTGGAGACACCGGACGAGCTCCCCCACGGGAAGTCCCTCGGGCCGACTGAGCTGCAGCCAGTCGGCAACGATCGTCTCATCCTCGTACCCCTTCCCGGTGACAACCACGACTGGAATCTCACAAAGACGTTCGTCCGCGGCCATCCGGTCGAGGAGCGCGTAACCGTCCATGCGCGGCATCAGCAGGTCCAGCAAGAGAACGTCAGGACGCCACCGATCCATCATCTCAAGAGCCATCACTCCGTCGGCGGCCTGGCGCACCTCGGCGCCCGGTATTACCCGGCTCGTCATGCCGGCAAGCAAACGGAGCAGATCCGGCTCGTCTTCGACGACGAGGACTGAACGTGGAGGTAGCGCGAGGCAGTCAAGTACCTCTCCAAGCTGCTCCTGGCTCACGGGCTTGGTCAAATAGGCCATGACCCCCAGCTGCTCGGCCAGGTCCACTCCGGTTCGAGAGAGCGCACAGGTCAGTATTGGCAGGTTCGAGTGGTCCGCCCCATCATCAGACGCGAGCCACCGTTCACGGCAAACGCCATCTGTTTGCACCGCGGCCACCGGACGGACCTCGGCAAGGGCACGACGAGCTTCCCCCGGCTCCCGAACGGTAGTTACCCGGTAACCAGCGAGGTAGCGTTGGAGAATGCGTCCGAGCTCCGGTTCTTTCGTGCAGACGACAATCATCGGGTCCTCGCCAAGGCCGGGTGGCCTCACGAACCGCGACAGATCCGGTTCCCAGACGGAGGAGACGATCGTTTCACAGAGCGGCAGAGTAAAGGAGAAAGCGGTACCTACCCCGAACTGGCTCTGGACCCAGATGTTTCCCCCGTGCATCTCGACAAAGCGCTTACAGATGGCCAGTCCCAGCCCCGCCCCTTTCGGATGCCTCCTCCCTGGTTGGACGCTCTGCCAGAACTCCTCAAACACGTGAGGCACATCTTCGGATGCCATCCCGACGCCAGTGTCGGCGACTGTGATTATGACCTGCTGACCGTCAAGGCTCGCGCCGATCTCCACTCCCCCCTCTTCCGTGAATCGCGCGGAGTTGTTTAGCAGGTTGACGAGCACCTGTCGGATACGCGTGCGATCGACAAAGAGATCCGGTAGGTCCGACGGAACGGTTGCGTTGAGTCGCAGGCCCCGGTCGCGAAACATCACCACGACGGTCCCCATTGCTTCGGCGACGACTGTACCGAGGGATACCCGCTCGCGCTTCAGCGCAGACTGATGAGCATCGATCTGACTCAGGTCCAGGACATCGTCGATTAGCTGGGATAGGTGGTTGGCATTGCGATAAATGGCC
>CAZBQK010000033.1:0-24952 GCA_964493975.1 uncultured Dehalococcoidales bacterium | reverse complement strand
CAAAGGTCCTAGAGTGATCAGGACTTATGGGGGGTGCACGCCAAGTTTGCAAGTGTGATAGTCGAACAACAGGGCATCGACCCTTCATTCATTCGGCAGGATTGCAGTGCCGCCAATGCGACCCGAACAGATTCTTGTCATCGACGACGATCCGTACGTCCGTCGCTTGGTCACGGTGATCCTCGAAAAGTACGGCTATACCGTGCGAATCGCCGGCGATGGGGCCCGCGGACTGGCAATTGTCGCCACGACCCACCTCGATCTCGTTCTCCTCGACGTGCACATGCCGACACTTGACGGTCCCGGTTTCATTGCCGCTTTGCGCGAGCGTGACCTTCAAGTTCCCATCGTGGTGATGAGTGGGTTCTCCGGCGCCAGGCACTGGTCCCGATCAATCGCCGCGGCGGGGATCCTAACGAAGCCGTTCAACATGACCGAGTTGCTTACCGTCGTCCAACAAGCGCTTACGAGCTCAGTGTCGGTTGAACCATCTTGAATCGACATCACGATAAGAATCCGGCGCCGCGACGTCGTTGTCGGACATGACGGCCTGGGCCGGTTTGATCGACTGGTGTCGCCGAACTACGAGGACGTTGAGGACGATCGCGGATATCAGATATGCACCCACGATGTCGCTCGGCGAATGCGATCTGGACTCGATCCGGGCCCATCCCATGAGCAAGCCGCCGACTATGCTGACTCCAGTCACGAGGGGCAGCCTCGACGTCCGAACGCCCATAATCGACGTCAAAATCCCGAGTGCGACGACCACTCGAACGACGTGGCCACTGGGAAAGCCGTCGAGCTCGCGGAAATGAACGAGCTGGACGAGAACGCCTTCCGGCCCGTTCATCAGGGCCTTCACGGCGATCGTACCGACTTCGGCGGTCACCACGCCAAGAACAAGGAGAAGGCCGTCGGAATTCTGGCGCTTAAGGTAGAGTAAGCCGGCGATGAGGAGAACACTGGCATCCCAAACTTGAGCGCTTCCTAGGCGGCCAAGGGCCCGGGCCAATCGGTAGGATGTCGCACCCGATAACGAGCGAACCACCGTGGCGACATGAGAATCGATCGAAGCTAAGCGCGCGTCCTGGACCGATACGCCAAGAGCTACGAGCGTCAGAACCAAACCCACGAACACAATGAATGCGACGGGAACACTGGTCTTTGAGGTCATGACGACGCGCAAAGATTCAATGTCGGCCGAGTCACGAGGTAAGTTCAGCCAAAGGCAGATCGTGCCTCGACTAATCGAGGAACCCTTCCCTGGACCGCGCGACCTTTCTTTATTTCATTGACAATTCGATCCTCTCGCCTTTTGCGGTAAAGGTACAGCGCGTCGGAGATTATGGCTCGGAAACCGAGCGAATTGGGTCGATAGGCGGCCAGGACGACGCAATCCTCGACGTCCGACGTCCAGCGACGGGTCCACGCCTCTTCTTTCCCGAGAAAGTTATACCGGGCCAGACCGTTTTTCGCGGCCGCCTTAATCGTCTCTTCGAGCAAAAGGTTTCCAGGCGAGCACTCCCGAAAATCATCGTTATACCCAATATTCAATAACCAATAGGCATTCGCCGCCTCGATCGCGTATTGAACCGCGGCGTCCTCGCCGCCAACTTTCAGGAAGACGAGTCGAAGCGTTCCCTCATTCATCGCCGAGGCTGCAAGTCGTTCGAAAAACTCTCGTCTTGGATCATTACAGATTATCGCGGTGTTATTCGCGCCTTTCCATCCAGACGCCTCGATGCGAAACGCATCTTGGAGCCGGCTGATCACTCGGTCTCGCGAACGAACGTCGACAATCTCGGATCTGACCTCGCCCAGTTTAATCGCTTTTCGTCGTGCCCGGCTTAAGTCTTCTTTTAGGGATTTCTTAAACAGTATGGCCTGCTTGGCCAATTGCAGGTACGGATACGGCATGCTAACGGCCTTCGTCACCCAGCCAGCTCGCCTAAACCGAGCAGACAGCAATCGCACCGCATCGCGATCGTTCGGAACCCGCGACAATCTGACCGGATAGGTCCGCTCGGCCACGATTTGGTCGGTGAGTACGTCCATAGACGTCGCGTCGGACGCAAGGAAACGATTGGGCTCTTTGAGCTCGCCGGCCCCCAAGAATTCTAGTCGCAACGGACGGAGAGGCTGGTTCGACTCGCGTAACACCAGTGGGGCAGCCGCGGTTAAGCGTCCCGCCCGTCGAACGGTGATGACGTGAAGACGGTGATTCTTACTACACGTCTCCGCGCACGCCTCAATCCAGCTGAAACTTTGCCACGGTTCACTGAGTTTGGGAGGCGCCGCCTCGTCCCACTCTGCCCTCAGTCCACTCAAGCGTCGTCGGTCTGAAACAATGGCAACTTCAGGAGATCCAAGCATGTCAATCACAATCTCCGAGGCAGAATGTGAGTTGTCGGCACTGAATTCTCTGTTCTAGCTCGGGAGTGTCGGGGAGCAAAGCTAGCTGACTGGACACCTGCTTGGCGTCGTCGACGCTCTTCGCAATGCCTATCGATCGAGAGGCCAACCAGGTGATCGATAGATTTGCTCTAATCGATGAGACGTGCTCAAAGCAGCGCTAACCACTACGGTGACTCGGCACGTCCTCCCTCGATTCCTGAGGAAAAAGTTGCATGATTCACTCAACCGTGCGATCCTACGCATGGTCGCTTGGCGCCCCTCATTGACCTAATTACTTCAAACAATTCCGCCACAGCTATTACCCCCTGTCAAGGTGTCCAACCCCCCTTAAACAATAACGAATTATGAATAGTGTTCAGGGTGGCACCAGTATCAGGAGTGGTCGGGAGGGATAAGAAATGAGGGCAACACGAGTACTCCGAATATACTCCACGAAAGCAGCGCGCGTTCTGAGCCACCTCTATGCGGTTAGCCCAAAGAATGCGCGAGACGGGTCGATAGTCTGCCGCGAGCTCGTCCGGCACGGAATTCCCACGACGATAGGAAAGCTCAGCAATTCTCAGGACGATGTCGAGCAAATTGTCAAAGAATATTGCTCGGTCAGCGACGCCCTACGAGCTGCCCCCGAGCGGACATTCCGCCTCGCGGTGAAACCACCGGCGCTACATTTTGATCCGCTGCAGGCCTCGCGGATTCAGTCGACGGCGACAGCAAACGGTCATGGAATTCACATTGACTCACATGGCCACGACGTTGCCGACCAAACCCTCGATCTTCTCGAGACCCTCCTGGTCGATGACCGATTTTCGTCGGCCGACCGGGCCGGCCTGAAGCCTAGCTTGACGTTACCGTCGAGATGGAAAAGAAGCACACGAGATGCCGAATGGGCAATCGAACGAGGACTTCGAATAAGATTGGTGAAGGGAGAATTCCCGGCGGACCACCAAAACGACGAGGTCGATTCAGTCGACGGATTTTTGTCTCTCGTGGAGCGGCTGGCCGGGCGGGTGCCCGAATTGGCCATCGCCACCCACGACAATGGGCTCGCCCGCGAGGCGATTCGTCGCTCCCGAAACTCGAGCTCGTCGATCCAATTGGAGCTGCTCTTCGGATTTCCAATTCGGACTTCGGTTGAAATGGCAAATCAGCTGCACGTTCCGGTCGCGTTCTACGTTCCTTACGGGGGCACTCTCCTGCTGTACGGCATCCGACATTTGTTGAGCAACCCCCACAAGCTTGGACGAGGTAATTACCTCGAATGTCTTATGAGCCTGCAATCGAGATTGACGAAAACCATTCAGATGATCGAGATCCCTGGCGACACCAGCCCCCTCCGCGACCGCGCGAAGAGCGGGTCGAAAAACCTACCCGTCGAGACGACCGATCAGGTAAAATAGCAGACGAGTAGCCTACAGTGGTCATCCGTTCTGACACGAAGAAGTGCGAGGTACGATGAGCCGTCGAAGGCGGAATGACGAGTCTTTGACGAGTGTTGAGCTCGACGCCGAGATCAACTATCTGACCCGACAAATCCAGGACCAGGCGTTCCGAAGAGAGAGCGAATCTTATGGTGTTGACCCGAGTGCCGGTGACTCGGATTCGATGGAGCCAGATCTCGACGAGCGAGCTCTCATCGATCGTCTTGCCAATCTGTTACGGGAGCGCCGAACGAGATCGAGTCGGATTCGACGTTCAGCCTCGAAAGCCGAATAAATTATCTCCGAAAGTTGGACCGATCAATAGGACTTTCGGCCGGTGTTCGGGGACTTGGCCTCCGCTAGAATAGGGCCAACTCCCAACAACTCCCAAGGTAAACGGGTCGCCGAGTATCCCCTCGGCGACCTACTTTTTTCCCCGCGGCTAGGCTGGCGTTGCCGCTTTCGCGGCCGCGATGAGGATTTCGGCGACCTCCGGTCGGCTGAACTCCGCGGGCAACTCCTGCCCGGCTCGCAGCATGTTTCGAACCTGAGTGCCTGAAAGCACGATGTGATGGCTTTTATCGTGGGGACAGGTCTTGGCTGAAACGACGCCGGCGCAGGTTCGGCAGTAAAACGTGTGCTCGAACATCAGCGGGCTGATTCCGATCTCCCCTGGTCGAAACTCGTCAAAGATCAATTGCGCGTCGTAGGTCCCGTAGTAATTGCCAACACCGGCGTGGTCGCGTCCGACGATGAAGTGGGTGCAACCGTAATTCTGGCGAATGAGCGCGTGGAAAATCGCCTCGCGCGGACCGGCGTAACGCATCGCGGCCGGATTGATTGCCAGGATCGATCGGTCCTTGGGGTAGTAATTTTCGAGCAGGACTTCGTAGCATCGCATGCGAACGTCGGCGGGAATGTCATCGCCCTTCGTCTCACCTACGAGTGGGTGCAGCAACAGACCATCGACGATCTCGAGAGCCGCCTTTTGAATGTACTCATGAGCGCGGTGAACCGGATTCCGGGTCTGGAACCCAACAACTCTCCGCCAGCCCCGGGCGACAAATAGTGCTCGAGTCTGAACCGGATCGAGGCGATACGCCGGGAACGGAGTAGCGGGACGGTCAATGACGATAATCGGACCGGCGAGGAGAACCGGTCCTTGCTGATACAGCGCCGCGACACCAGGATGAGCCGCCTCGGTCGTTCGATACACTTTCAGCGCTTCGCGCTCCGGATCTGACTCATACTTTTCCTGTAGATCCAGAATCGCGACCAGATCTCCGGTTGCGTTCAAAAGCGCGACCGGGCTTCCGACGGCCAGGGTCGCGGCGTTTTCGACGGAGGTTGCAAGCGTCACCGGAATCGGCCAGACGAGCCCGGACGATAGGTGCATGTCGTCGACGACTGTATTGTAGTCGCTGGATCCCATGAACCCGGTGAGCGGGCTGAATGCGCCGATGCCGATCATTTCGACGTCCGACAATTGGCGGGCGTTCAAAGTCACCGTCGGCAGCTCGGCCGCGCGCTTGCGCCACGCTGCGATCTCTCCCTCGCTGGCCATCCGATTGACCAGCACGCCTCCGTGCGGGGGAATGGTCTGTGCCGTCCCATCCGATCCACCCCTTGCGACCGCGGAGGCCGACGCGCCCGTTCGGAAATATCCCAGGCGATCGAGGCCAACGAGAACTTTTCCGACGCTTTCGCGCACCGACTCAGTTCCGGTATCCAGCGTAACGTCAGGATGCAGAGGCTCCTCGTAGGGATCGGAGACACCGGTGAAGTTAGCAATTTCGCCTCGCTGAGCGCGGGCATAAAGACCCTTGCTATCTCGGCGAACCAGCTCGTCGAGGCCGCATTTGACGTAAACCTCGGCAAATCGCTTCAGCTGGTCGCGGGCCTCCTCGCGTACCGACCGGTACGGCGAAATCGCGGCGACCACGACGACGACTCCGCTGTCGGACAGGAGCTTCGCGACGTAGGTGATACGTCGGATATTTGTATCGCGATCCGCTCGGGAGAATCCAAGCCCCTGATTGAGGTTTTTTCGAAGATCGTCTCCGTCGAGGACCTGAACTGAGCGGCCCGAAGCGCGGACCCGAGCCGCGACTTCCTGGGCAATCGTCGTCTTGCCGGCTCCGGACAACCCGGTCAGCCAGACCACAAAACCGTCGGCCATAACTTCCTAACTCTCCGACCTATTTGATTGCGCTCATGGCGCATTACTTAATGTGATTCGGGAGAACGCCGGGAAAAGAGTTTAACACCCGACGCAACCAGTGGGACGGACGAGGGTCGCCTCGTCGGACGTGGGGCGACAGCCGACCGTTGCGGGACGGGCCTCACGAACCGCAGAAATCGATGTGTATCCTAGCAGGAACGCGTCAGCATTTTGTTAAGAAGACGTTGTCACAAGGTTGAGAGGGCAAAGGTAGCAGCTTCCTTGCGAGCCGTCGCGGGCCTACGTTCCAAGTACTGTCCCGAATTCAGACCGATATGCGCGTGCCCGGTCGACGTACCGCTGCGCGTTGCTGGATATCGACGCAATCTCATCCGGCCGCAATGGGCGGGCTACCTTGCCCGGCACCCCGACAACGAGCGAACCGGCGGGTATGCGGGCGTTCTCGGTCACCAGCGCGTTGGCACCGACAATGCTGTCCCCGCCGATGACCGCGCCGTTCAGAACGGTCGCGTGCATGCCAACAATGACATTATCCTCGATCGTGCACCCGTGAACGACCGCGTTATGGCCGATAGTCACATTGCGACCGACAACACACGGAAAGCCTGGATCGACGTGGAGGGAACAGTTGTCCTGAACGTTTGAACCCTCACCGATGGTGATCGGCTCACTGTCGGCGCGGAGTACTGCATTGAACCAAACACTGGCTCCCGCTTTCATGAGGACCTCCCCGACGAGCCGGGCGCCCTCCGCCACGAACGCGTCCGCGGCAACAATCGGCACATGCCCGTTGAACTTCTTTAGAAAAGAATTCTCCAAAATAGCGCGATCCAAGCACGAGATTTGTCGCCTGATCCGCAATAGTAATCGAATTAATAACGTGACACAATCTGGCTTCGGTCCGGTCGTGCCAGGGTCCGAACTGACATGGAAGCGTCGGTCAGCTAGCACGCATGGACGCCAGCAGGTTAGGTTTCGGACTCGCCTACAAACCGCGCGTACACTGCTTCGTACGCATCAGCCATCGACCGCTCCGAGAAATACTGCGCAACTCGACGACGACTGGCGCCACGATCGAGCTTTGGAATATCCCAGGCCCGAGCCACCATCGACGCGACATCCTGACACACAAACCCAGTGACCCCGTCGTCGACGATCTCGGGCACCGCCCCCATCGGAAATGCAAGGACGGGCGTTCCGGTCGCCATCGCTTCGATCGTCACCATCCCGAACGGCTCTGGCCAGCATATTGGAAAAATCAGGGCACAGGCATTCGCGAGGAACTGCCGCTTTGATTCTTCGTCAAGCTCGCCGACGTACTCAATCGGACCATGTCGCAGCCGCGGACGAATCGTCGATTCGAAGTAGTCGCGCTCCCAAACATTGATCTTCCCGGCAATCTTGAGCGGAATGCCAGTTTGCTCGGATACCTCAATCGCATGTAGGGGGCCTTTCTCCGGCGACAGCCGGCCGACAAAGGCCAGGTAGCTCCCCGGTTGCCCGCGGAATGGAAAAGAGTCGACCGGGATACCGTTATGACACACTCCAAGCCACCGAGCGGAAGTAAGCTGTCGCTTGTGGCTGTAACTAAGGGCGGTGACGGGAGCATCTGGATACCTGCGAATAATCGAGACGTTTTCCGGCACGTCGAGCCGATTGTGGTTCGTCGAAACGACTGGCGTGCCGCACACGTCGGCTAAAGGTACCGCCCGAAAATCGCAGTGAGAGTGAATCAGATCGAACTCGCGGGCGTGGCGAATCATCATCCCAAGCTGTAACACGTGATATGCCACGGGATCAGTCGTCGCCGGCTGACGGTTCATCGCTCCATCACACACGGCGATCAGCCGGGCCGAGGTCCGGGAATCGCCGCTTGCGATCAGTACGATGTCGTGCCCGCGTCGCACAAGCTCCTCGGTCAAGTAGTAAACCACTCTTTCGGTTCCACCATAAAGAGGAGGGGGCACTGGCTCATAAAGAGGTGCCAACATGGCAATGCGCACGGGCAGGCCTCGGAGACTGGGTGGAACGGCGCCCAGATTTTAGAAGATTGTCGGGCCGATTATTGGAACACGTGGCGCGCGACTAGCCAGTCGGAACCGGTCCGGTTTTCAGAGATTAGGCAAGATTCACGCCAGGGGCGAATTTAGCCTGATTCTGAGGTCTTCTTCAGCCGCCAACAAGAACGAGGACTTGCCATACAGCGGTCTTGTTCTTCGCGCGTCTCTGGGGGAGTACCGAGAAGGCAGATACAACGGTAGAGACCGTCTTCAATTCTCCAGTCTTCTCGATAGTTTGGACACGCGGTTCGGTGACGCCGCCAGTTGATATTGTCTTTGATAATCGTCGCGACCGGAATTGGCTTGGCGATGGCCATCCTCCTTTCGCCCATAGTGACTGCTACCCGACTGGATCCATCTGGACCAGAAAGGGTGGACGAATTTTACCACTCTCGATAGCCGACCGACAATGAACGATCCCTGGATTCTCGAACCAAGCGTGAAGCATTGGGTAGTCGCTGAGACAACTCGCCGGCTAGCCCGCCAGCTGGCCCCATATCGTCGAATAACAGCTGGCCGGCGACGCCGTGCAAGAATGCACCGACGAGCGCCGCGGATGGCGCAGCCAATCCCTGGGCAATCATTCCGAGAATCGCGCCACCTAACACGTCGCCGGTCCCAGCTGTCGCGAGAGCGGGATTCGCAAACGGCAGTAGACCTACCCGTCCATCCTGGCGAGCAACAATACTGTAGGCCCCCTTGAGGACGACGGTACACGTCCACGTCGTGGCCGAGCGCCGGGCCACCTCGATTCGGTCATCTTGTTCCGGCTGGTGGGTGAGTCGAGCCATTTCGCCGGGATGAGGGGTCAAAATTGTGTTCGGCGGAAGCAGCTCCCACCAGGACTCCTGGCCCGACAGGAGGGTCAACCCATCCGCGTCGATAACCGTTGGGATTCCGGCTTGCTTGACCCCGTGGAGAAAAGCGAACAAGAACTCAGCGGTTGCCGGCGACCGGCCAATGCCCGGGCCAACCAGCACCCCATTGTATCCGGGTAGGGCCTCGAGAAGCGGGGCAACGGCGGCCGGCGTCAATTCACCAGTGTCGCCATCCGGAACTGGCAAAAAGGTCGTTTCGACCGTGTGAACGGCGAGGCTGTCTCGAATGCGAGCCGGGCACGCGAGTGTGACTAACCCAGCGCCGACCCGCTCGGCGCCCAGCGCCGCGAGAACCGGCGCACCGGTATACAAGAGCGAGCCGGCAACGATCATGACTTTGCCGAAACTCCCTTTGTGACTTACCCGTGGCCGCTGGGGAAGCATCGAGACAATCGACGCTCGATCGGCGACAAGCGTGTCGAGGTCACGGGCAAGGCTCCTTGGGATACCGATATCGACGACCGCGAGCTCGCCGACGAGCTGCGCGGCGCGCCCGATGAATAAGCCGCGCTTGGGAAATCCGAGGGTCACGGTAAGGTCGGCCCGGACAGCATGGGGATCGGCAGCCCCTGAATTGGCATTCACACCGCTTGGTAGGTCGACCGCGACAACCCTGCCAGGATTCGTTCGGGCATTGACCCGATCCATCACCGTGGCCAATGGGCCAACGATCGGCCGAAGCTGCCCAGCGCCAAGTAAGGCATCGACGAGGAGATCGCTGGAGTTTATAACCGCGTCCAGGGTCCGGAAGTCCGGATCGTCAGACGCCGAGTAAATCGGAACGTCCCGTTCCCGAAGGAGGAGGATCTTAGCGTCCTCCACGGGCTGCCGACCGACCTGATAGACGGCAACGTCACGATCGCAGTCGTGGAGGTGACGGGCGACGACCAGGCCATCGCCACCGTTATTCCCCGGCCCGACTAGCACAAGGATGCGACGCGACCGCTCAATCGGAAAGTGATTCCGAATCGCTTCGGCACAGGCCCGTCCAGCGTTTTCCATCAGTGCAGGGCCGGGTAACCCGAGCGCTTCCGTGGCGCGCTCGAGGTCGCGCATTTGCTCGACTGACACGGCAGGTAGCATAACTTAGCTCGCCACGACGAAAGCAATCGCAAGCTCTCGCGCGTGCGTCAAGCTGATCGCGAACTGGGTCAGCCCGAGGATCGCAGCGCGTTCGCGTGCTCGGCCGTAAAGGTAGACGAGAGGCTTTCCGCGAGCGTCCGGCATGACTTCCACCTCGCGCCAGGCGATTCCATTCAGACCAGTTCCAAGCGCCTTCGAGACGGCCTCTTTTGCCGCGAAGCGCGCGGCCAGCTCGTTTATCCGACCTCGGTAACGCGCCGCCTCCCGTTCGGTGTACACCCGGCCAAGAAACCTCTCTCCGAACTTCTCGTAAACTCGCGCGATTCGCTCGATCTCGACCGCGTCGACGCCCGTGCTCAGCAAGGTTACTCCTTCGCCGACGGTGAGGATGGTGCCGCACGACTTTTCGATCGATAGAATGGCAGTTTGACCACGATTGCTCGGGCCGGCTTCCCACGAATCACAATGTCGACTTCCTGGCCAACGGCTCCGTGGTTGCGATCGACGTACGCGAGCCCGATGCTTCGCTCCAGTGTCGGCGAGTACGTTCCACTTGTGACCTGACCAATATCTTGCCCATCGACCTGGACCAGGCACTCGGAACGGGGAATCCCACCTTCGGTCAGTTCGAACCCGATCAGGCGGCGTCGCGGTCCCTCGGACTCAACTCGAAGAAGCGCTTCGCGTCCGATAAAGTCGGACTTTCCGAGCTTGACGGTGAAACCGAGCCCTGCTTCGAGTGGGTTCACCGACTCGTCCATGTCGTGGCCGTAAAGCAGATTTCCGGCCTCAAGGCGCAGGGTATCGCGAGCCCCTAAGCCGCATGGCTGGATCGAGGGCCCGGCGTCGTCAAGCAGCCGATCCCAGAGGATCGGGGCATTAGAAGGGGTGCAGAAGATTTCGAGACCATCCTCACCAGTGTAACCAGTCCGCGCGGCAAGGCAGGCAACGCCTCCGAGCACTTCCTCACGGATTCCCCGACGGGCCAGGGTGCCAAGATCGGACACGGCGAGAGCCTGTACCTTTCGTATTGCCTCCGGGCCCTGAACCGCGATAAGCGCGGTGTTATCAGACTGGTTCACAACTTCGGCTCCAGGCCGAGAATGTTCTCGCAGCCACGCGTCAACTTTGTCGACGTTTGAGGCGTTAACGACGACCAGATAGCCGTCCTCCAGCCGATAGATAAAGATGTCGTCGATCATTCCGCCCTGGGGCGTGAGAAAGGATGAGTATTGGGAACCGCCAATCGCCACCTTCGAAAGGTCATTCGGCGTCATCCATTGGAGAAACTCAAGTGCGGCCGGGCCACGGACTCGAAATTCTCCCATGTGGCTCACGTCGAACATACCAGCCGCCTCGCGAACCGAGCGGTGCTCCTGAATAATGCTCTTGTACTGAACCGGCATGTCCCAGCCAGCAAACGGCACCATTCGCGCCCCGAGTTGGACATGCTGGTCATGAAGTGGGGTTCGCTTGAGGACAGAATTCGCCGTGGTCATTTGGCTTCCTCGGTCGGTAGATTATCCGTCAGCGGCGGGCTTCTCCGTTTGCTGAAGCAACTGGTGGCGACGCTCAGCCATGACAAGCGCCCGCCGCACCATATCGGCTTCATTGGGATAGGTCATGACTTTCAGGGCTTCTTGAATTGGAAACCACGCGACTCGGTCGTACTCCGGATCGTGGAGACTCGGATCGCCACCCGTCGCAACCATGAGATAGTAGTATACGGTCTTGCATACCCGTGAATGACGCAGAACAAACCAGTAGGTGATGCTGTCAATCGGCTCGACAATTCGGGCTTCGAGGCCGGTCTCCTCTCGAGTCTCGCGTAGTGCCGTTTGTTCCCGCGACTCGCCGGGCTTGGGAGTCCCCTTCGGAAGAGCCCAGGTGCCCGGCTCGACTCGACCGACGAGTACTACCTCAAGTGAACCGTGTGTCCCCCGGAGGACGACCCCGCCAGATGACTCGGCCCGGGTCGTCCTTAGCTTTGCCACGGAGCACCCCCAGCTAGGCTCCGCTGAATAAAGGCGAGCAAGCTGGCGATCGATTTCCCGTCGCGCAGCTCTCCGCTGGCAATCAGCTCCGGTACTTTGGTTAGCTCGACCCACTCGCGCGAGATATTCTCATCGTCCTCCGGGCTCGCCGGCACCGCCATCAGCGACATCGCGACAAAGACGGAAAGGAGCTCGGTGCAAAACCCGGGGCTACTGTAGAACTCGACTAACGGAAACCAATGGGCTGCCGATAGGCCCATCTCTTCGCCGAGCTCGCGAGCCGCGCAAGCCGCTGCCGGTTCGGGAGGTTCCCGGGTTCCCGCGGGAAGCTCCAGCGATTCCTGAGCTATCGCCGATCGATACTGCCGTACCATGCCAACTCGGCCTGCTCCGTCGAGGGGAACAATGACGACTGCACCAGGGTGTTCGACAATCTCACGAGTCGTGATCCGACCGTTCGGCAATTCAACCCGGTCGACTCGAAGATTAATGATCCGCCCCTGATAGACCGTCGTGCTTGACAGCAGTTTTTCCCTCGGTCGCGACGTCACGAGATTCCTCCCCCAACCATCAGGTGTTTCGCCTTCCACGCCTCCGACGTCGCCAGCGCTTCGCGGGCGTGGGCGTCCGCGGTCGTCCTTCCCACGTCGCCGCCGATCATCCCCGCGATTTCGGCG
Source organism: uncultured Dehalococcoidales bacterium (assembly GCA_964493975.1). Taxonomy (GTDB): domain Bacteria; phylum Chloroflexota; class UBA6077; order FW602-bin22; family CADDYW01; genus CAZBQK01. The sequence goes on along the minus strand of CAZBQK010000033.1, from coordinate 12,242 downwards.
ACCCGATCCTCGGTCTCGAGATGCCGCACGTCGGTTCGGGTACGGCCGTCGATCGACGCTTTTCTGACCGACAGATGCTGATCGGCAAAGGCCGCGATTTGGGGCAGGTGGGTGACGCAAAGGATTTGGCGCTCGCGGGCAAGATTTGCAATCTTTCGGCCGACGACGACGGCCGTTTGGCCACCAATTCCCGCGTCGACTTCGTCGAAGATAAGCGTGGGAACCTCGTCGGCCGAGGCCAGAATTGTCTTCAGAGACAGCATCAACCGCGCGGTCTCGCCGCCGGATACGACGCGCACCAGGGGTTTCACGTCCTCGCCGGGATTTGGCGAGATAAAAAACTCGACCCGATCGATCCCAGTGCCGTCAAACTGAACGCGGCGCCCGTCAGGTAGGACAACCCCGTCCGGGTCGTCTTCCTGGGCGATCATGACCTGAAATCGAGCACCAACCATGTTTAGTTCGGCCAGCTCCCGCTCGATCGCCATTTCAAGACCTGCAGCTGCCTCCCTGCGAGCTGCCGATACCTTGACCGCGGCGTCCGCGAACTCGGCGACCGCTTCGGATTCCTTCACGGCGAGCTCGGCGGCTCGCTCTTCACGATTCTCAAGCTTGTCGAGCTCCTCGCGCGCCTGGGCAGCAAATGCCAGAACGTCGGCGATCGAGCTTCCGTACTTCCGCTCCAGCCCTCGGATGACGTTGAGGCGATCCTCGACAATCTCCAGCCGACTGGCACTGAATTCCATCGTGTCGCGATACCGTCGAAGATGTTGGGCAACCTCGGTGATCTGGTCGATCGCCGCGTCGAGAACCTGACTCTCGTCGGTTAGGGTAGGATCGAGGCGCGAGAGATCCGCGAGTCGAGAAGATGCATCGCCAAGGCTATCAAGCGCGGCGGCCTGGTCGGCCTCGGCGAGTAGCCTTCGAATCTCGTCAATGCCCACCGCGATCTTCTCGGCGTTCATTAGGACCGAGCGCTCCTGACGTAGGCGGTCCTCCTCACCCTCGATCAGCTCGACCGACGTGATCTCATTCAATTGAAAGCGAAGAAGGTCGACACGCCGGGCAATTTCCCGCTGATCTTGAGCGAACGACTTGAGCTCGGCTCGGATCCGGTGAACCGCGTCGGCCAGTCCACGAAGCTCAGCTTGCCGGCCAGTCAGACCCGCGAAACCGTCGAGTAAGCGGACGTGCTCGGGGACGCGCAGCAACGCGAGATGGTCGCCCTGACCGTGGAGATCTAATAGAAACCGGCCTATCTTCTGCAAAGCTCCCAGAGTCACCGCTCGACCGTTCACCCGGGCGACATTTCGACCGTTCCGCGAGATTTCTCGCGATACGATCAGGGAGTCCTCATCCTCGGCGACGCCGAGCTCCGTCAGAGTCGCGGCGAGGTCAGGCTGATTGGGTCGATCGAAAATGCCTTCGACGCGTGCCTGTGCTGCACCAGTTCGGATAGCATCCACGTTGAGGCGGTTTCCCAGCAATCCGCCTACCGCGTCGATAATGATTGACTTTCCCGCACCAGTCTCGCCAGTCAACGCGACAAGACCCGAGCTAAGCTCCAGATCGACCCGATCGATGATGGCAAAGTTTTCAATGGTCAAATGGGTCAACATATTCGCGTTCCATCAATCCGCGGTGACGGAGTCAACGCACTGATTGACCGCGTCGTCGATTTCGAGAGACGGACCAACGCGTCGAAACAGCGCAAGAAATTCTCGGTTGCCGGCTGGACCAAGAATCGGTGAAGGGACGCATCCTCGTAGATGTAGCCCGATCGACGTCGCGAACGTAAAGACGTTGGTGAGCACGTCTCGATGGACCGAGACGTCACGAACGACTCCCCCTTTGCCAACTCGTGATCGTCCCGCTTCGAACTGAGGCTTGACGAGTGCGACAATCCAGCTCTCGGGCTCGAGTAAACGAACAACTGCTGGGAGTACGAGCGTGAGGGAGATAAACGAGGTGTCGATAACCGCGCCTTGAATCGGCTCCGGGAGCGACTCGAGGTAGCGCACGTTGGTCCGATCGAGCACGACGACCCGCGGATCCTGGCGGAGCTTCCAGGCAAGTTGCCCGTACCCGACGTCCACCGCATAGACGCGGGCACACCCACGCTGAAGGAGAACGTCGGTGAAGCCACCCGTCGACGCCCCGACGTCAAGAATGACCTCGCCACGCACGTCGATTCCGAATGAATCGAGTGCACGAGCCAATTTGAAACCGCCACGGCTGACATATTGAGGTGGACTCTCCACGGAAATGTCCGCGAGTGGTTCGACCAGAACGCCGGGCTTTCGGACGACGGCGCCGCCCACCCGTACGTCACCGGCCAGGATGAAGGCCTGGGCCCGCTCGCGTGACGCGGCCAAACCGCGCTCGACAAGCAGCACGTCGAGCCGAAGCTTCTCATTGGACACGTTTTGGTCTCGGCTCGGAGGGGTTTCTAACTAATAGAGGATAGGTTCGAGCGGCTGAAAAGTCAAGACGGCGGCCAGTCTGCTGGCCGACCCGGATCGGCTGTGGTACAATCGCTGACCGTGGCAATCCTCGTTTTCGGAATTGGGTACATCGGGTCACGCCTCGTTCAAGAATATTTGTGCGAGGGACGAGACGTCGTCGGCTTCGACAACTTTTTCGCGAGCGATCGACCGGCCATCGCTGGGTTCGCGCAATCCCCTGGCTTCATTTTTGTAGACGGCTCGATCACCAGTTCGAAGGACATCGATCGCGCGCTTGACGTGGCTTCGCCCGACCTCGAAAGCGTCTTCATCCTGGCGGCGCAGGCCAGCGCTCACCCGGACGCGGCGTCGGCCGAATACACCGAAGAGGTAAACTTACGAGGACCTCGACTCGTCGTCGAGGCCCTTGGGCGCCGCGAAATTAACATTCCGATCGTCTATGCGAGCTCGCTCCGGGTGCACGGCTCGCCGCTTCCTTCAGTCGTCGACGAAGATACGCCCTACGGCGGATTCACGGATTTGTCGCACCTTTCAAAGTGCTACGCCGAAAAGCTTCTACAGATGTACAGTCTGCGCGATGGTGTGACGAGCCGAGTGGTTCGGCTGGGCCTTACTTATGGCGTCGCTCCTGTGATGAAAGTGAACCGGGCCTTTATGACCGCTCCAAATTTGTTTTGCTTTCAGGCATCTCGCGGAGACAAGCTCGTGGTTAGAAACGACGATGCGGTTGGCTTGATCCACGTCGACGACGCGGCGCGCTCGCTGAAGTTCGCCGCCGAATCCGTCGGTGACGTCGGACACACCGTGTTCAATGCCCCATCCGAGGTGTCGACGGTTGGCACGGTGGCAGAGAGAGTGCGGCTCATCGCCGAGGGCCGCGAGGTCGCGGTAGCGATCGATCGACCGACCCACGATGTCGCCGGCTATCGCGACTTGCCGAAGACATCGTCGGCCATGACCAAGCGCGGGTTCCACTGCCGAAGGGCACTCGACGAGGGCCTTGCCGAGACTTTCGATCACTTTCTCGTTAGAAGCATGTGATCAGGCAATCAGAGGCGATCCACGGTCGGCGTGGCTCGATCCACGCGAGACGGCGGTAAGAAAATGCAGAATTCCGGCGACAATCAAAGTGGCAATTCCGAGCTCACGCCAAACCGGGTCCTCGTCACTGGCGCGTCCGGCTTTCTGGGACGTCATCTGATCGAAGCCCTTCGCTCGAGAGGGGTTGCCGCGCGTACGCTCGGGCGGCGTCCTCCCGCGAACATCCCCCGGGTCCTTCAAGACCACGTCGTCGCCGACATTCGACACGATTTCACGAGAGCGGCTGACGGATGCGACTGCATCATCCATCTAGCCGGGCTGTCCGACGCATCCGCGTCCTATGAGAATCCGGTCGAGTTTACCGAGACCAACGTCATCGGCACGGTGAGGGCGCTGGAGGCCGCGCGACGCACGAACGCGGCGATCATCGTCGCCTCGTCACAACGGGTCTACCGGCCCGGAGTCCGGCCGCTCGCGGAAGATTCTCCGCTCGGGCCAGTCGATCCCTACGGTGAGACAAAGCTTCAGGCTGAAGAATGGACCGAGCTCTACGCTCGTCTGTACGGGGTCCGGGCAACGATTCTCCGCTTCTTTTCGATCTATGGGCCAGGGCAGACGAGTGGCCAGTCGAGCGGCGTCGTGTCGATTTTCTTGCGAACCGCCCGGGAAGGCCGGCCGATCCGAGCCCGAGCAAGACAGCTGCGCGATTTTGTCGACGTGCGGGACGCCGTTCGCGCGATCGATCTGTCGATGCGCCATCCACCCGACGCAATTCGTATCTGCAACGTCGGGAGCGGCCAGGCAACCTCGGTCGCCGAGCTTGGCGAGCTGGTTCGGACGGTCGTCGGGCTGCCCTCGCCGGTCATCGTCGATCTCAGTCCTGGCGCGGAAAGCTACGTTGCCGATCCGCGCCGAGCGGCGTCCGAGATCGGATTCCGGACGGAAATCGAACTTCTCGACGGGCTAACCTGGTACAACCGGCAGTTCGTCGACTCCCCCTCCAAAGACGTCTGAGTAGCGGGGCGACACGCGTGGCGCAACTCCTTCTCAAAGCACGTCCAACGCTCGAGCAGCTGCGCGATCGAGTTGAATCGCCGGTTCCCGATGGTTTGGAGCTCTACCTCGACCGCCTGGATCTCGTTCGTGACGACTGGCGCGATAGCATCCTGGCGAACGTCGCTGCCATTGGTCCACCTCGTGGCTTTACCTGGATCGTCGAAGCGCCGATCCGGACTCTCAACGATCGCTACTTCGACCTCGGCGACAATGATGCCGATCATCGAGAAACCTTGAAGCGCGTCGTCGAGGTGGGAAGGGACCTTGGCGCCGCCGCCGCGAACATTCACGTCGTCTCCCCCACCCTGGACGTCAATAGCCTCACTCGGTCTCAGCGTCAGCAAGATCTCGAGCGGGCTACTCTCCTTTTGAGTTTCTACGTTGAGCTCTGCTCGGAGGCGGGACTGATCCCGCAGGTGGAGAATGTTCCCCCGGTCGGTCGCATGCGGGAGAACGCTTACGTCTTTTCGACAATCGGTTCGGCGCCCCGCGATCTGCTTTTCCTTGCGGACTACTTCCCATCCCTGCGATTTACCGTCGATACGTCGCACGCCGGCCTGTATTTGAACTGGCAAAAGGTCGACGAGGGTCAAGTCGAGCCCGAATATCGCAAGGTGGTCGAGTTTCATCGTGAGGTTGACGAGATCGAGGATCTCTCGGAGTTTCTGGGTCGCTTGCTGTCGAAGACGACCACCGTTCATGTGTCGAACGCGCGCGGTCTCCTCGGCGAAGGTCTTCTATTTTCGGAAGGCGATCAAGATCTCGACCGTGATCTTCGCCCACTCGTCGAGCCAGTACCGTACTTCGTCACCGAAACTCTAGAATCCGACCCCCGAATCGCTACTGGCATGCGGGACGCGCAGCGACGGCTACGCAAGATTATCGATTCGGTCGGAGGAGCAGCAGCGTGACGAGCTCATGGGCCTTCTTACTCGAGCGGCCGGAGATCCAGATTCCAGGTCGACTGCTAGACCGAGTCTTTTCCGGTCGGAGAGTTGTCATAACTGGAGCGGCGGGGTCGGTCGGTACAGCGCTCTCTCACCTGGCGTTTGCCCATTCGCCGGAGTGCCTGGTTCTGGTCGACAGCCACGAAGCGTCGCTCGTGCGTCTCAGTCGCGAGTTCGAGTCGTCTGACGGCAAGACGCCCCCCCGGTTTGTCCTCGGCGACGTCCGCGACCCCCGAAAAATGCTCCAGGTTCTTCGCCGCCATCGGCCGGACATCGTGTTCCATTTAGCAGCGTATAAGCAGGTACCCCTCGGGGAAGCGAACGTCGACCAGGTCCTCGACGTGAATATCGTCGGAACGGTCAATCTGGTCGAATGCGCCCAAGAGACGGGCGTATCGACGTTGGTTTATCCGTCGACGGATAAGTCGGTTTCGCCATCAAGTCTCTACGGAGCATCAAAACGGATCGTCGAGCAGTTTCTTCGAGCCACGGCACAAGGACCTTCAAGCCTTGAAATCCGGATGGTGCGCCTGGTCAATGTGTTCGGAACTCAGGGAAGCGTCCTGGAGCTATTTGCGCGCTGGATCGAAGCGGAACAGCCCATCGGCATTACCGATCCGGCCATGGATCGCTATTGGATAACGATGCTCGAGGCCACTCACCTTCTCGCGGCCGCCGCTGGCCGCGCCTGCTTCGAAGGAATCTATCTTCTTGACGTCGGCGAGCCGGTTCCAATACTCCGGACGGCGACCGCGCTTTACCGGTCGATGAGGCCGGGCCTTAAAGGGCCGGACGTTCGGCTGCTTGGCCTACGTCCAGGCGAGCGCCTGCACGAATATTTGCACTATCCTGACGAGCGTCTTCGCTCGACCGACGTGCCGGGCCTGCTGGTTCTCGATCTCCCCGATCCTGAGGTGGATGCCAGGGATTGGTTCGCCGAGATTAACCAGCTGCGCTGCCGACTCTTCGACGTGGAACCGACGCTTCTTCGTGACTGGGCCTTTGACGTAACGACGAGTCGAGTTCCCTGGAAATCGAGAACTGATCTGACAACGGTTGGCTCGAGTCACGCGCGGTGAGCATCGAACGGTGGATTGGTCCGCTCGTTGCTTTTCTGGTCAGTCTCATCGCCGTCCATGTCTTTACTCCGGTCGCGGCAACGCTCGGCGAGCGCGTCGGTCTCGTCGACAAGCCTCGTCCGGGCGAGCTTCAGAAAAAGGTGATCCCCCGGTCAGGCGGCTACGGCATGGTCGCGAGCTTTCTATTTGCCGTGGCGGTGAGCCTGGCCTTATTTCCCCGGGATCCGTTGGAGACCCATCGAATCGTCGGCCTGGTCATTGGGATCCTGCTCGTTTTGCCAATTGCTCTTGTCGACGACTTCAAGCGCCTCGGACCTTTTCCGCAGTTAGCAGGCCAGATTTGCCTCGCGGCAGTGACGATGGCGTTTGGTCTCGTTATCACCTCGGTTGCCGATCCGTTCGGAGGATTAGTTGAGCTTCCTTTGGTGTTGGCGATTCCGTTTACCCTTGTGTGGATCGTCGGAATGATCAATACCGTCAACGTGATCGACACAATGGATGGACTGGCGGCCGGCATCGCGGCGATTGCCGCGCTTGTCCTTTTCGTCCGAAGCATTTCTCTAGGCCAGGATACAATCGGCCTTTTACCGATCGCGCTCGCGGGGGTTTGCCTCGGCTTTCTGCGCTTCAATTTCAACCCTGCCCGGATCATCATGGGAACGAGCGGCTCGACGTTCCTCGGATACGCTCTGGCGACGTTCTCGATCATCGGGGGGGCAAAAATCGCAACCGCCGCCTTCGTCCTTGGCCTACCCATCATTGATTTTGCCATGGTCATCATTCAACGCTCCGCTCGACGACGTTCGCCGATGGCCGGTGGCGATTCCGCTCACTTGCCACACCGGCTCGTTCGCCGCGGTCATTCGACTCGCCGAATCGCGCTCTCGATCTATGCCGTCTCGGCAACCGGCGGGGCGCTTGCCATGACTCTGAACGGAGTGCAGAAACTCCTCGTGATGGCGGTGGTTGGCCTCGTCGCGGTCGTGCTGGCCTTCCGTTTCGCCGCCGCCCGCCCCGCCGACTAGGCACCCGCGCTACTGCCCCCTTGCTCGACCCCTAGTTAGGCTCAAGCGGTAACTGCTCGACTTGCCCTGTACTCGTCAGTCGTTGAACGACCGTAGCGAATTTCGGGCGATTCGCACACGAGACTCCGAAGCGGCCGTATAATCCTCCTTCGGCCTGACGGTACACCTGGCACCGGAGACTCAATGTCCGCCTCCCCAACCTTCGCGGAGCGATTCCACGCGGAATCGCTTCAGGTCGCGGATTTTCGTCATCTCTGGTCGGCCAACGTCGCCTGGAACGTCGGACGATGGATGGAGCAAATCGCGGTCGGTTGGATCGCCGTCGAACTAACCGGCTCGCCCTTTCTCGTCGCTCTCCTGGGGTTCTACCGAAGCCTTCCACTTTTTGTGCTGGGAATCGTAGGTGGGGTTCTCGGCGACCGGTACGACCGAAAAGTCGTGATTCTGCTGCTCCAGGTCGTCAACCTCGTCTGCGTTTCGAGCGTCGCCGCGCTGAACTTCGCCGGTTCCATTAGCTACATCCACCTCGTTTTTGCCGAGCTTATACTCGGAACGTCGATGGCTCTCGATTGGCCGTCTCGTCGCGCCCTGACGGTCGACCTTGTCGGCAATGAATACCTCGCGAACGCGGTCGCGCTCGATGCGTCAGGCCAGAACATTAGTCGGATCGTCGGTCCGCTCGTGGCGGGCTCGATCATCGCAGTGATAAATCCGGGAGTGGCGTTCGCGCTTCTCGCCGGACTATATCTCGCCAGCGCCTTCTTCATCATGCGAATAAAACCCAATTCTGGCGTGCCCCTGGTCGTCCGGACCCAGAGCGTCCTCCAGAGCCTGACGGCAGGATTTGGCTACGTCCTTCGCGACGAAGCGATTGTCGGCGTCCTCGCGGTCACCGTGGTGATGAACCTGTTCCTGTTTCCCTACCTGCAACTACTGCCGGTCGTGGCGGTCGACGTTTTGGGTACTGATTCGTTTGGACTTGGCGTGCTTTCAGCGGCCGACGGCCTCGGCTCGCTAGTGGGAACGCTCCTCATCGGAGCGTTCGTGGGTAAGAGACGAAATGGTCAAATCTTTTGCCTCGGTTCGGTCCTTGGCTCGACTGCCTTGTTGGCATTCGCCCTCACTCGTTCCTACGAGCTAGCGGTCAGCTTGATGCTCGTCGGAGGACTCGGTCGAGCGGGTTTCAGCGCGCTGCAATCAACGATAATTCTTCGGAACGCGACGAACGAGATGCGAGGTCGCGCAATGGGAGTGCTCACTTTGGCCATTGGAGTGGGCCCGTTCGGTTCGCTGGAGGTTGGAGCCCTGGCGGAGTCAGCCGGGCCCTCGATCGCACTGGCCGCGAATGCAATTGTCTGCTCGATCCTAGTCGTCGTCGCCGCTGCTCGGTCCCGGGGTCTGCGGCGGACCTGAGAATACGGTATAACATCAACGCGACACCACGTGTTAGGAGACAATCGAATGAAGTTTGGCTTCAGTACGTTAGGATGCCCAGGATGGACACTCGAACAGGTTGCCGAAGCAGCAAGCGACTATGGGTACGAAGGGATCGAGCTTCGGGTTCTCGACGGCGAGATCATCACCCCCGACTTGATCCGGGCGAACCAACGCCGAATCGAAACTCTCTTCGGGCCCGGACGCCCGCGCGTCGTCGGACTCGGAGCGTCCTCGCGCTTTTCCATGGCCGACGACGCGGCGCGGTCGACTAACGAACGAGAGCTGATCGGCCTCATTGAGCTCGCGGCGCAGCTGCAGATCCCACTAGTCCGCGCATTTGGCGGACGTCTGAACGATGGCGATCGCCTCGACGACGGAGTCATCCGCGTTGCCGAGAGCCTTAACCGCTGTGCCAGTCGAGCCTCCGAGCTCGGAATTACGATCGGACTTGAAACGCACGACGATTTCTCCAAGAGCGCAACCGTCGCCGACGTATTGCGCCGCGTTCCAAGCCCGTCCGTTGGCGCCCTTTGGGATACGCAGCATCCGTTCCAAATGGGTGAAGACATCGCCACGGTGTGGACCAACCTTGCCGGTCGCCTCGCCCACGTTCACCTCAAGGATGCCCGTCGACGCTCCGAGGGCGCTTGGGACCTGGTGCTCCTGGGAGAGGGCGACGTCCCCTGTCGTGAGATCATGCGAGCGCTCGCGATGCGCGGTTACGACGGGTGGGTTGTCGCCGAATGGGAAAAGAAGTGGCATCCCCAGATTGCCGAACCGGAGATAGCCCTACCGCAGCATCTCTCAAAAATGCGGGAATGGGTCGCGGACTTGGTCTGAGCCTCGCGAGCTGGCTCTATTCGACCAGGACCTCCAGAATGCGATCGGCCAGACTGCGCGCGGCAATAAACTGATAGAGCGCGTCTCGGCGATACTGATGCGGCGCACTGCTGCTTCGAATGGCACGAGTCGCGTTCAGCATTGCCTCCTGTTGCTCGAAAAGGCCCCGATGGATCATGTTGACTTCCCACATCGGACGACCGCTCGCCCACCAGAACTGGCAGCTATGGAGCGCCCGGTCCATCTGCGATCTGGCATTTTTCGCAAAGTGGCGGCTGACGTCGTTATCGGCGACCGCCTCGGCCCGTTGAACCATTTCGGACGCGAGTCGAGCGATCTCCCACTGCAGGTTGTGAACCCGGTTTCCTGGCGCCTGCCACAACGGATAGACGTTTCCGATCACGAGATCGTCGCCGCTCGTGCTCCACGATGACTCTTTTGGGACTATTTGCGGCCCCTCCGGAAACAACAAGAGCAGTTGACTCATCTTTACCACTCTAATCACGTCGTCGCTCGGCTCCTGGCCGTCATCTCGCACGTCAGACGCCAGCCTAAATGCCTCCGCGAGAAATTCTTCCTCCCAACCATGGTGGTGATGGCCGAAGGTCTCAGCATCCATCGCCGTCACGACGTAAATGTCACGACGGCCTCCCTGTAACGCCCGGAGACTCGCAAAGAATCCCTCGGGGCTGATCTGGCGGAATGAGATCTGATTGCTCAGAATATCGTCGCGAAAGAAAACCGCCAGGTCCTGGCCGTCGGCATCTATCCTCGAGATGACGTCGAGCGGCCATTCGCCGGGAACCGCGACACCGCTGACAATCACCCACCGATGACCGGACTCGACGATGGCCGGAACGATATTCGGCCCGAACGCCATCTCCGGTGGGAAAAAACCTAGCGGTTGGAATCCTTGTCCGTAGACCCGCCGATTCACCCGCTGATTCAAGTTAATCTGTCGTCGTTGGTCGGACGCGGGAATCAATGGAAGGATCGGATGGTACATCGCCGAGCCAGTGAACTCGATCGTCCCGGTCTGACCCAGGTGGCGAAAACCGCCGATGATGTCAGATGCCTCGTGCTCGACGAGCAATTCGGTCAGCGACCCGCTGATGTTAAACGTCGCCCGGGCGCCCGGGGCTTCCCGAAAGACCCGAATAAGCGGACGGTAGCACTCCTCGCAGATCCGATCGAGGACAGACGTTAGCTGCGTCGGAGGCTGGTAAAAGTGCAGAAGCGGAGCCCAGTAGATCATAGGTAAACCCTCAGGTCGGAGTTAACGCAAGGGCGGTGCCACGAATTAGGCTCATTTGGAACCTAAAACTATTGACGAATGCAGCGTTCAGGTATAATTTAGTTCCAGTTTAGCCAAATGGCCTCGACAATGGAGTTCAGTCGTGGTAGCGACCAAGCCACTCGAAGTGACGCCTCCCGATTTCACGCCAAACGCCCTGCTCGCGGTGGACGTTGTGCTTTTTACGATCCGGAAAGGTCCGCCGGCTGATGCGTTTCGGGTGCTATTGGTTCAGCGTCGGGAACCACACGTCCAAGGGCGGTGGATGTTACCAGGAGTGCTCGTTCAACCGACCGAAACCTTCGCGGATGCGGCCCGACGGGCGCTTGCCGAAGAGACCGGCATTGACGCGGCCACCTGGTACCTCGAGCAGCTTGCAACGTACGGGGAACCGGCGCGCGACAGCCGGGGGAGGGTCGTATCAATTGCTCATCTGGCGCTAGTACGCAGTGACGATATTCTCCTTCGGGACCATGCCGAGGACCGCACCACCGAGTGGTGCCCAGTGGGCCGAGTCGAAGAACGCGTTCTCGCGTTCGACCACGCCGAGATGATTCGAGCAGGGATCCAACGAATTCGAAGCAAGCTGCGTTATTCCTGGGTTGCGTTCCAGCTCCTCAATGAGACCTTCACCCTACCCGAGCTTCGATTCGTGTACGCCGCCATTCTTGACCCAAGTTTGGCCCGACTATCGTCCGGAAACTTCAAAAAGGCCATGCGCCCGCTGTTCGACGGTAAGGTCATTCAGATGGTGGGACGGTCGTCGACCGGGCGGCGTGGTCGACCAAGTGACATCTATCGCTTCGTTGGACCGATCACCGGAACGCGCGAGAGGGAGCTGCCCTGGTAGTTGTCGCACTGCCTTTTTTTGGCGCACAATATAGTTCCATTTGACCTAAAATAGCACCGGGCACGGTGCGTCGGAGGAAGCGAACGTGGTAACGGCACTTAGATCGATCGCGAAAGACCCGGATCTCGCCCTGATCGGCGACATCGAACGTTTACGGCGAGAGCGACATGCGGTTATTTTGGCCCACAACTACCAGATCGGCCCAATT
>CAZBQK010000032.1:0-26561 GCA_964493975.1 uncultured Dehalococcoidales bacterium | reverse complement strand
GGGGGGATCGCCTTTCCCATCGAGGCTAACGTCGCGTTTTGAACGACGCCGGCTTCGGTGTAGCTTGTCGCCGCCTGGGCGAAATTCGTATCTTCGAGAGACGAGCGCCACGATGCGAGCTGCAGCTGAAGCGCGTTTAGCTGGTCGCTTGCCGTCGTCGCCCGATTCATCGTCGCCCCGACGGTAGCCTGACTGGATGACACCGTGGATTGAGCCGCCGACAGCTGAGTAATACTGGCCTGGATCGCGTTTGTGTCATTCGCTTTGAGACCCTGGCTCAAAGCGGTTAATGCGCTAAAAGTCTGATCGAAGACGCCCTGTTGGGTCGACGGGTCGTGACCAATCACGTTGACGTTGATCTGGGTTCCTGGACCGATCACTCGCGACAGCTGCTTTGTCGCCGAGATCGGGTCAGAATTGTTGTACGTGACGACGCCGTTGCTGAACGAGAAGGGCTGACTGTTCGTTTGGGCACCGGCGAAGATGTAACTGCCGGCATAGGTCGTATTTCCAAGCTGAGCCACTTCGCCGACGATACTATCAACCTCAGCTGCAATCGCCAGTCGGTCAGACGCGCTCAGCGAGCCGTTGGCTCCCTGCACCGCCAACGACTGAGCCCGCACGAGGACAGTGTTGACACTGCTAAGCGCGGCATCGGTTGCCGACAGCCACGAATTTGCCGCCGTGATGTTAGTCAGATACTGCGTGTTCGTGTCCATGTTCGTGCGCAACGCCAGGACTCGCTCGGCGGCGATCGGATTGTCCGACACATTGACTAACTGTTTTCCAGACGAAAGCTGAGCCTGGAAGGTGGCAATCCGATTCTGATTGTTCTGAAGATCCTGGAGTGTGTTCGCCAGAATCATTTCATTTGTTATCCGCATGACCATCCTCGCATCGATCGGGGTCTTATTGCTACAGCGACGACATGACTCCAGTCTTATTGATGAGCGTATCCAGCATCGAGCTGATCGTCGTAAGTGAACGGGCCGCCGCCTGATATGCCTGCTGGTACGTCATCAGGTGCGCTGCCTCTTCGTCCATTGAAACACTGCCAACTTGAGCATCGCGTTGTTGGAGGTGCCCGACGAGCAGAGTCTGGTTATCCGAAATCGACTGCGCCGAGCTCGCGGAGTTACCGACGTCGGTGTAAATCGACTGAATTTGGCCGTCGAGCGTCGGACTACCGGCCGGAGCACCACCGGCCGAGGGGTCGTTGAGGAGCGCCGCCATCGCGGCGGCGTTCGACCCATCGCCCGGGCCATTGGGCGTCTGAGAGGCTGCGATCAGACTGGGATTTCCCACGATGACACTGCTAACCGCGATATCGCTCGCGCCGGTGCCGGAAAAGAACGCGCGCTGAACCGGGGTCCCCGGGGTCACCAGGTCGTACACGTTCTTGAGTGTCGCCCCGGTCACCGGATCCGTTCCACTGTGGACGGCATTTACGGCGGTAATTAGTCGACCGGCAAACGCGTTCAAGGCGGAGAGCCGCGTCGGAATCTCGTTGTCGCGCATTTGTTGGAGTCCGAGGAGACTACCACCGATCGGCTGTAAGGCTCTGCCGTCAGACCCGACGATCTGGTGGAAGCCATCCAGCCCGGCTGTCGTCGCAAGAGCCGACGCCGTGGTTCCATCGACAAGAGGGGCGCCGTCCATCGTTACTCGAACCGAGCCGTTAGACTGTTCCGCCACGTTCACCTGGGCCAGGCTGGACATCTGGCTGACCAGAGAATCGCGCTGGTCACGCAGGTCATTCGCGTGCTGTCCGGTCGCTTCGACCGCAACGATCTGGCCATTCAGAGCGGCAATCTGGGTGGATAAGGAGTTCAGCGTTGAGACCTGACCGACGATCTGCTGGTCGGTCGTTCGTTGCATGTCAGTCAGCTGACTGTAGCTCTGCTGAATCGTCGTCGCGAGCGTCTGAGATTGACTGACGAGGCTTGCCCGCGCCGCGGGATCGGTTGGCGCGTTTCCCACGCTTTGCCAGGCGTTCCAAAACTGGTCAATTTGCTTACCGATACTATTGGGTGAGAGTCCGTCCAGAATCTGTTGAACTTGCGCGGTCGTCCCCTGCGCGACGCTTGCCGATCCTTGCTGCCCAAGCTGTGTGCGCAGGCTATCGATCACCCACGGGTCGATCATTCGCTGGACGCCAGACACCATCACCCCGGTGCCTACCTCGCCGGTGCCGATCGCGCTGATACTGACGGCCGAGTACGGCAGCCCTTCGACCAACGTGGGTACCTGGCGATGATACCCAGGGGTATTCGCGTTCGAGACGTTGTTCGTGGCGGTAAGAATCTGGAACTGGTCGGCCTGGAGTGCGGAAAGCGCAGTCTCAATTCCACCGAAAGTCGACATGTTTCACCTTAGGAGAAGCTGTCCAGAAGTAGAGATGTCTTCGGCTTCGGCGCCGAGCTCCGATTGTACGTCCGCATTGGCGGGATCGAGGCGGCGACGGCCATCACCAGCAGCTCGCGCTGCTGTTCGATCTGCTGGTGGAGGTCCACCAGCCCGGCCCGAGACGCGTCGGTTAGGTGCTCGGCTTGCACCCGCTGAAGCCGTACGGTCAGAGCATCAATCGAAACCGCGGTCGCGAGAAAGCTGGCGAAGTCCGCCGCCCGGAACGCTCGACGTTGCTCGGCGACGAGACGCCGAGCTTCGGCGAGAATCTCAACAATCGCTGTCTGGTCAGAATCAAGCGTGGGCAAGGCCGGCCAACTTTTCGGCAAGTCGTTCGAGCATCGAGCCGTAGCTCCCTTGTAGGACGGCAGCCTTCAGAAGATCCACCCGTTCGGATGGCGCCGATTGCTGGTTTTGAACGGCGGCGACATATTTGCCTAGATCGCCAAGGCTGATTGATGTACTGTTGCTCGCCGCGTCAACGGAACGCATTCTGGACGTGAGGTCCAGAGCTGGGCCCACCGAACGCGCAACGCTGTCAACCCCAGAAACCTGTCCCGGTCCGCCGACTGATTCGAGATTCACTGGGCCACCTCTCGAGAGATCCGCCTCACCGCGAATGATTTTGGCGAGTCGGTTTACTGTTACTCACAGTATCGTTTGTCCTGGCCCATTTGGTGCTAGGCACGTCCCATCTCTTGAATCGTTTGATTGGCGAGCTCGTCCCAAGTGTGAATCATTTGAGCGTTGGCCTGGTAAGCCCGCTGGGCGCGCATCATGTGGGTGAGCTCCTGGTCGACCTGGACGTTGCTTCCTTCGACGGCTTGAGGCGAAAGCCCGACGAGGTCACTCGGCACGGTGGGCTGGGCTGCACCACTGTCGATCGTTACCTGAGCCAAGCCATCGCCCAAGGCCTGGAGCTCTTCCGGATTCGGAATGCGCACGAGAGGAAGCGCGCCTACGATCTGATCGCCAGCCGGTCCCACGGCGTGGATCTGACCAGCCGAGTCAATCCCGGCCTGAAGCGTCCCGGCTGGTACCCGGAGGCCAGTTGCGAGGGGGTAGATACCGGCCTGAATCGTCCCGTCGGCGGTTACGTTCAGGTGGCCATCTCGCGTCAAAGCCGTCTGTCCATCCGGGGTCTTGACCGACAAGAAAACTCCTTGCGGAAGCGCAACGTCGAGCGGGGAGCCGGTGCTCAGGATTGGACCGGCCAGATCGGCACGCGTCTCACGGACGTCAAACGCGCCGGACGTCGGATCGCCAGTTTGTACGAGATAAGTCGTTCCAGGGACGCCAAACGTCGCCGAATCTGGCGGTAGATCGACGATTTCAGGGCGGACAGCACGAAAGCCAAACGTTTGGGTATTGGCCAGGTTATGGCCAACAAAATCGACCCGGGTTTGTTGCACCCTAATGCCGGACGCTGCGAGCTTCAGAAGTGAAAAATCCATCCAGACCTCACTCAGCGCGTATTGACTTCGTTGATGAGCTTCGACAGCGCTCCGTCTTGAGTCATTAATGCCTTCTGTGCCGCCTGGTACGACCTCGTCGCTTCGAGCATATCGGTCATTGTCGAGGTCAGGTCAACGTTCGAACCCTCGAGATATCCTGGCAGAAGTTGGGGCGCTTGAACGTCCGTCGCGGACGCACCATCAGAAGGAACGAGGTAGGTGCCCTCTCGACGCTCAAACTTGGTACCGGCCGGAAAGGTCGCGATACGAAGCTGCCCGACGGCGCGACCGTTCGAGGAGACTTGCCCTCCGGACGAGATTGACAACGGTCCTGCTCCGGTTATGGGACCTCCCACACCAAGGACCGGCCAACCTTCGACCGTCACGAGCTTGCCGGATCCATCCTGATGAAACGCACCACGACGGGTGAAGCGGGGGCCGTCGGGCGCTTGCACCGTGTAGAAGCCGGATCCCGTAATCGCCGCGTCCAGCGGGCGCCCAGTCTGATCCATCGGACCGGAGCTGAGGTCGATGTCTGGCCGTGACATGACCGGACCTAATTCAATCCGTCCGACGGCTCCATCTTGTTGGTCCAGGCGCGACAGGAGCAAGCTCGCGAAGCTCTGCTCGGACGTGCGATCCTGACGGAAACCTGGCGTATCCACCTCGGCCATATTGCCAGCCAATGACTTCAACCGCATTCCCTGGGCGATGAGCTGAGAGGCCGCTGTCGCGACACCACGTAACATTACGTCGTCCTCCATCCCGGAATCGTCGGAGGGACCGCCGCTCCACCGCCCTCACCGGTATTCGGGAGACCGACCGGCAGAGTTCCCTGGGGGAGCGGTCGAGGATATCGGCCAGCCAGGATACGCTTCGGCCCGGGGCGGTCCACGCCAAGGCTGGCCTCGGCTGTAATCAGTGCCATATTCCATCCACGATTCGGAATTTCATTCGCCACGACAAGATCGAGCGTCGCCGTTCCGTCCGGTTGGACTGTCACTTCGCCAACTTGAAACGCGTCGCTCGTCCCATCACGGCCGAGCCACAGGATGTAGTGTATCCCTGGCTCCGGAGCGAGGCCCCGGACACTCACTCGTGCCTCACCTTCACCGCGGATTATCTCAGCGACGCCGCTCGCCGTCTTCGGACCCCAGGTCGAGACGCCGTCGAGATAGCTCAGCGCCACCTGCACCGGCGTAGCGTCCGCGCGCGCGCGACCCGGAGTTAGCGCCAGGGCCAGCAGAATCGCCAGAATTAGAATGAACGCCGCGACGTTCGCTGGGGAAAGGGGTGACGTTGTCGATCTTCGAATGGTTATTTTCGCCATCGGTATCCTCACGAGGGAGACTTTGTCGGTCTTCGTTGACGTCGAGAAGAGTTCTAAGCTTGATAATCGCCCGACTATGGTTTCGAACGACGACGGTCTTGTGCACGCCGATGACGTGAGCGATCTCTTGGAGGGTGAGGTCCTCGACGTAGTACATGGCCAGAACGAGACGCTCTCGCTCGTCGAGCTGACGCAGGGCTTCGCCGAGCATCGCGAGGAGCGCTCCCCGTTCTGACGGGTCGACCGACGTCTTTGATTGAATCAGCTCGGACAGAGGAGAGCCTTCCTCGGCCGTCGCCGCGTCGAGTGACACGATCTGACACCCGGCCGCCTCGAGCACCGTTGCGTAATCCTCCGGCGACAGACCCATCGCCGACTGCACTTCATCGTCAGTCGGAAACCGGCCGAGCAAGGCAGTTAGCTGGTTTGTCGTTGCTTGGAGAACCCGAACTCGCTGGCGAGCCGAGGGGCTCATGATGTCGAGCGATCGAATCGCGTCGAGAACCGCGCCACGAATCCGAATCGACGCCCAGGCGCCAAAGGGTACTCCCTGGCTCGGATCGAATCGGTCAATCGCTTGAATCAACCCAATGACGCCGTGCGCGACGAGATCCTCACGATCGAAGACCGAGGGGAAGCCAATCGCCAGCTTTCCAATGATGTGATGAACTAAAGGCAAGTTTTGAACGATTAACTGCTCACGGCCGATTGGATCGTGAGCGTATGCCGCGGCCACGTTCTTTCGCCCGGCCATCGCCATCAAGCGTCCTCGCCAGAGGATGATCGAGGAGCCCGGTCCGGGCTCGGGGCGAAGTTTGTTCGCGGCGAACCGTCAGGCGGGCGCACTGCCTGAACCGTGACCGGAGCTGGCGCGTCAGGGGAGGTTAAAACCCCAATCGCGATCCGAATGAGTAGCCCGACGACGAGGCCGCCAGCGGCGATGAAGCCGAGCGCCGATTCCGGAGCCATTCCCTCCCAAAGAAGTGTGCCGTAACCCACGAGCATGGCAAGCCCGATCGCCCCGAAGACTACCTCCACGTGCCACTCATCGGTCGAGACGGGCCAGGTCCCAGGACGCGTCGAGATTGAGCTGAAGAGTTATCAATCATATTGACGATACAAAGTAACGGGAATGAAAAGGCCCGCCGAAATGGCGGGCCACGTGGGGAAGGGAATGGAGCTCGGAGGCGGTGCTAGACGACGCCAACCGTCTGAACGACGACTTGCGAAGGCACCTCTTCGTACGCAACCACCGATAAGTTCGGGAGATGGCGCTCGACGAGGCGTCGGAGCGGCAATCGCAATCGTCCGGCAACAAGAAGCGTCGACGAACCCTGAGTCGCGGCTCGTTCCATCGCCCGGGCAAGCTCTTGCAGGAGGCTCTGGACGTGACCGGGCTCGAGGGCCAGCAACGGACCGCGGTCAGTCGACTGCACCGCTCCGGCTAGCTGTTGCTGCCAGCGGGGCGACAGCGCCAGAACCGACAGCTTGCCTTCGTCGTCGACCAGACCTGAAACGATGGTCCGCCCCAGCGCCTGTCGTGACAGCTCGCCGAGCTGCCCGGCGTCGCGGGTCGATCGGGCATTGTCGCAGAGTGTCTCCAAGATAACGGTCAGGTTTCGAATCGGGACGTGCTCGCGCAGAAGCCCCTGAAGCACCCGCTGAATCTCGCCAAGGCTTAGGAGATCGGGCACAAGCTCCGTGACAAGCGCGCTGTTCTCACCTTTGACCGAATCGAGGAGACTCTGAACGTCTTGTCGAGACAGCAGATCCGGTCCGAAGTTACGGAGAACCTCGGTTAGATGAGTGACGATCACCGATGATGGATCGACGACGGTGTAGCCGCGCGTCTCGGCCATCGTCTTGTCTTCTGGAAGAATCCAAACCGCCGGCAAACCGAACGCCGGATCCTTAGACGGAATACCTCGAATTGCCGACGGTCCCTCGGAAGGCCCGAGTGCGAGCAGACGGTCGAGCCAGGCTTCGCCTCGCGCGACCTCAGACCCTCGGATTCGCACGGCATAGGCGTTCGCCGGCAGCTGGAGGTTGTCGCGAACGCGAATGGTGGGTAAAACCATTCCCAGATCGATCGCGAGCTGACGTCGAACCCCCGAGACCCGCTGAAGCAAGTCGGCCGGTCGTCCGGAGCCGCTACTTCCCTCATTCCGACCAGACGCTTCGCTAGAATCGACCGGTCCCGCGGCCCCGGCGAGTGGAACCAACCCGAAGCCAAGCTCCAATTCGATTGGATCCACTCGAAGCAGCGCGGTGAGGCTCTCCTTGTCGGCCGTCAACGGACGATTCGGCGCGGCCGGAACGGTCATTGGAGCGGCAATTGGCGTGGACCGAAGGAAGTACGCCCCGATCCCCAGGGAGGCCGCCAGAAATAGAAAGGGTAGCTTCGGAAGTCCGGGCGCCATTCCTAGTAAGCCAATCAACGTGGCAACGATTCCAAGCACGCGTGGCTGGGAGAATAGCTGCTGGAGGACGTCATCGCCAAGCTGGGTGTCGGCCCCGGACCGAGTGACGACAATACCGCTTGCCGTGGCAATCAAGAGGGCGGGAATCTGCGCGACGAGGCCGTCGCCAACGGTCAGGAGTGCATACGTTTGAAGGGCCTTGTCAATCGGGAGGTTCTTTTGTAGCAGCCCGATAACCAGTCCGCCAATGAGGTTGACGACGATGAGCACAATGCCGGTGATTGCGTCGCCTTTGACGAACTTGCTGGCGCCGTCCATCGCACCGTAAAAGTCCGCCTCGCGCCCAACTTTCCGGCGGCGGCGCTTAGCTTCGTCGTCGTTGATTATCCCAGCGTTGAGGTCCGCGTCGATCGCCATTTGCTTGCCCGGCATGGCGTCAAGGGTGAATCGGGCGGCGACTTCGGCGACGCGCCCCGCGCCGTTCGTGATGACGACGAATTGAATGACGACCAGGACGATGAACACGACGATTCCAACGACGTAGTTTCCGCCGACGACGAAGTTCCCAAAGGCCGCGATCACGTAGCCGGCGTGGCCATTGAGGAGGATGAGCCGCGACGACGAAACGTTGATTGCCAAACGGAAAAGAGTGGCAAAGAGGAGGAGGGACGGGAAAACCGAAAAGTCTAATGGCTCGCGGACAGAGATGGAGACGAGCAATATCAGGAGCCCGAGAGCCAGGTTTCCCGTGATGAAGACGTCGAGCAGGATTGCCGGCATCGGTATGACGAGCATCGCGACGATGAGGGCCACGCCGGCGGCCAGAATCAGGTCAGTGTTGCGCATGAGCGAGCCGCGGTTCGCGATCGAGGGTGGAGCGATGACTGCCATTAACTATCTTCTCCGGCGCGACGAGTAAACATAGGCGAGCACCTCGGCAATTGCCTGGTAGAGAGCGACCGGAATCGGCTCGCCAATCTCAACCGAGCGGTACATGGCCCGAGCAAGGGGCGGATTTGGGACAACCGGCACCCGATTTTCCTTGGCAATCTCGATGATCCGCTGGGCGATTAAATCGGCACCCTTGGCGACGACTTCTGGAGCCGCCATGGATCGGGCGTCGTAGGCCAGGGCAACCGCGAAGTGAGTCGGGTTGACCACGACAACCTGCGCTTCGGCAACCCGCGCCATCATCCGACTTCTAGCCATCCGTCGCTGTTGGGCGCGAATCCGAGCCCGAATCGCCGGATCACCGTCGGTTTCGCGAATGTCGTCTCGGACTTCACGTTTGGTCATCCGGGCCTGCCCCATGAACTGCATCCGACGATAAATGACGTCTCCGAGACTGATCAGGACAAGGGCAATGGCGCCGTTGCGCCCTGCCTCGAAAGATGCCGATCCGAGAACCTGAAAGGGCGCGCCAATTCCTCCGGCAACCGCCGTTGGCAGCTTGGTGAGAATGCCCCGAGCCGGCCCCTGAACCGCAAACGCGACGCAGGAAACCTTCACGAGAGACCAGATCAGATTGAATAGGCCCTGCGTCCCAAAAATCCGTCCCGCACCGGCGATGGGATTAAGTCGCCCCGGATTGGGAACTATCGCCGAAAATGCGAGCCGGCCGCGGATTTGGAAAAGTCCGACCGCCAGCGAGACGACCAGAACGGGCGCGATAACGCCGGCCAGCATTGTGAAAGCACTCGGTAGCATTGGTTGCCACGTGTTTGAAAGGCTCTCGAAGGTTATGTCCGCCTGGCTCGAGCTAATCAGTGAGCTGCGCAGACCACTCACCCCTTTTGCCAGGGCGGTAGGAACGACCTGCTGGATTCCGATCACAGCGGCAAGCAGAGCGAGCGCGCCAGTAATGTCCTGGGATCGCGCGGTCGTTCCGTGGGAAGCGAGCTGGCGAAGCCGGCGCTGCGTCGGCGCTTCGGTACGATCCTGACTCATGACCGATTCACGCCGATGCCAAAGCGGGCATTAGTCGGGGAAGCTGCGCGAAAACCTGGCCTAACTGGGTCGCGATAACTGGAAGCAGCGTTGCCAGTGCGACTAATGTCACGGCAACCCGCGCCGGCAGTCCAACCGCGAACAGGTTAAATTGGGGCGCGGTTCGACCGAGAAGCGCCAGGCCCACGTCGACCAGAAGAAGCATGGTGACAACAGGCAGGGCCATGACGAGAGCCGCGACGAAGATTGTCGTGAAAAATCCGGCGACTCCGGCAGGTCCGGCGAGATGCGGAGCGGCTCCGATCGGAACTAGCTGAAAGAATCCGCTGAGCGCTTCCAGAAACAGCTGGTGACCGTTCAAATCGAGGAAAAGCACGGCGGCGAATGCCGACAAAAAGTGCTCGAGTGGTCCGCTCTGAGCGCCACTCATGGGATCGAGGCTCGCGCCAAACGTGAAGCCCGCCTGGAAATCGACGAGACCCGCGGCAAGCTGGAGGGCCGATACGACGAGAGAGCTCGCAACGCCAAGCAGCAGTCCGAGTCCGAGCTCCATGACCAGATCGACGAAACCGGGATGGAGCTGGGCCGGCGGCACCGCGGTGGGTACGATGGGTGTGATCGCCAACGCGATACCGATGCCGAGGATCACTCGAATGGACGGCGGAACGCCGGGCCAGGACGCGAGTGGACCGACCGTCACCGCGGCGCTCGTTCTCAACGCAACCATCACGAAGACGACAAGAAGCTCGGGTCGAACGAAGCTCGTCAGATCCATCAGTGCACGACGGACGGTAGGTCGGTCAACATCGTAATGGTGTACGCGACAATTGTCTGCAGCATCCAGGGCCCCAAAATGACGAAGACCGCGCCGAGGGCGATGATCTTTGGCACGAAGGTCAACGTCATCTCGTTGATCTGGGTCATCGCTTGAAAGGCGCTCACTAGGATTCCAACGGCCAGGATGACGAGCAACGGCGGCCCACAGAGCGACAGAACCAGCATTAGGGCACCGTGGGCTACTTCGATCGCCTGTTGTTCAGTCATAATCCGGTCACCTTTCGTCTTGAGTCGAGTGTCTTTTGGGGGCCGATCGAATCCACCGCTTAGTGAAAGCTTTGAACGAGCGACTGAACCACGAGAGTCCATCCGTCGGCCAGGATGAACAGGAGGATCTTGAAGGGGAGGGATAGTGTCGTCGGCGGAAGCATCATCATGCCAAGCGACAGCACGAGGCTGGCGACGACCAGGTCGATAACGACAAACGGGACGAGAATCATGAATCCCATTTGGAACGCCGTCTTTAGCTCGCTCAGCATGAACGCCGGGATCAGGACATGGGTCGGAACGTCCTTCGGATTCTGAGGGGGTGGCGAGTGCGAAAGCCTGACAAACATCGCGAGCTCCGTTTCTCGGGTTTGGCGAAACATGAAAGCTCGCATTGGTTCCAATGAGCGATCGATCGCGACCGGTGCCGTGATGTCTCCATGCATGTACGCCTGAATCCCGGCATTGTTCGCGTCCTGCCAGACCGGCCACATAATGAATCCCGTTAGAAAGAGAGCTAGGCCAAGTAATACTTGATTGGGTGGGGTCTGAGGCAACCCAAGGGCGCTACGCGCAAAGGACAACACCACGGTAATGCGAATAAAGGAGGTCGTCATGAGCAGGATTGCCGGTACGATGCTGAGAACCGTCAGAAGTAGGAGCGCCTGAAGCGCGACGCTCTGATCGCCTCCGACCGAAGTTGAGCCAAATTGAAGGTTGAACATTGAGATTACGCCTCGTCCAGACGCGCGGCCGGGCCTGAGCTCGCCGACGCTTCGTGGTCCGCGCCTGATTGACGTGGCGAGTCCACTTTTTGCGAGCGTCTTGCCTTCGAAAGTAGGTCGAAAATCATCTCGATCGTTGGCGGCAATTCGCCCAGCCGAAGAGTGCGGCCTCCGACGACGAAGGATCGGCCTGGCGAAGCTACGTGAAGTGGTGCGAATGCGGTTGCGAGATCGGCTGCGTCGAGCTCGGTAAGGAGAGTGAGCTGATTGGGTGACTGGCCAAGCAACAATCTCTTCGATCCAACCGACACGACGACTACCGTCTGTTGTGGTCCAATCGGGAGGCGGGCAACGACCTTTAGCGGACCGTCCGGATTCAACACTGGACTGCTAAGCCACCGCAATGCCCGCATCGCGACGACCGCCAATCCGAGAACCAGCAGTAGCTTCCAACCGAGGTCGAGCAGCGTGCCCACATCGCTTCCCATCAGGTAATCAAAGCTCGAATTGCGGAGTTTCGACGATTCGCTCGACTTGAACGGCGACGTGACCCGCGCTTTGACCGGGACGACACCGAAACAATTGACGACCGTCGATCGCCATTGCCAGATCGGACTGAGCGGCCGTGCTAAGTCGTAACACGTCCCCCTCCCGCAGTGACAACACCGCCGATGTCGACAGTTCGACTTCGCCCAGGATGACCGTTGCGTTGACTGGCACATTCAGTAAGCGGGCACGCAACGATTCTTCGGTCGCATCTGACACCGGACTGCTCTGATCGAGGCTCCAGACCCGAGCGCTCAGCTGATCCATCAGGGGCTCGAGCGAGTGGTAGGGAAGACAGATCATCAGCTTATCGACGACATCGCCAACCGCCAGCTCAAACGTCAAGAGTGCAACGGTGTCATTGGGACTAACCGCTCGGGCGGCTCGCGGGTTGAGCAGGACGTCTTCCACTGCCGGATCGAGCTGGATAACCGGGCTCCACGCCTCGGCAAGAGCCCGACCTATCTGTCGCCCAAGCGGCCGCAGGAGCGATCGCTCGATTTCAGTCAGGTGCTGCTGGCTACCAGCTCCCAAACCGGGCCCGCCACACAGGCGATCCAGAATAACTCTGGTTGGATCGACGCTCATCTCGAGAGTCACCGGTCCGTCGAGTGGTGACATTCGAAGAACATAGATGATCGTCGGGTTAGGAAGTCGATCGGCGTAATCCTCGAACGCCGTTTGTTCGACCGACGCAAGTGTCGAGCGTATATTGAGACGCAAGGAGGAGCTAAGTGACGTAGCGAGGACCCGTGCGAACTGTTCGTGGATTGATTGCAACGTTCGGAGGTGGTCTTTCGAGAATCGACTGGGACGCCGAAAATCATAGCGAGCCACCCTTTTGAGTCCCGGATGCCGTCCATTCAGGACCATTGATTCGCCCGTCGGACGCTGCAAGCCGATTGACGACCCGATCTGGTCGGGATCTCGTGGCGTAGGGATTCTCGATGCAACCATGCTCGCTATTCCTCCTCACAGAAACGTTGCGACTCGGTCGTCACGAAGAGGTCATTCCGACGGCTGGAAGTGGTCCAACGACCTCACTAATGCGAACGCCGAAACGCTCGTCGACGATGACGACCTCTCCTCGGGCGATCAAAACCCCGTTCACCAGAAGGTCCACCGCACCACCCGCCGGCCGGTCCAATTCGATGACCGATCCGTTTCGTAAGGCAAGCACGTCCCGTACGAAGAGTCGGGCGCGGCCAAGCTCCACCGTCACCCGTAACGGTACGTCGCGAAGCAAATCGATGCTGGTAACAATCGCGCCCTCGCCAGCCGGTGGCGTCACTCCGCCAATCGTGCCACTAACGTCATTCGATTCGCGTTGCGACCCAAGTGAAAAGTTAAGAACGTTTGGTTGCTGTTCCATTCCCGGTTTAGCCTCCGCCACTGGGTCGACTACTGGATGACAAATTCGGTGAAATAGACGGCGCGCAACGACGGCTCCGGAACGCGAGCTTTGAACCCAGTCAGCAGCTGATCGCGGAGCTGCTCTTTGCCTTCCGCGGTGAGCAGCTCCGATGCGGTTTTTGTCGTCAACGTCGTCGTCAGAAAGTCGTCCATCGACGCCGAATACCTATCGACTTCGTCACTCAAGACAGCTTCCTGAGCCTTCAACGCGTCCCCTTTTAGCTCGCCCGCTTTATGATTTGGATCCAGGAACTCGAGGGACACGCGAATTTTCAGATAGCGATAGCCAGCTTTATCCTGCAGATTGAGGATGCGTTCGCCCATCAGATATTCGACGCTTCCTGGCGTTGGTGCCGGAGCGTTAGCCGCCGGCTGAGCAAACGGTCCTACTTTCAGGTAGAAGGTGGCTCCAGCCACAATCCCCACGACCAGAACGACGATCGGAATAAGAAACTTGATCTTCATACACCACCTCGCGGTAGGGGGTCAGGAGTATCTCGACGAACGAGAATGACGTCCACTCGCCGGTTTCGGAGTCGACCGTCACGGGTAGCGTTCGAGGCCAGCGGACGAAATTCGGCATAACCAGCCGAGCTCAATCGTCGCGGTTCGAGACCGGCAACGTCGACGAGGAAGCGCGTGACCGACACGGCCCGCGCGGTCGACAACTCCCAGTTCGAAGGATAAGGTCCGCCGTCCGGCTGAATGCTATCGGTGTGCCCCTCGATTCGAACGTCGTAGGGGAGTGGTCGCAATTGTTCGGACACTTTCTCAAGGATTTGTCGACCGTCTGAGCGAAGGTCGGCGACACCCGGGTCAAACAGGAGCACTCCATATATGCTGATTGCGACGCCCTCGGCTCGTACGTCGACCTGGATGTCGCCCCGGGTTCCCGGAGGAACCAGCCCGGTAAACGCCAGTCGGAGTCGGCGGGCGATCTCCTCGTCGTCATTGTGTAACGTGGTCCCAGTTGGGACCGGGGGTGCGACGGCCACGGGGACACCCGGGGTTTCAACCGGGGGAACAAACGTCGGAACCGCGGCCGGCGGTCCCACGGTTGAGACGGCGGTCGGCGCCGCCTCGGTTCGAAGCACCTGCGGTTGGGCGAACGGCCCCAACGTGTTCGATTGACCGATGCCGGCGAGGGCACCCGAGCCGTCCTCGATTGTCGCCGCATCTTTACCGTGCAGCACGTCGACGTGAAACGCCTGTTGCATCCCCTGTTGAAACTTCATGAATCGTTGAGCATCGGCTTTAGAGATGCTGTACATGATGATGAAGAACGCGAGGAGAAGAGTCAGCATGTCGGCATAGGTAATCAGCCACCGTTCGTGACCTCCTCCCGCATGTTGCCTTCGGGCCACCAATTACCTCCGCGCCGCGGCCGGAACGGCTGGTGCGGCCGGCGCGCCTGCCGAAGCTTCGGCTTTGGCATTGGCGCCGCCGCGCTTCTTCGGTGCAAGGAAGGAGTCTAGTTTCTGACGAACGATTCGAGGGTTGTCCCCGGCGTTGATCGCCAGAATGCCTCGCATCATGAGACCTCGAAGCGCCTCTTCTTCCTCGGCCTGAACACGTAGCTTGCTACCCATCGGCAAGAACACCAGGTTTGCCATGCCGACGCCGTAGAGGGTTGCCACGAACGCGACGGCAATGCCAGCCGCGAGCTTGGACGGATCCGCGACCTGACTCAGAACGTGGATCAGGCCCAGGACTGCTCCCATGATTCCCAGGGTCGGCGAGAAGCCCCCCATCGTGTCAAAGATCGCGTAGCCTCCGTGATGGCGATCGTAGGCCGCGTTCATGTCGGCTTCCAGCACCTGGCGAATGACGGCTTCATCGGTTCCGTCGATGACAAGCTGAATCCCCCGCAGAAGAAACTTGTCGTGAACCTTTTCAATCTGGCTTTCGAGACTGAGCAGACCGTCGCGGCGAGCTTTGGTTGCGAGCTGAACAAAGGTCTCTACTAGTTCAATCCGATCGTGGGTCTGTTCGAAAAAGACGCGCTTGAACAGCGACGGCAGCCGAACGAACTCGCCGGTCGGATAACTCAGAGCGGTTGCGCCCAACGTCCCAACGATGACGATAACGAACGCCGGCAGGTTCAGCAGGCTCTGGATCGGCGTGCCATCCATCATCGCGCCGCCGAGCACGGCCGCTAGCCCGACGATGAGGCCGATGATCGACGTCTTATCCATTCGTCACCGCCCCGTCGCCAGACTCGGACCGTAGGGCGCAAATCCGGTGATGCAATGACTGTTGATAGCGAATGACCCGAGCCACGACCTCGTCGACACTTTGTCGAACCACGAGGTGCTTTCCATCGACCAGGGTAATGACGGTGTCCGGACGGGCCTCGATCATCTCAATCCGATTTGCGTCAAGCACGAAATTGGAGTCGTCTAAGTGAGTCAGGTAGATCAACCGGTCACTCCTGAAAGGGTCTGGAGATGCGTATAAACGACGAGTCGTCGGTCGTAGGCGTGGCGGGTTCGGTCGAACACCCCGCCACAAGTAATGAGATTCAGTCGCGGGGTGCCGCCCTCGGCGAATATAACCGGCAGCGGCGCGGCGTCAGGCGCGTACCAGTCCGACCGATCCACCACAAAACGGCGAGTAGTTCCACCGTACACGTCGACGTCGATCGTGTCGCCGGGCCGTAAATCCTGAAGCGACCAGAACACGGCCGGTCCGTGGACCGAGTCGACGTGGCCGGCAATCACGCTCGCACCGGACTGGCCCGGCGATGGGCCGAGGCCGTACCACGCGACCTGATCCGATCCGTGGGGCGTTCCCATCGCGCCATTTGCGTCCTGGCCCACCGTTTCAACCGAGGCATCCACTTTAATCTTTGGAATCCGCACCCTCAGCGGTAGCGGAAAGGGACCAAGGCCGGTCGTCTCTGGGCCGGTGGACGTCAGAACCGGGGCGGACGTCGCCTTGGGGGTCTTGGTGTCGCCCGGCTGGGTCGATATAGGGGTCTGGGTTGCGACGTTCGTTGCGACTGGGATCGGCGTCGCGGTCGCGACCTCCGTCGGCGTCGGCGAGTCATTGACCTTTGGGGTCAGAGTCGCCGGAACCGCGGTCGCGGGAGCAGAAGATTCGCTATTCACCGTGGCTGAAGGCACCGCCAGGTTCGCTCCAAGGGGCAGCTGGTTTTCGATACCACAGCCGGTTAGCAATACGATCGTGAGCGCGCCAGCCAGCACCGAGAACTGAAAGGCGGTCGGTCGAAGGAGCGATCTCATTCGATCCAGTTGACGCAAGAGTGCAAGGTGTGTCATCAACTCTTACTTGTCACTTTTACGACGACTGAAGTAGCCGTCCTGGTAGCAGACAACGCATAACGCGGTCGCGTCGGTCGGAGTAAACCCATCCGGCGCCGAGTCCTGAAATAGGGACACATTGGATATTTGACCCCAATTGTTACAGGTACAGCACTTCCACCCCATTGCCCCACATGACGCGAAGAGCATTTGGGCCTTCGGTCCACGCAAAGCGGTGCTGTATCGCTTCACCGTTCGCAACGACAGCGACACCGACAGCTCATCTTCCAGAATTCGAAGGGACGCGGTTGGACCGGCCTGCGGATTTTCCGCCAGCACCGCGATCGCGTAGTCGCGCCCGGCGACACGTCGATTCGACCCGACGAGCTCGCGCATCAGGTTTGGGTTTCCGTACAAAAGGCCGATCGGAATCTGCGGGGCGCGTCTCGACGTCCAAGACGCCGGGGGAGTTGCGCGGCGGCCCGTCGTTCCCGCCTCTTCCGACGTGGTTGGCGTCTGACACTGGGAGCAGTAACCCCCGAGCTCGACCGGAATTGCGCCTCCAAATGATCGGACGGCGGTCGCCCCAATCGTCCGGGCGTCGGCGATTGCCCTGCCACAGCCCCAGCAAACCCACCTAGGGCCAACAACCTGCAATCGCGCGAGGCAACCCTCCCTGCTCCAAAATATCTTGAAAAGTCGCTGAATCGTCCGGTGGTCGACCGACTTATTCCGTGATTCAAGCTCGCGGGTACACTCGGTCGCGGAAAGCCCAGGTCGCTCCAGGAGGACCTCGAAGGCCAGCCGACGTTCCGAGGTCTGCCGAAGTCCGAGTCGATCGAGAAACACCTCGGCCAACCCGCTTTTAGTTGTCATCGTCGTCCTCGCGGTCCGCCGAGCCGGTTACCGATTCGAGCGAGTCCAGCGACCGCGGCGCACTCGCCAGCTCGGGCTCGGGGCGAATTCGGCCGACAACCTCGGCAATCTGATCGGACTGGTCTGTCGACGCGACCACCTTGCGACCCGACCGAAGGCATCCACGGACGAAGTTGGCTCCCCCGAGCTCGGGCAGGAACACGATGGCGTCGGGACGAGAGAAAATGCGAACCAAATGGTACAGAAGGCCCGGCTGGAAATCCGGAAGCCAGCGAGAGCGCCGACCCGGTCCACTGTATTTCCAGAGATGGGAAAGCGCCGCCTCTTCGACCGATGCAACCTGTCGCGAGTGTTGTCCGGGCAAGGGTACGTCCCAGGCTGCGCGCCACCGGTCGTCGTCAGTGCCAACGCCATCCTCCGGCACTGGTGCGGCCGTCAGAACCAGGCGCGCCGGTCCGTTTGGCGTCATCACCCGGTCCGGATCGGGCACCGCGTAGATCGGGCCGCGCAGACTTGGATCGTCTAATACCAACGTTCCGCCAATGGCCCAACCAGTTTGCCGCAGCTCGTCGATCGCCGTATACAGCACAGGCATACCCGGGTAGAGTGGTGTGGACACCGGAAGAATAAGGAGGAGCCGGCCACCTGGTCGCACCACTCGACGCCAGGAAAGTAGACAACGGTGAAGCAGGCCTCGCCAATCTTGATCGAATCGCGTGTGGCCTGAGGTCAGCAGGGGTCGCACGAGTGGCTCGATCCAGCTCGGGGCGCTAACGATCAGATCAACCGAGGCCGGACAGTCAAAAGGTACGTCGTCTGGCTTTCGGAGATAGACCGAAAGGTTCCCGACAACCAGAGGTCGCGTCGCAGTCGCGATAGATTCCGAGCTCTCATTCGGAATGTCGGCGATCCCGACGTGTCCAATTGCGCCCGGACGCGACGGTAGAGTTACCCGTTGACGTCCGGCGACCGTGGTCGGAGGTTCCCCTTCATCGGTCACCTGTGGCCACATCGGGCCGACGTCGGCGATGTCTAGAATCGATCGGCCCTCGGCCGCTTGTTCCGCTCGACCGATGCTCGCGAACACGACGTCGTCGCGATTCGACGAAAGAAGGGCCTCGTTTCGTTCGGCGAGGGCGCTCAGGATATCGCTGCCTCGAAGATCGCCCGGCTGTTGCTCGTCACGAAGGCGCTGGAGCATCGTGCTGCCACTGGGATCGGCGTGTAGCAATCCGGTTCTTTCGACGAGGATCTCCTCCACGACTTCCGTCCGTTTGCGCGCGAGGAGCAATCGATTGTCGGCAGTCGCGGCGTCGGCCTGCCGAACGGTCCGGGTGCTCACCCCCATGATTGTCGCGACGGCTGACCGAAGTTCCCACGACTTTGGTTGGCGGACCGACGCCTGGAGTAGAGCGCGTTTCCACGTCTGAACTTCGGCACGTATCTCATCGATGGTCTTTTGGCGTTGAAAGTTAGCCGATACGATAACCAGGTCGGTGTCGCCTCGGCGAGGAAGCGCCGACGGGTCGACCAGACGAACTGGAATCTGAGACGCGCCGCATGCGCGCGCGGCGAGCACTCGACGCCAACCGGAGAGGACCAACACGCTTCCGAATGGTAGCCCGGTTTCGTCCTCCTCCTCGGCTTCGAGGCCGAGAACTGGTTCAATAATTCCAAGAGACGCCACCGATTGGACGAAGAGCGCCCCGTTCGCGGTCCCAAATACCTCGCGTTCCGGGGCTTGGCCGTACAGCTGGGAGTGAAGGGGATGGCGAGCGATGCGCTCGGACTCGACCAACTGAACGACGCCACAGCGCGGGCACGGCGGTAATTGGTGACAGACCAGACCAGACCGACATCCAGCGCATTGTCCGCATCCCTTCGACGAACGGCAATCGAAGCAGCGGTCGAGCACGGGTAGGCTCGCGCGACCGTCATCGCGGAGCACCCCAATCGACCGCAGCCACTCGGTCATGTTCGTACCGGAATCTACGGTTTGCGGTAGCGCTGGCACGCCAGTGTTCATCAATTAGCCGGCCAATTCCAATTCGTCGGCTGGCGCGGAGGACGCGATGAGTAGGCGAACGAGTCCGGCCGAGCCGAGTGGATACGGAAGGACGATATCGCTCGATCGGGTGGTCGGAAGCTCGTCCGGCGAAATGCCGGCCGCATCCAGGCGGGCCTCGTCTGATTGAGTGAGGCGGGGTAGCCCTCGGGCAGCGCGACTTTCCCAGTGCTTCACTGCCGATGATTGCCACGCTTGACACAAGCGAATGACCTGGCGAACGGACCATTGATGCCGTTCAGCCTCCCGAAGCAGGGACGCCGCGAACTCCGGATCGAGTGCGGCCACGATCGGGCCAACTGCCGAGACAACCCGATGCTCGAGGTGGGGAGGTGGGGTATGGAGAATTTCGATCGTCTCAAGGGCCCGGAGTAGTTCGGTCACGCGCCGTCGTTTCGTCGCGGCATAGCGGTAAAAACCGGTCGAGGTGTCTTTGACCGACGGTTGGTTAAGAATCTGCCAGGCTCGGGCTTCGGCAAGCCAGTGGATTGGGCGAAGCAGCGCGGCCTTGGCCGCGATTACTTTCAGCTCGTCGAGGGACGTTTCAGGGGGAAGCACGTGGGCCGTGAGCCGCCGACTGGTTTGACCTAAGGCGATCAACAGTCCCACCGGGCCAAGGTACCAGTAGGTTCCATTCTTGGCCGGAGCGACGTACGGTACCGGCGGAGCGATGCCGGAGATCACGAGGTCCGAAAACGCGTGAACGACCTCGCGGCCTTCGGGTAGAAAGAGGACTGGTTCTTCGGGATGAAAAGCGGGAAGACGAAGGTCCCGAACCACGAGGGTCTGAACCCCGGTATCACGATCGGTCCGATTGACCATAATGTCGGTGGCTCCTTCAAAGAGAGCGCGGTTCCCGGAACCGTCTGACGTGCCTGCTTTCGTCAGATTGCGCCTCTTGAACTCATTCCTTGATCCAAGAGCGACTCTATCCACTCGGGGGGTACCGGGCATCAGTTCGAAGATTGAGACGCCATGCTCCTTTAGTCTCATACCCGACGCCGTTCGGTCCGTCCGGGTGCCGCGACAATATCCTGAACCGTTTCCCTCGAGTGGGTGCTACTATGGGACTCGGCAAAAGGGGAATGAGTTATGGAACGTCAAGCGGTGAAAGTCGGCCTCATCGGATGCGGAACGATTAGCAAGATCTACCTGGAGAACGCGCGACGCTTGCCAATAATCGATATCGTGGCGTGCGCGGACCTTCTAGTCGAACGGGCACAGGCGCGAGCGGCCGAGTTTGGCGTCCCAAGGGCACTGACGGTCGACGAGCTGCTCGGCGATCCAGAGATTGAGCTTGTCATTAACTTGACCATTCCGAAGGCTCATGCCGAAATCGCCCTCGGCGCGCTCGAATCGGGAAAAAGTGTCTATAACGAGAAGCCTCTGGCGGTCAAACGGGAGGACGGACAAAGACTGCTGGACGCGGCGTCGGAGCGATCGCGTCGAGTTGGCTGCGCTCCGGACACCTTCCTCGGCGGTGGCCTTCAAACGTGCCGAAAGCTCATCGACGACGGGGTCATCGGGGAGCCGGTTGCGGCGACCGCATTTATGCTGTCGCATGGCCACGAAAGCTGGCACCCGGATCCAGATTTTTACTATCAGCCCGGAGCGGGTCCACTATTTGACATGGGTCCGTACTATCTCACCGCATTAGTGGCGCTCCTCGGCCCGATCCGCCGAGTGACCGGCTCCGCCCGCGTCACCTTTCCGGAGCGACTGATCACCAGCGCGCCAAAACAAGGCGAACGAATCACTGTGAATACTCCGACCCACGTCGCCGGCATCCTCGACTTTACCTCGGGCGCCGTTGGAACCATCGTGACGACATTTGATGTCTGGCCGACGGACGTGCCCCGGATCGAAATCTATGGAACTGAAGCGTCGTTAAGCGTTCCCGATCCGAATACCTTCGGCGGTCCGATTCGGCTGCGGAAACCACGTTCGAAGGAATGGGTCGACGTGCCTCTGTCGCACGGCTGGATCGACAATAGCCGGGGTATCGGACTAGCCGACATGGCGCGGGGGATTCGCCTTGGTGGATCTCATCGCGCAAACGGCCAACTCGCCTTTCACGTCCTTGACGCGATGGAATCTATCCTCGAGTCATCACGCATAGAACGCCACGTCACGCTCACGTCGACCTGTGAACGGCCGGATCCGATCCGTGAAGGGATCGATGGACGTGGACTCGATGTAGGAGCCGCTACTTGATGCTTGCGCGGCCGGGAAGTTCCTAGGCTTCTCCTGACTGTTGCTCCGATCTGTAACCTCCTCATGTATTGATTACCGAACGTCGATGCCGCTGGGAGGGCCCCTCAGGTCAGTGCATCCTCCGTTCACGGTGCACACGGACCTCATCCGTGTGGATTCGGATCAGCTCACCCCCTCAGGAGAAGATCATGGAACTCAACGCGCCCCACATCAAAGGTGCTTCCAATCGACGGGCCTTCCTACGGCGGGGTGCCGCGCTCGGAGTCGGAACGGTTGGCGCTGGGTTGCTGAGCAATGGCCTGGCCTTCGCGTCCGGCAACTCTTCCAATGGCATAACAAATGGCGACGCGGCAATTCTCCGGTTTCTTGCCGCCGCCGAAATCCTCGAAAGCGATCTGTGGCAACAGTACAACGAGCTAGGGGGAATCCAGGACAGCGAAGTCCCAGGTGGTTCCGGGAGTCCGGCGTACACCAAGGATCTCACTCAGCTCGATCTCGACATGCCTCAGTACATCCACGACAACACCGAGGATGAAATCAGCCACTTTACCTTTATCAACGCGTACCTCGCGTCGAAGGGTGCTGAGCCAGTTAATTTGGACAAGTTTCGGACCTTGCCAAGTAGTAAGGCCACCGGCGCTCAGCAAATTGGACGACTTACCAACCTCATGCAGTTAACCGTCGATACCAGCTGGTGGACTCGGTACCGAAGCCGAACGATGAATCCGGATCTGGGGGGTACGTTCCCACAGGCCGTTCCTGGCTTAAGCGTGGGGCAGTGGCCGGCCATACCGCGATCGGATGCTGATCTGACGCCAGCCCTTCACCTCCAGGCAATTGCGAACACGGCCGGATGGCACTTTGGGACGATCGAGCAAGGCGGTACCAGTCTCTACCCCGCGCTCGCTCAGCGGGTCACCAGCGTTGAGGTCTTGCGAATCTTGCTCAGCATTGGTCCGACCGAGACGATGCATTTCCAAACCTGGCAGGACAAGGTTGGAAATGCCCCAGCCATCACCGATCCTACGAATGGCCTCACGTTCCCGAACCTCAATACCATTGCCGCCGAGAACGAGGACTTCCAGACTAACCTGATCATGCCCGAGCCGACCGTCTTCCTCAGCAGCAAGTTTCCAGTCTGTTCGATAATCCGCCCAACCTCGACGAATGGGGCCGCGATGGGCGCCTTGAAGGCACTGACGGCCGACGGGCTGTTCATCGGGCAATCACCACAGTTCTTTAGCACACTCCACGATCTCGCGATGGCCGCGGATCAGGCCCAGCGCGGGTTCTGAGCCGCGCGAGGGTTGACCGTCGATACCCGGGCGACGTGACGCACGTCAGGTCGCGAAGGCATACAGCGTTATTCAATCAAGCGCTGCCTGGTCGATAGGTAGGGGCGCACGGCCGTGCGCCCCTACGTTGCCAGGTCGATCGCTTAACGTCACCGCACAGCACTGCAATGATCGCATTGAACGGGAGTAGCACTCGAGCCATCAACCAGTAGCGCGGGGGCTTGTGACCCGCCCGTATCCCGTTACCTAGGGCGTGTCACCCACCGGTACAAGTTACGACGGGGGACAAGCCTCCGCGCTACTGGCCCACTTTCGTGCCCAACCTCATAGACTTCGGCCAACCTGGCCCGGTGCAAAAGCCCTAGCCTCCGTCCATCAGATCCAGCGCAACCTCGGCCAGCGCCCGAATGAACTTCGGCGACACGTTGAGCGATTCGGTCCGATGGAACGCAATTCCCAATCGTTCCGCGTCTTCCCGAGCCGCGACGTCGATATCGTAGAGAATCTCCAGATGGTCGCTCAAGAATTGAACCGGTGCCATAAGCACGTGGCGATGACCGGCTGCCTGAATGCCGGGGAGCAAGTCCTTCATGTCCGGCTTCAGCCATTCCTCGGCGGTGTGGCCGGCGCTCTGATACGCAAACTGCCATTGATCGGCGCCAAGCCCCACTCGGGCCACCATCGCGTTGACCGTCTCTTGGATCTGGTCGAGATACTCTGGCTCCCGCTCCACGACCCGCAAGGGCAGGCTGTGGCAGGTCAAGAGAACTGGCACGGTGGACCGAACATTCTCCGGAAGTCGGGCAAGTGCTTCGCGGATTCGATCGGCCAGCGCGTCTTCAAACCATTGGTTCCGGTGCCAGGGTCCGGCAACCCGGACCGACATCGGACTGCCACACTCCTGCAGACACCGGCAGGCATCGTCGACCGCTCGATGATAACCGCCCATAATCAGTGGCGAATATTGCGGCGACAGGATGATCGCGACGACGTCGCGAACACCGGCCGTGGCGAGGTCGGAGAGAGCGTCTTGAATTGATGGAGGCGAGTGGCGCATGCCGGAGACGACGATAAAGCGGGGACCATCGGGACGAAGAAGCGCCAGTTCGGCCTCAAGGGCCGCCGCCTGACGCCGCGTGATCTCGACAAGTGGAGAACCTCCGACGACCTCGTAGCGACGCCGAAACTCGACAACCAAATCGTCCGGCGCTGGCCGACCGCCACGTACGCTCGCCATGTACGCGGGCACGTCGTCAAGTGTCGGTGGCGATCCAAAGGTCATCAACAGGACCCCGATCGGGATCGCCCCCGAGCTTTGTCCGAGACGTAGGTCGTGGCTCATCGGCTCATCTCGGCCGTCGACGTCAGCTCATGGACGAGATGCACGATTCGGGTCAGGTTTTCGGGCGGCGTGTCGGCCGGCACTCCATGACCCAGATTAAAAATATGTCCGCGACGCCCGTTCGCCCGGCGCAAGACATCCCGAACCCCCTTGTCGATCCGGTCCCAGGGCGCGGTCAGCAGAGCTGGCTCCAGGTTTCCTTGAATCCCGTGCTCGGCGCCAATCCGGTCCCATGCTTGATCGAGCGGCACTCGCCAGTCCACGCTGATAACGTCGCCACCCGCCTGCGCCATTAACTCGAGCAGGGTGGCGGTTCCGGTGCCGAAGTGAATCGTGGGCGCTCCGACGTCGGCAAGTCGATCGAAGATGAACTTCGTGTGAGGCATAACGAACTCTTCGTAATCGCCGGGCGCAAGAGCACCTACCCAACTATCGAACAGCTGGATCACCTGCGCGCCGGCGTTGACTTGCGCTCGCAGGTAGCGGACGACGACTTCGGAGACTTTTTCTAACAAAGCGTGCCAAAGGGGCGGATCGCCAAACATCATGGCCTTAGCCGTGGCGTAGTCACGTGAGGGCCGTCCCTCGATCATGTAACACGCGAGAGTGAACGGCGCTCCGGAAAAGCCGACGAGGGCGGCTTTCCCACCAGCCAGCTCACGACGGATGAGCCGGATCGCGTCAAAGACAAACGGCGTCGC
Organism: uncultured Dehalococcoidales bacterium; assembly: GCA_964493975.1. GTDB lineage: Bacteria > Chloroflexota > UBA6077 > FW602-bin22 > CADDYW01 > CAZBQK01. The sequence goes on along the minus strand of CAZBQK010000032.1, from coordinate 1,520 downwards.
GTCCTCGGCGTCGAGGATCCGAAGCGCGTCGACCGCGGCGCGCGTCCGGATCGGATTGTGGATGATGGGCCCAATCTCAGGCTGGATTTCAAGCGAGACACCCATCGCTTCGATCGGAAGCATGATGTCGGCAAACATAACGGCAGCGTCGACGCCGAATGTATCGACCGGCATCAACGTGATGTCAGTGCAGAGCTCTGGGGTTTTGGCCAATGTCAGAATATCGTATCGCGTGCGCAGCTCTCGATAGGCCGGCAGACAGCGGCCAGCCTGGCGCATAAACCACACTGGTGTCTTGTCGACCGGCTCCAGCCGACAGGCGGCAAGGAGCCGGGTCTCAGAAGACATTGGGGGCATGAGGCTTCTCCCAGGACAGGGTTTCAACGCTTGAAGTATAGTCGGCCCTTACTGGCGCCGCAAAAGTATCTCACGATTGACACTAGCGGCCGACGAGCAGTAAGGTTGGGCGTCGAATCCGCGTCGACCAGATAGCGACGTGAAGGAGCTCTTGATGGCAGCGGCAGCCAACCCCTCGAACCCAGGGATCCATTTTGCAATGGGTGGCGCAATTTTCGGCGATTTGGACGCCCCCCACGTCGAAATGATCGAGGCAACCGGTTTCCCCGGCATCGAGCCATACCGCTCGCTATGCACGCGATACCTCGATCGCCCTCACGTGTTAAAGGATCTCCTGGATCGCCACCACGTGACTCTCGTGACCTGCTCCAACGGCGGGAAGGGCCAATCGACTGACTTCATCGACCCTGCTCGACGACAACAGACGATCGACGACCACCTGGCCTTTGCGAGCGATTTCCTGTCAGTTTTTGGTTGCCGACACTTCAAAATCAATATGGGAGCCCGACCGAAAGGCGGAACGAGCGACTCGGAAATCGCCGCGATTGCCTTGACCATCAACGAAATTGGGAAGAGAACGGCCGAATTAGGGATAACGATCGCCCCGCATCCTCACATCTGGGGGCCAATCGAGCGTCCCCACGAAGTGGAGCGCCTGATGGAGCTGACGGATCCCGACCTCGTCGGACTGATTGTCGACACCGCGCAAATCAACTTAGGCGGCGGCGATCCGCTCGATCTGATTGCCACGTATTACGACCGGATTCCGGCGATCCATTGGAAGGACTCTCGTCGGGAATATCGGGGCTACACCGGACCAACTCCGACAATCGAGCAACACAATCAAGAGATCCTGTACAAGGATCTGGGCGCCGGTGGGGTCGATCTCCCGGGCATCTGGTCGCTGCTCTTGGCTCGAGGTTACCATGGCTGGATAACCCTCGATCTCGATCCCCCTCGTCCAAACGAAGGGGAGGGAACGGTCGAGGAAAAGATCCTGATCAATCGGCGATATTTGCGGGAGACGCTCGGAGTGACCCAACTCTAGGGGCTGACCACATGCACCTGGTCGGTGCGAAGGCCACCTCGGGCTGCCGTGCCTCGTGCCAAGCAGTTAGCGCGGCCGGAGAACGAGCGGGCGGACACGCGGGTCCGCCCCTACC
>CAZBQK010000031.1:0-26982 GCA_964493975.1 uncultured Dehalococcoidales bacterium | reverse complement strand
AGCGATAGTATTCGAGGTGGTTGTACGTGCCGTGGCGCAGCATTTCGACCCCGTCCACCCGACCAGTCGCGATGAGCGCGGCTGGCTCGCCGTTTGGATCTGGCAGGTGCGGCAGAATCACCGTACCGCCCTGGGCGTGGCAGCGATCGGCCCACGCCGACAGGGTTTCCTCGAGAGTTCCGCCCATTTCGGCCTCACTCGGACCGTCCGAGCACCACGGCATCACCGGCGCTTTTAACCCGAGCAGCGTGAGGTGTCCCAGAAAGTGCTGCCGATTCTCCTGCGTCGCGTAAACAATCGTTCGGCCGCCGCGCGAGGCCGTTGGCCCACCGGTGAACTCCTCGGTATTCGTAAAAAGGTGTCCCCACTGCGAAAGGAGGAGGTTGACCACATTCAGATCCTCGCCCCCCGCTTCGAGATGGCTTCCCTGGGTTGAGAGAAAATGAACGTGAGTGTCCCCACTGAACCAGTGGCGAGCATTCATATCGCACCAGCGCTTCAAGCGCAGCTCAAGCCTTTGCTGCCCCGGGGCGATGCTGATTCTCTGGCGTAGCGGCTCGTACTCAAAACCGCGGGCGACGTCGACGACGACCTCGCCGCGAGGCAACCACCCTTCGCAGGAGCCGTCAATGTAGGCGTAGCTGATCTGACCTAGCCGAACGTCGCCGCCCACGTCGACGTGCCAGGTCTCGAGGTTCCCGTTGACGTGAGTGTGATGGCCGTGCGGTTGGAACGGAATGCCATCGGGCGATCGGAAATGAATCCGGCAGGGCACGGTTTCTCCGGTTGCATCGTCGACAACGGTCGTGCGGACCCAGTTACGGCCCGGATCGACGATATCGATCCGAACGCGCGCGGGCGTTTGGCCATTCGCCTCGAGTGAGCCCTGTACGACCGCGTCTTGCCACTTGAACTCCCCCTTGTTTTGTCCGTCCTGGGTCACCGCGACGGTCGCCGACGGAATGGCGGCAATTTCGACGTAGGACGCGCCGCTCAAGCTGTTCTTCGCTTCGCCCCAGCCGGCGAATGGATCGCGGAGGAAGTCGTCCGTCGACGACTTAGGAAGCGGATAAGGGAACGTCGTCGTTCCCCGGTCGACGCTGACCGCAAGGTTGAATGGACGCGCGGCGTCATCTGGATCGAGCAAGGTAATCTTGACGGGTCGCGCTCCGTCGCGAACGAAGGGATGTTCGTCGGCGTGGCGAAGGGTTATTCCGCCAATCGTAAACGGCAGGTCGCGCGGAACGATCTCGATCGACTCGAGGATGCGTTCAGGCCGAGGGTTCGACCAAGCCCAGAGGTACCACTGGGTAGCTCTTGCCTGCTCCGCCTCGGTCTGGCGCTCCCCGGCGTCCCCAAAGGCGCCTTCGTATCTTGGTGGCAGGCTATCCGACGAGTCGGGTACCGAGCGGAACGGAAGCTGTCCCCAGCCGGTTGGTATGACCGCGATCTCGAAGCGGTCGCGGATCAGCTGATGGTCGTCCTCTCCGCCTCGAAAGTGAAAAATGTATTCCGCGACCGGTTGAGCGATCGGGCCGCCCTGATATATTCCGGATTGGAGAAGGCGATGGGCGACAATCGCACCGCGGACCGACTGCTCGACGGGGATCGTAACGGGCGCGCAATGCCCGCCATTTCCGAATCCGAGGATAGCCCGGGCCGGGTCGCTGCCGAGTAAAAACGGTAAGCCACGCAGCGACCGCGGTCCACCGGCCAGCGACGAATTGGTCGACGACGCCGAAGCCGGCCAGGCTGATCCGACGTTGAAATACTCGGTTAGATCCAGGGGTGCGTAGTCCATTGCCTCGTTCCTCCCGGTTCACACGCGCAAAATGGATGTACGTTTGACTATTGTCTATCGTGGGGCGGGTGGTTACAAGGGGTCGTCTCGCCCTCTATCCCCCGCGCCCCCTTTCCCCCACGAGGGGGGAAAGGGGGACAACGAAGGGAGAAGGACGATCGGAGTGGAACGAGAGGGCGCCTTGGCGCCCTCCGTTCCCCCGTTCTTCCCCTTTCCCCCCTCGTGGGGGAAAGGGGCGAGGGGATAGAGGGGGCGTCACGCCCTCAGGTACTGCTCGATCGCGTTGGCGTAGGCTCGAGCGAGGGCTTCCTGGACCTCCGGTTTAGCGGCGATCGCGGCTTCCGAAGGGTTTGAAAGAAATAACGGCTCGCTCAAAGCGCCGGGCATTTGGCTGGGCTTCAGTCGTCCCGGCACAGCCGGCCCCAGGAGAACGAGGTGGGGGTACGGCACGCCGAGAGCGCCAAACCCGTCCGACTCGAGGGTCGTGTCGTCCGCGATCCCTCGGTCGGTGGAGTTATACCCTGAATCGTGAAGTGCCACCGCGACAGCACCTTGAACCAGCTTCGCAAACCGCTGGTTGTCATCGGAAAATGGCCGATCCGCGTCAAAGAAGGTCTCGCTACCCCCAACTGCCGGGTCGCTAAACGCATTCAGGTGAATGCTGAGGAGTACCAGCGCGCCACTCGAATTTGCTCGGTTGATTCGATTCTGGAGGTCGTGGAGAAGACCGTCGGGGGTCAGGAGGCGTCCGTCGGCCGTGTAATCGGTCGGGGATAGATCGGGCAAAGCGTCGGACGGTCGCGACAGAACCGCGCCGATGCCGTCATCGCGGAGGATTCGCTGAGTTTTCAGCGCGATGGCCAAACTGACGTTCTTCTCGTAGACCGTTTGGCCGTCGGGCGTTGCCCCCTGCGTTCCGACGTCGACGCCCCCGTGGCCCGGATCGATGTAGGCAAGCACTGGAACCTGGCCCGAACCGACGTTCTGACCGGTTCCACTTCCACCGCGAACGATCACGGCCTTCGCCGCGGGCACTGAATCAGTCTTTACCGAGGGTGTCGCGGTCGGCAAAGCTGCCGACTGTCTGATCGTCGAATCGGCCAGGAACGCGCTTCCGTCGTCTTTCACAGCTGAGCAACCGATGGACAGAACCGCGAAGACAAGAGCGAGTGACGCGAGAAGAGAGCCGATAAGGCGCCTCGTCACGCGTGCCGCCCCAAATGAAATAGCTTTCATAGGCTACGAACAATCGTGGGCTAAGCAAGGGGGGCGACGCAATTAGAACGGCATTATGGTTTTGGTCGACCGGCGACCAATTACGGTATCAAGACGCACTTTCCGGTGGCGCCGGCGTCGAACACCCGATAGGCCTCGTCAGCCCGGTCGAGTGGAAATCGGTGAGTAATCAGACGACCGAGCGGAACCTTTCGATCGACCACAAATCGAGCGCATTCCTCGAGACCGACGGTGCTGAAGGTCCAGGATCCGTACAAAGTCAGATGCTTATGGATAATGTCCGGACTCGGATCGAGGGTAACGGTCCCCCCTTCGCCGACAAAGCATGCTCGACCCCATACCCGGGCGCTCCGGACGGTCTGGGCACGCGCCGTGGCATTGCCGGTGCAGTCGACCGTGGCGTCCGCCCCCTCGCCCCCGGTCAAGTCGCGGATTGCTGCGATCGGATCCACCTCCAGAGGATTTATGACGACGTCCGCACCCGTCGAGCGGGCTAGCTCGAGGCGGGGCAGGTCGACGTCGACCGCGATCACCCGCGCTCCCATTGCGCGCCCTAGAAGCGTTGCGCTCAGGCCAACCGGACCTTGCCCGAAGACGGCCAGGGTATCTCGTCCCGAAACGTCGAGCTTTTTCAAAGCCATATAAGCGGTACCGGTGCCGCAGGCGATCGCGGCGCCTTCCTCGAAGGTTATCTGATCTGGTAACGGGATCAAAGTTCGGGCTGGGACCACGATGTAGTCCGCATTTGCGCCATGCGCGGTGAACCCATAGATCTCGTGGCCGTGCAGACACAGCTGCTCGTAACCGATTCGACAGTACTTGCACGACCCGCAGCCCGAGTAGTGATGGACCATAACCCGGGTTCCGATCGCTGGATAGCTCACATCGGATCCCAGGGAAACCACCACACCGCATGGCTCATGGCCGCCGATGACGGCCTGAGCCCGTTCATCTCGGTACGGGCGCAGATCGCTCCCGCAAAGACCAGAGGCTTTGACTTGTACGACCGCTTCGCCGGAGCGGGGCCGCGGGTCTGGGAAAGTTTGCATGTCGAGCTGTCGACGACCGAGAAAAACGATCCCACGCATCACGTTTGCTCCGTTCGCGCCTCATTGTCGAGGAAACAAAAATGGGGCGGCCGATCTAGCCACCCCACGTCCATCGGGCTCGGTCGCGCCTCAGCTTTCGAGCGTGGCCGACTCGAGGATGATCTCGACTCCGGTGAGAGCGCGCGAGACCGGGCAACCCGCCTTGGCGGTCTCGGCGAACTTCGCCTGGTCGATTCCGGGGACCTTGCCGGTGACGTTAACCCGGGCCGGGGAGATCTTGCCGCCTTCGAAAGTTATAACAACCGTGGCGTGCAAGCGCGTAGGCGGTGTACCGGCGCCAGTCAATCCGTGCGACAGAGCCATGCACCAGCAACTGGCAAGTGCTCCGGCGATCAGCTCCTCCGGGCTCGTCGTGCCCGGGGTTCGCTCGGTTCGACCCGCCCACGTCACCGGCAACGGCCCAAACGCTCCGCTCGCGACCGATAGGTTTCCGTTTCCGTTAACGAGATTACCTTCCCAGGTACACTCGGCTCGACTATTTGCCATTACCTTCCTCCGGCTGACCAATTCGTAGGTCGTGCTGTTGCCACGTTATCCGCTCGATACGGGAAAGGTCATTCGTCCGCGACGCGAACCAGTATATCAAAACCAGAGATTGCTTCGACTATTGGTCGATGACCGACCCGTCGACGTGGCGACGGGTGGCGATTTCTCGCGGGCGATAAGGGTGTCGGTCGGCCGCGTCGTCGGCCAGCTCGATCCCGATACCGGGCGCGTCCGGAATGATCAGGAAGCCGTTTTCGAGGCGGACGGCGCTCTTGACGATGTCGGTCTTCGGCGGGGCGTCCTCGCCCAGCGGGTATTCCTGCAAAGCAAAGTTCGGAATGCACGCCGCGAGCTGAATGCAGGCCGCGGTGCTGACCGGACTCAGCGGATTGTGAGGAACGACCCCGACGTGATGGGCCTCGGCGAGCGCGGCAATCTTCTTACAATGAGTGATTCCACCGGCCATACAAACGTCCGGGCGGACGTATTGCACCGCATTTCGCGACAGCAGCATCTCGAACTCCCAGATCGTGTGAATTCGCTCGCCCGTGGCAATGGGAATGTTGATGTGTTGGGCGACCTGGGCCATTTCGTCGAAGTTATCCGGAAGGACCGGGTCTTCGTAAAAATAAGGGTGGAACTGCTCGATGCCCCGTCCCAGAACGATGGCCTCCGCCGGCGTGAGCTGACGGTGAATCTCGATACACAGGTCAACCTCGTCGCCGACCGCTTCCCGATAGCGTCGAACGGTGTCGATGGCGTCGCCCATTTTACTCGCGTGAGTCTTGAAATACGGAACGTCTCTCGCTTCGTCCAGGAAAGGCGTCAGGTGCCCGACCGCGGTGAAGCCCCGTCGCTTCGCGTCGACGCAGCCCTCGATCAGCTGTTCGGTCGTTTGGCCGAAGACGTGATAGTAGACACGCGCCTTATCGCGACACTTCCCGCCGAGCAGCTGGTAGGTGGGAACGCCCAAGTGTTTGCCGGCGATATCCCAAAGGGCGATGTCGATTGCGCTGAGGGCGCCCATGATCGCGGCGCCCCGGAAGTGGCTGTAACGGTACATCGCCTGCCAGTGATGCTCGATCCGCATGGGATCTTCGCCAATAAGGTAGCGACGGAAAGTTTCAACGGCCTTTTCCGATGCCTCGAGGTATCCCCAGGTGCCGGACTCGCCAAGGCCAGTTATTCCAGCGTCAGTATGGACTTTGACGAACAGATAGCGGTCGACCGGAATGGTCTCGACGGCGGTGATCTTCATTGGCCCTCCCACCCACGCGCGGGCGCGACGTCTGGTGTTATGCGTTTGCTCGAACGAAATTCAGAATCCGGTTCCAAGCGTCAGCCGATTGCTCGGCGTATAGGGTTTGCATTCGATCGAAGAAGCTGTGTGGGGCACCGGGGTAGGTGACGATTTCGTGCTTTACGAGCGCGTCGGAGAGAGCCTGATCGAATGACGCGATCGCGTCGGCCGGAATACCCTGGTCGGCGCCGCCAAAAAGACCAAGAATCGGACAGGTGAACTCGCTCACTCGCTCGATTGGCGCCGGCGATCCGTCTCTGGTTGGCGGAATCGGCCTTCCGTAGAACCCGATTGCCCCGGCTAATCCGTGACCATTCGCGGCCTGGTGCCAGGACACGCCGCCACCGAAGCAGAACCCCACGGTAAACACCGAGTGGGCGCTTCCGCCAGCCTCGGATCGAAGGAAAGTAACCGCGCTGGCAATATCGGCCTTCAGTGTCTCGGCCCGAGTCGCCGCCACGTGGGGCTGCCACTCAAAACTGTCGGGACGCTCGCCAATCCCAGCAGTGCGGCCAAAGTAGTCGATTGCGACCGAGTCGATTCCGTTTTCCGCGAAGCGGACCGCGAGCTCCTTGTAAAAAACGTGGAGACCGCGGATATCCGGCAAAACCACCATCGCCGCGCCGGTCGGATTGGTGGCACGCGCCGCGAAGGCGCCGAAGGCCGATCCGTCGCTCGACTTCAGGATAACGTCGTCGCTGCCCTGAGCGCCGCCCGCGATCGGTACAATCGGCGGCCGGGCGTACTTGTCGTAGCACATTTCGTTGTATCTCTCCCGAATGTTCGGTCAGATCGCGGCGATTTCGGACCAGAGCTCGTCCGGGACGGCGACGTTGGCGAGATCGATCGTCTGCTGGAGTCGCTCCGGTTTTGACATTCCAACAATCGTGGAGGTTATCCGAGGATCCCGAAGCGAGAACTGAAGGGCCACCGCAGCAAGTGGGACGCCGTGGCGTAAACAGGCTGCCTCCATTCGCCGCGTTCGCTCGACCAGCGACTCTGGAGCATCATGGTACATGTAACGAGGGTAGGCATCGGGGCCTTTAGCCAGCAAGCCACTTCCATATGGAGCAGCGTTCACGACGGCGAGACCTCGTCTTGCCGCTAGATCGAACAACGGATCAGCTTCGCGGTTCAGAAGTGTATAGCGATTGTGCGAAATCACTGCTTCAAAACAACCAAGATCGACGAAGCGGATCATGAGATCGATTGGACCGCCCGCGATTCCGAGGTGTTCGATGACGCCTTCGGCCGTCAACTGCCGTAGGGCGTCGAGCGCTCCACCCTTTTCGGTGATGTGCTCCCACGTCGAATTTTCGGGGTCGTGAAGGTAGCAAACTTGAAGCCGATCGACTCCCAGGAGGCGCAGGCTGCGTTCGACGCTGCGCCGCATCTGATCGCCGGTGAATGCCCCGGTTGTCAGGTCTCGGTCGGCTTTCGACGCGAGAACGAACCCGGACGGCACCCCACCGAGCTCTCGAATGACGAGACCGATTCGTCTTTCACTCTCACCGTCGCCGTAGGCGGCCGAGGTATCGAGAAAGTTAACGTTGCTCCTGAAAACTTCGCGCACTGTCGCGAGTGCGCGATCCTCCGACACGGAGTAGGCGAAGGTCTCCGGCATATTGCCGAGCTCGGCGCAGCCAACGCAGATCGGAGTAACGGAAAGGCCGGTCGGGCCAAATGGAACGAGGCTGACGGGATCGATGATTCTGGTCGACACGATACTTTAGGCCTCCTGACGGCACGTTCGAGGATACGACGTAGGTTGCTGAGTTGTCGAGTATCCGTAGCTGTCTGTTATAATGAGTGCGCCGGGTAGGAATGGACGGACCTGGCCCTTGCTGCAGCGCAATCACCCGTCGTGTCTTGGCTCTCGGACAACTGACTCCCGTGGCCGACATTCGGTTGAGGAGACGTGACGAGGTCCGGCATCGCGCGGTATCGTCGGAGGACGGAGTGTCGGCAAAAGCCCCAGCGGTAGAAGTTCGCGTGCCCCCGCTTCTTCGAAAGTTTACGGTCGGCGCTAATGCGGTTAAGAGCGAAGGCGCGACCGTTGGCGAGCTACTGGATAATCTCGACACGAACTTTCACGGATTGAAGACCGAGCTGGTCAGCCCGGATGGCTCAATTCGTCGATTCATAAATATTTATCGCAATGGTGAAGATATCCGGTACCTCGACCGGATGAATACCGCGCTTGAAGAGGGCGACGTCGTGTCGATTTTGCCAGCGGTGGCGGGCGGCGCATCGTAGGTTGATTTTTCAGGACATCCTCCACACAATCGGCAATACTCCCCTCGTCGAACTGTCGCGAATAAGTCCGAAGCCGGGCGTTCGCATCCTGGCGAAGCTCGAGGGCCAGAACCCAAGCGGTAGCGTGAAAGACCGGATCGCCCTGGAAATGCTGGACGACGCCGAGCGGCGGGGCGTGCTCAAGCCGGGACAGACCATCCTGGAGCCATCAAGCGGAAATACTGGAATCTCTCTGGCATTGGTTGCCCGATTGAAGGGTTACCCGGTGAAAATCGTCATGCCAGACAACGCGAGCGTGGAAAGACGCCAACTTCTGGAGCTATTCGGAGCGGAGATCGATCTGTCCGATGGACGCTACGGGAGCAACGGATCAATCGATCGGGCGTGGGAGCTTGCCAAGACCGGTGAGTACTTCATGCCCTACCAGTACGGAAATGAGGCGAATCCGAACGCCCATTACCGAACGACGGGACCCGAGATAATCGCCGACGTTCCGGACGTCGACGTCTTCGTGGCCGGTCTGGGAACCGGCGGAACCTTGATGGGAGTTGGCCGCCGCCTCAAGGAGCACAATCCCCGAATTAGGGTCGTCGCCGTGGAGCCAGAACAGGGTGACCTCGTCCAAGGCTTGCGCAATCTCGGCGACGGTTTTATACCTCCCATACTTGACCTCGATCTTTTGGATGGTAAGATCATCTGCAATAGCGCCGACGCGCTCCGGGCTGAACGGATTCTCGCGCTCAACGAAGGAATCTTTGGCGGGGTATCGAGTGGCGCTGTGATCTACGGAGCCATTCGGGCTGCCCAGCGCATGGACCACGGGATTATCGTCGCTTTGCTCGCGGATGGTGGCTGGAAATACCTCAGTACCGGCCTTTGGGCCAAATCGCCAGAGCTGTTCGCCCAGGATATGGCTGCCAAATTGTGGTGGTAGTTTTCCCCGTCCTATAGTTGGTCGCCACGGCCAGGGGTAGGTAGTCTTTTTCATGGCGTATCGTGGACGCAGAAATCGGCGACGGGGCTGGCCCTTGATCGCACTGCTGGTTGTGGCAATCGGCGTTGCCTTCGTGATTGCGCGCCGGCCGGTAGAAACCGCCTTTGCCAGTGTCATCGGTCGCGTCTCCGCCGCGGTTCCGTCGCCGATTCGTACCGCGGCCGGACCTGGTGATGGCTCTTTGGCGTCGCCGACCTTCACCGTATCGATCGACCATCCCACACCACTTGGGTCCATACCTCCTCCTGAAGCGTCGGCGTCCCAGTATCTCACGGCGTGGAGCGAAGGACGCTATAGCGACATGTATGATTTGCTGGCGTCGGATGCGCGCGCGGCGGAAACTCGCGATGCTTTCAGTCAGCGCTACCAGCAGATTACGTCGGAGGCCACGATTATTGGCCTGACGACCAAGATCACCTCAATTCCTCTGGTCGCGTCCGGCCTCGGAAATGGAGCATCGGTCCAGGTCCCGATTACCGTGGAATTCAAAACGATTCGGGTTGGAACCTTTCAGGAAAACAACAGCGTACCCCTTGTCCTCGAAAACGGTGAGTGGCGGGTTGACTGGCGTCCGTCGCTCTTCTTTAAGGACCTTGCTGCCGACGATCTCGTACGGCTATTTCCGCTGAATCCGCGTCGCGGCAGCATCCTCGACCGGAAAGGTCGGCCCATGGCGACGATGGGATTTCTCGAGACGATTGGCGTTGTTCCGAAAGAGCTGATTGCAGATGGTCACGAGCTCCAAACTCTTGGCGTCATTGGCCAGTATCTTCATAAGTCACCGGATGAGCTCAAGAAGGTCTATCAGAATCAGCCTCCAGAGTGGTTCATCCCCTTGGGAGACGTCGACGGTGGCCTGGAGGCGGAGCTTCACCAAAAGTTCAGCTCGACGGCCGGGGTGTACCTGAGACGCAAGCCAATTCGGGTTTATCCGGAGGGCGAGGTCGCGGCACACACGGTCGGATACATCGGCCACGTCGATCCGTCCGAGCTTCCCAAGCTCTCGCTCGAGGGGTACACGCTTGACGATATCGTCGGACGCGCTGGGGTGGAGCGCTCGGCCGAGAGCGTTCTCGCCGGCACGCGTGGCGGAAAGCTAGCGGTCGTCGCTCAAACTGGAGAGGTAATCAAGGTCATTGCCGAGCGAGAAGCCGTTCCCGGGAATGACGTCGTGCTTAGCATTGACCTCGACGTGCAAAAGGCTGCCGAGAAGATCCTGGGTAAGCTCGACGGCAGTATTGTCGTGATGGACCCATCCGACAACTCGGTTCTGGCTCTGGCTAGCTATCCCCGTTTCGATCCTAACAAGTTCGTCAAAGGTTTTGCCCCCGAGGAATGGAAGGCCCTCAACACGTCGCCGGACAGCCCTTTCCAGAATCGCCCGGTCGAGGCCGTCTTCCCAACTGGGTCGATTTTCAAAGTGATAACGATGAGCGCGGGCATGGAAAGCGCTGGATTCAAGACGACCGACACGTTCAATTGTAACTACTGGTGGCACGGCATGCCGGGCGTTGCATTACATAACTGGACAATTCAGGGCACCTTGAATCTGATCCAGTCCCTGACCGGCTCGTGCGACCCCACTTTTTACACTATTGGGCTCGCGCTGCAGCAAAAAGACCCCTTCCTACTTGCCAATATGGCTCGGGCCTACGGCCTCGGTCAGAAGACCGGTATTAATGGCGTCTCCGAAGTCCCGGGAGTGGTTCCAGACCCAAAATGGAAAGAGCAGAACCTCAAACAGCCGTGGTACCCGGGCGATGGCGTCAACCTGTCGATCGGCCAGGGCTTTCTTCAGGCAACGCCGCTCCAAATGGCGAACGCGTATTCCATCCTGGCAAACGATGGTCTGCGGCGAACACCGCTGTTGATCGAGAAGTACGTCGATCAGCACGGCGACACGGTCCAGACTTTCCAGGCCCAGAAAGTGTTAAATTTACCGGTGTCGCCGACCACGATGAAAGCCCTTCACGATGGGATGCTTGGGGTCACGAGCACGTCGCTTGGGACGGCTTATTACGCCTTCAGCTCCTACCGTCATCCGATGGAGGCAAAAACGGGATCGGCGGAAAACCAGAGCGTTCTCGCCCACGCGTGGTTCGTCGGGTATACTCCACCGACATCTCCGAAGATTCTGATTCTGGTGATGGTCGAAGGGCGAGGCGACAGCCACGAAATCGCGGCACCGATGGCCCGTCAATTGATGGATATTCTCTTACCCAACGATCCGGCCACCGATTCGCACGCCGCACCCACGGCAACCCTATCCGCAGGATCGCCGAGTCCGGCAACGCCAACCGCGGTCAAACCGGCCGCATCGCCAACCGCGGGCAAGCCCACGCCCACTCCGGCCGTGGTAAGGACACCCGCGACGCCTACGCCGAAGGCACACTAGCAATAACGGGTTCGGTAGCTATCTCCGGCGGATTCGCGTGGCGCGCCGAGACTGGTAGTCTCGATCGATGACGATTCACTTCGAATCCTGAGTGACAGTTCCCGCACCAGTAAACGACATTGAACTCCCGAAGCCAGGTCAATCTGGTTTGTTCGGACTCACATCGTGGACACTTCATTGCTACCACCGAATTCGGATTAAGGACGACCGGTTCAACCGCAAAGAGTGTGCCGGCGCCTCTCTCTTGACCGCGTGCGTCGCTCAAGTGGTTTATAATTAGACTGGATTGAAACCACACGTATGTCCTCAGGTTGTCATCATTTCCCCCGTAAAAAGGCACCGAACCGCGCTCAAATTGGGACGAGGGCCCGCACAAGCTAGTGGTTGGCCTTGGGCTAGGTTCGGTCGAAGCAGCGCGCGAAATGGCCGTCTGGAGTCACCGTGAACAAGCAGAGCGGCGGCCTATGGTTGGCCGCGGCTGACGTAGTCACCCGAAAACCCCTCCTCGCCTCTATTTCAGCCGGCCTAGTCGCGGCGGCCGGAGCGGTTGGGGCTTACAGTTATCTCGTCGAGCCGTACTGGTTAGAAGTTACCCGCCCGTCCATCACTTTGCCGAGGCTACCAGAAGAGTTTGATGGCTTCGTCATTGGACAATTATCCGATTTTCACCTTCTTGCCCGATCCGTCGCCGGCGAAGCCGTGTTCCGAGCGATCGAGGAATGCAACCGGGCCAAGCCGGACGTCGTCGTGCTGACCGGCGATTACGTTGCTTCTCGTCGCGCACTGAATCAGTTGCCGGAGGTCCTCAAGCAGCTGACCATCCGTCCGGCGCTCGCCGTGTTCGGAAATCACGATTACCGGTTCGGCCGCGACCACCGTCGGCTGATGGTCCGTGCTTTTCAGGACGCGGGAATTACCCTAGTGGACAACGCCGCCTTCGCGGTATCTCGTGGATCGCGCCACCTTTGGTTTGTTGGGGTCGGCGACGGTCACACTAGTCACGACCGTTTTGACGATGCCGTGCGCGGGCTGTGCGCGGCGGACCGGCCGCGAATCCTCTTGACCCACTATCCGGACTTACTCCTCGACCTTCCCCCGGATCAAGTTGATCTAGCTCTGGCCGGCCACACCCACGGGGCGCAGGTACGACTCCCGTTTCTGACCCAGTGGGTCTTGCGCGGCTCGGACTCCCGATTTTCGAGCGGGTTCTTTGAAGTTTGCGGCGTTCCAATGTACGTCAACCGCGGCCTGGGCTGCAGCAGCCACCAGATCCGTTTCAGATCCAGACCTGAGCTGACGCTCCTTACCCTCCGCTCGCCACTCGCGTCTGGTTGACGCGATGACCTTCCGTCGTCAATAATTCTTTGGCAACAGTATTTTTGACGTGGTAGGTTCAGTGACGCAGTTTCATCCCGAAAGCGCGGTCTCGAGGCGGTTTGCTATCGGTTTCATTCTGGCCAGCACCGCTGCGAGCATCGCCGCGTGTCAAAGCCCACCCGCGCCTCAACCTACCGCCGCCGCGAAGGCGGCGACAGGAGATACATCCAACGTGGCTTTACAGTGGAATGCCCCGCCGGCGATGTCCGTCGACCCGAACAAGACGTATACCGCGGACATCAAGACAACCGAAGGTGACCTCACCGCCGACCTGTACGTGAAAGACGCCCCAAAGACGGTGAATAATTTCGTATTTCTCGCGAACCAGCACTTCTACGAAAACGTGAAGTTTCATCGGATTATCAAGTCGTTCATGTCCCAGACTGGCGACCCTACCGGCACGGGCGCTGGCGGCCCAGGCTATCGGTTTAGTGACGAGCCGGTGACTCGAAAATACCTTCGTGGAACGCTCGCAATGGCGAACGCGGGTCCGAATACGAACGGAAGTCAGTTTTTCATCATGAACCAGGATTATCCACTTCCGCCGAATTACACGATATTTGGGCGGGTGACGGGTGGTTTCGACGTTCTCGATAAGATTGCAAACACGCCGGTTGTCGCCGGACCGGGTGGCGAGCAGTCTGTTCCAACGAAGGACGTGAAGATCCAGTCGATCACCGTTCAGGAGAAGTAACGACCCTGGGTGGTTCGCGCCGGCCGGGGCAGAACGTGATCGCCGTTTCGGCGACCTGGCCAGCGCGGTGTGAATGGAATCCGGAACCGTAGATGAAACCTGTATCGATCATGTGGTCCCAGGGCGTCGACACGAACGAAGCCGAAGCGGCCGTCGCG
Source organism: uncultured Dehalococcoidales bacterium (assembly GCA_964493975.1). Classification (GTDB taxonomy): domain Bacteria; phylum Chloroflexota; class UBA6077; order FW602-bin22; family CADDYW01; genus CAZBQK01. Next base: position 13,176 of record CAZBQK010000031.1, on the reverse strand, counting down.
GCAGTCCGGGAATTCCTGCGGGTCGTGTATGACGTCGGCCACCGGGCGGGATTGGCGTTGCCTCCGACGGCAATCCGGCCATTTGGTACCTGGTACATCCCATCCATGCCGAAAGGTAGCCCCTATTCTGGAACGACCTGGTACGTCGACACGAGCTTCGATTCGGGTCGTCAGCAGGTGGACGGCTCGAAGTTCCTCGATCTCGTTCGACAGGAACCGTGGCAGAAATCAAATCCACACTGGGACGTGGCAATAGTCGATCGTGATTTGATCGATTCCGCGCCACACCCGTCTCATACCCGCAAGCGTGAGTTCGTTCTTGGCACGTCTGTCTTGGAGCTTGGAACCGTTCTATCGGTCTACCGACTTCGCGGGTTGGTCCGGACCGAGCAACGCGAGCTGGCGTTGCGTCGAATGGTCTACCATTTCTTTGGGCAGGTTATCGGACTCCCGTCGCGCTCCCGGGTAAGTGCCGTTGAAGTAGTTGGGCCGAATCGTTTCTGCACGAATGCCTGCGTGATGCGACACGCATCGACGGTAGAACAGCTGGTTCGAGCCGCCGATCAGGAAAGCCGTGATGGGGTCGCGCTGTGTGACGCCTGTCGGCACGATCTCGTCGAGCTGTTTGTGATGAGGGGAAGGTCCCCAAATTGAGCGAGCGGCGATGCAGTCGGCATCTACCCATTTCTGTCGACTGGCACGAAATCTGTCCCGCCCAACGCGAAGTTTCGCGTCTGGAGGGAAAATGCTCCGATCGTACGTCGTTCAGCCCGGAGATACGCTCATTTCGATCGCCGAAAAGGTCTACGGAGATCCAAAGGCGTTCACCGACATCTATCGCGTCAACGAAGACGTCATCCTTGACCCATATAATCTCCAGCCCGGCACGGAATTGTACATTCCTCCGTCCGCGGAGACGATCCACGAACAGGTACACGAGCACGAAGCGGGCGCGCCCAAACGCAACAAACCGTAGATCCTGGAGTCAAAGGTAATGGTTCTGGTACGTTTGGCCAGTCGAGCAGTTGTCGGTTCGTGTGACCGCGCCACCGATGTCGCGACGACGATCGCCGAATTGGGCAAGAATGGGGTCCGATCGGTCGACGTCTCGGTTTTAGCAAAGGCCGAAGCGATCGAATCGACCGCGTCGCAGAACCGCGGAAAAGGGGTGCTCGGCGGGATCGGCAAAGGCTCTGACTGGCTAAACGATCCCAGAAAGGTTTCGGTGACGGGCTTTGGGGAGCTGATCGGCGCGGGAGTCCTGACGGAAGTCTTGTCGAAATCTCCCAATACGAGTCCGGTCGGCGCGCTGGTCATGCAGGGAGTCCCTCCGCGCGACTCGGCGACTCTGGCCGACCTTCTGGCTGATGGCAAAATTCTGATCCTCGTGGGCGTTGCCGATCGAACGATGGGTGAGCGCGTTCGAGCAATTCTCAGCCGGAACGGCGCCTCCTCGGTTGGCTATTTCAGTGGACGCCCTTACGGGACCGCCTATCACGGGACGGGACCGGGGCTTCGCTGACTCACCCCAACCTGAAGTCTATTCGAATCGACACGACAGGTGAGCAACCTCATGGCGCTTGTTTCTTCCGCGGGTCGTCGAGAAGTTTTCGACGAGGCGACCCGCCGTCGACTGTCATGGCTTTTGGAGCTCACCTGTCGTCACTGGCTTGCGTTTGCGAACGGGGCGTTAGTCCTATTCGCGGTGCTGCCCATCGTCGCGCCCTTCCTCGAGCTAGTTGGCGCTAATGGCGCCGCGCTTCGCATATTTCAGGTGTACTCGTTCACGTGCCACCAGATGCCGTCACGCTCGTACTTCATTTTTGGGCATCAGATGGCTTATTGCGAGCGAAATACCGCGATCTACGGGACGATGGCGCTGACCGGGCTCGCGTACGTCCGACTGAGAGCTCGTGATCTGACCGCGTTGTCCATACCCGTATACCTGATTCTGATTCTACCGATGGCAATCGACGGCTTTACCCAGCTTTTCGAGCTCCGTGAAAGTACATGGTACCTCCGGGGCATCACCGGAGCCCTATTTGGGGTGGCGACGGTGTGGCTGACGTTTCCCCGGCTTGAAGAAAACTTTTCCGAGATCGGTCGAGACTTGCGATGCCGGTCGAACGATGATTGAGAGTGTGGAATGATACCGCATACGCTCATGACGGAGCTTTCCGTCAAGACGCCATCGAAGATCGTCCTCTTTGTGATGGACGGTTTGGGCGGGCTGCCCCGACCAGAGACCGGGCTAACCGAGCTGGCGACCGCGACAACGCCAAACCTCGACGAGCTCGCCCGCGAGTCGATCTGCGGACTAAGCATACCGATTGCTCCGGGTATAACTCCGGGCAGCGGCCCGGCTCACCTCGCGCTGTTTGGTTACGACCCAATCGCGTGCAATGTGGGACGGGGAGTTTTGTCCGCGCTGGGGATCGGGTTTCATCTTGAGCCAACCGACCTCGCGGCCCGAATCAATTTCGCCACGGTGGACGAGAACGGGCTCGTGACCGATCGGCGCGCCGGCCGGATCTCGACCGAGACGAATCGGAAGCTTGTCGATCTACTTCGCCAGATCCAGATTCCTGGGATCCAGCTATTCATCGAGACGGAGAGCATGCATCGGGCCGTCGCGATCTTTCGGGGAGAGAATCTGGCCGCTCACCTGACTGATACCGATCCTCAACATACTGGCGTCGCGCCTCTCGAAACGACCGCCCTCGAGCCGTCAGCCGCCCACGCGGCTGACGTCGTGAATCGATTCATCCGCGAGGCCGCGAAGGTGCTCGCGAGCCACGCGCCGGCGAATTACGTCCTACTTCGAGGGTTCGCGACGTATCCACATCTGGAACAGTTCGCCGATCTGTACAAATTACGGGCGGCGGCGGTGGCTACCTATCCGATGTATCGGGGATTGGGTCGCCTGGTTGGGATGAATGTCCTGACAACGGGCGAGACGATCGACGACGAGATCGCGACAATCCGTGACAATTGGGCAAACTACGACTTCTTCTTCCTACACTACAAGTACACCGACACGACCGGCGAAGATGGGACGTTCGACGCCAAGGTTCGAGCGATCGAGACAGTGGACCAGGCCTTGCCCGATCTTCTTGCGTTGAAGCCGGATGCAATTGCGATCACCGGCGATCACAGCACTCCATCGATCTTGAGGGCCCATTCGTGGAATCCGGTGCCGTTTATGCTTCACTCACCGTATGAGGTCCCGGACGCGGTCGAGCAATTCAACGAACGGGCCTGCCAGTCCGGGACGCTTGGTCGCTTCCTTGCCCAACACGCGATGCCGATGCTAATGGCAAACGCGCTCAAGCTCGAGAAGTTTGGGGCATAGCGGACGTTGGACTATTCGTAAATCCAGCGATCGATGTCGCGATTGTAGGTCTGGACTTCGCCAGCTGGGAACCACAGATCGATCTCGGCAGCCGCGGTTTCCGGGGCATCCGACGCATGAATGAGGTTTCGAAGTCCGGTGATCGCGTAGTCACCCCGAATCGATCCGGGCGCTGCCTCGTACGGCCGGGTGGATCCGACCATCAGCCGAACTGCTTTGATCGCTTCGACGCCTTCCAAAACGATTGCGACGACCGGTCCGGCGCTGATGTAGCCGACCAGGTCGTCGTAAAAAAACTTGCCCTGATGGACCGCATAGTGCGTTTCGGCCATTGCTTTGGGCACGGTGAGCATGCGGATGGCGAGGATTCGAAAACCTCGCTGCTCGAAGCGACTGAGAATCGGTCCCACCAGGCCGCGTTGAACGCCGTCCGGCTTGATAACGACGAGAGTCTTCTCCATACCTTCCGTTTCTTCCCGTTATTGTTTGATCGACCTGATTCTGGTTATCGGGTTACGCCCCGACTCGCGGCGCGCCAAACGAAGTCCTCGCGATTGACGACGACCCGTTCGTGCGAACCTTCGCCAATCGTCGCGGCAGAATCCGAGGCCCGCACGTCGAAACGGATCGTTTGGCCCTCGACCGCCGTGACGACTGCCTCGGCGCGGACGCGCTTCCCGATCGGCGTGGGCGCATGGTGCCGTAGATTGATGACCGTGCCAACCGTCTCCTCACCCTCGTTCAGCCCCCGGCGAACGGCGTTTGCCGCGGCCCGTTCAATCAACGCGACCAGGGCCGGCGTTCCCAGGGTGGGAACGTTGCCACTACCAAGCGCGCTCGCGGTGTGCGATTGGTCGACGGTCAGGGCAGCTTCTCCCCGCATTCCGGGAGTGATCGGCATCGTGGGACTCCGGTTCGAGCAATGGTGTTGCTTCGCCAGTATAGCACCATTGGCTTCGTTATAATGGACGTGCCAGACCCGGTGAATGGATGAAAGAACCCCCATTGGACATCATCGCCCACCTTCTCGCACTCCGCCAAGTCGTGCGCGAGCTCGACCCAAACGAGCCGCCGCGAGCACGATACATTCTGGATGGACCGACCCAGAAGCCCCTCCGGCTTGCCCTTGTTCCGGGATCGTTCAATCCGCCGACAAACGCTCATCTTGCCCTCGCGGAAGCGGTTCGCGCCACCGGGCTGGTCGACCAAGTTGATTTCCTGCTTGCGACCCGAACGGTGAATAAGGAGCGTGTCGAAGGTGCGTCGCTGGCCGACCGGATCCTCATGCTCGAAGCATTGGTCGATCGGCGCCCTGACCTTGGAATTGTGCTGGTCAATCGCGGCCTCTACGTCGAGCAGGCCGAGACGATCACCCGTGACTGGCCGACCATCACCGACCTCTGGTTCGCGGTCGGCTTCGACAAGATCGTCCAAATATTCGATCCTCGATACTATCAGGACCGGGACGCCGCGCTCGATCGACTCTTCGCGCTCGCTCGGTTCTTTGTCGCGCCCCGAGGGGATGCCGACTTCGGCGATCTGGAGGCCCTTCTGAATCGTCCTGAAAACCAGCGCTACGCCCATGGCGTGGCTCGATTGAATTTTCCTGCATCGTATCGGCGGATATCTTCGTCACGACTCCGATCCCACGACCTTCTTGCCTATGGGGACATTCCTGATGCGGTGCTCCAATTCATGCGAGACACCGGAGCGTACGGAACCCCGCCAACGGGATTCGCTCCGGAGTCCGATGAACGGTACGCAGCCCGAGAACACGTGCTGAATCTCGCGGAAGAGGGCCGCCTCGCGATTTCAAGTCCAAGCGAGTTACGGTTGGCGGTCGAGCGGTACCAGCGCGGCGAGATTGTCGAGCTTTCTTCGGGCCAGGGCGGGGACGGAACTGGGCTGCCCGCACCCCAATTACCCCGAGTCGATCCCACGTGACCCAACGTTGGCGGCCCTACGCCGTTCTCTTGACCGTTTTCGCGTTGGCCATTGGATTTGGAGCGGGTTTGGCCGCCGACCGCTGGATCATTCTTCGGGGCGCCATTCCGACTGAGCCGCCGGAGGCTCGTGACAGCTTCGGCGTCTTCTGGCAAGCCTGGCGTCTGGTACAGGATAACTACGTCGATCGGACCGCGGTCAACGCGCAAAATCTCACCCACGGCGCGATTAGCGGCATGCTCGACGCTCTGGGCGACACCGGTCATACCCGTTTTCTTAGCGCGGCCGACCGGAAAGCCGAGGAGGAGAGCCTCGCGGGGCAATTCGAAGGGATAGGAGTCGAAGTCGAGGTTCGGGACGGGCGGGTGACAATCGTCTCTCCGCTCGACGGCTCGCCGGCCCAGCAAGCCGGACTCTTGAGTGGCGACGTAATTCAAAAGGTCAACGGTCAGGATGAATCGAGGGCGGGACTCGACGAAATCAGTCGAATGATTCGAGGTCCCCGGGGAACGCCGGTGACCGTCACGGTACTACGACCGGGCGCGGCGGAGCTACTAGACTTTACGATAACTCGACAGGCCGTCAAAGTCCCGGATGTGACCTGGACGACGGTGCCCGGCGAACGGATCGCCCACATCCGGGTCAGCTCTTTCGGCGAGAACACCGACACGCAGCTTCGCAGCGCCATTTCCGATGCGCGGAAGGCGGGCGACAGTAAGATCATTCTGGATCTCCGAAACGATCCCGGTGGGATTCTCGATCAGGCCGTGCAGGTTAGCAGCGAGTTTCTGCAAAATGGGAACGTCCTGCTCGAACAGGATCGATCCGGACATCGAGAGCCGACCGTGGTCAAAACCGGTGGAGTTGCGACCGGCGATCCGCTCGTCGTCCTGGTCAATCATGGGACGGCAAGCGCCGCGGAGATTGTCGCCGGTGCGCTGCAGGATCAGCACCGGGCAACTATTGTCGGCGAACAGACCTTTGGAACTGGTACGGTTCTGAGCGAATTCGGCCTGACCGATGGCTCGGCGGTCCTCCTTGGCGTCCGCGAGTGGCTGACGCCGAACGGTCGGTCGATCCGGAATAATGGAATCGCGCCCGATAAAGTCGTCGCCGCCCCTCAGTCGAGCATCCCGTTAGTTCCGTCAGAAGAGCGCTCCATGTCGCCGGACCAGCTCCGGGCGACGTCGGATCGACAGCTGATTACCGCCGTCGACGCTCTCCGTTAGACAACCGTTTGACCGGTCCTGCTGGTACTCTTTTTGCGCACAGTTAAATCGTCGGCGAAGAGCGGGTAAATCCCAATGCAGCGATTCGAAGACCAGCCACTCGGCGACCGACCCCATCTGGCGGTGTTGTTCCAGGACAAGCTCGGTGGCTTCGTCGTCGCGACACCATTACTCCGTGGATTGAAAGAGAAATATCCAAACGCCATCCTCGACTATTTTGGTGGCGATCGAACGATCGAGCTCGAGAGCGCCTGCCCATACATCGACCAGAGGTATTCGTTATACGGTCCGTCCGACGCAGTTCGCGGTCTCAGCCACTTCATCAACGAGCGAGAACGCTGCTTCGGGCCGTATGATCTGGCGATCAATCTTGATTTCAACCCGGTCAACGCCGTCGCTGTGACGCTGCTCGATCCCCGTTACGTCGTCGGGCGATGCTTTCAAGCAGACGGTCGGCGCGAGCTTCCGGATGGCACGTCCCTCCTCGACCGGTTGCAACAGCAGTCGACTTTCTGGGCCGGTGAAGATTTCCTGGCCCGCTATTCTGGAGTCGTACAGTCGAACTTTATCGGCGAGATCTTCTGCCGCCTCGCCCGAGTAGAAACCGATTATCATCGAACCGAAGTGCCGATCGCGTCCCCGCCGATGTCAGTCCCGGACGTCTTGATCGCGACCGGTGGGACGCGATCGGCAAAGCTCTGGGGGGCCGCAGCCTGGATCGAGCTTGTCGACTACCTGACGGCGGCGTCGCTGACGGTCGGGCTTTTGGGCGCCGCCCCGACAATTCAACGAGCGGCTTACGGTGCTGGCGATATTGAAAGCGCAATACTTTCGGCAACGTCGCTCGTCGACCTTCGAGGCGCCATGACTTTGCCACAGGTTGCTGGAGCGCTGAAATTGGCGCGCGGGTGCGTCACGATCGATAATGGAATCATGCATCTGGCCTCGGCGGTTCAAACCCCAACCGTGGCGATATTTGGGGCGAGTCCTTGGGAGCTCTGGGCACCGTCCGTTCCGTGGCTGCACCTCGCGCTCCCTCGGGTCGGCTGCACTTTGTGTCGTGACAATCGCTTCCTGAACGATGCCTGCCTCCGGGACCAACACGTCTGTATGGACAGCATCTCGCCGGCGGACGTCGCGAGGGATCTTCGGTCATTCCTACGCCAATAGTCTGACGTATTTCGCAGGGAGGGGTCGGTGCGCGTCTTAATCTCGACGGTCTCCGGCAATCCCGTCGTCTCGGCATTCTTCCAACGGGGTCCCGGCCGGGCTTTGTCACGTCGCTTCGTGGCCGGGGAGACGCTCGACGAGGCCCTGGCTGCCGCCCGAGCTCTCGCCGATACCGGCTGTCGAGTCGCTCTAGACTACCTTGGGGAATCGGTCAAGTCGATGGACGACGCGGAATCGGCGGCGAAGGTGTATCTCGAAACGATCTCTCGAATTCCGGCCGTCGGCGCTCCGGTCTCGCTTTCGATAAAACCCAGTCAGCTTGGCCTGGATATCTCGTTCGGTCGGTGTAAGGACCTTCTTCGGCGAATAGCTTTGGCCGCCTCCTTGATTCCAACTGGCGTTCGCCTCGACATGGAGGACTCGCGTCACACCGACTCGACCCTCCGACTCTGGCGCGAGCTGCGTTCGGAGGGCATTTCCGTCGGCGTTGTCCTTCAGGCCGCCCTCCGCCGGAGCCTAACGGACCTGGACGAGGTCTTAACCGCCGGTGGATCGGTTCGATTGTGCAAGGGGGCTTACTCCGAGCCCGCCTCGATCGCGTATCCGGATAAACCCGACGTCGATCGATCGTACGAAGCCATGCTCGAGCGACTCCTCAAACACGCGGCGTCATCCGCGTCGCCAACCGATGGGTATCTTCCAATCGCGGCGATCGCAACGCACGACGAGCGGCTGATCCAGCGGGCTCTAGATCTGATTCAGCAGCTACATCCCCCACCGGCAGCCTACGAGTTTCAAATGCTCTTCGGGATTCGCCGCGAGCTTCAGCAGACCCTCGTCAACGGAGGGTATCCGTTGCGCGTCTACACTCCCTGGGGACCGTCATGGTACCCCTATTTGACGCGTCGCCTCGGCGAACGGCCGGCGAACCTCCTCTTTGTTGCGTCGGCGCTTCTCACTGAACGACTGGCCCGACCTGGAGCGCCGCGAGTGACGGAAGTACACGCGACGCGACGTCGCTAGAGTGGCGACGTATCAGTCATGAGGCGCTACGAGGCCGCCAGCCCGCGGTAGAGACGTTTCGCGGAAACGTCTCGGTCTTCCGTCGCTTCCGGCTTCGACAGCGCATTTTTATTGGTCGACAAACGATTCGGCTGGATGCCTCAAATGGCTGCCTCGGCCTCCGATTGCGCGAAGACGGAGACGTTTCAGCGAAACGTCTCTACCGGAGATTGGTATCCTTCAGCTTATGGCGAATCGCTGCTAAGGCGCGCCGATGCAGAGCGGTTATGGCTTGGGAAGAGACCTGGAGCTCGTCGGCAAGCGCGGCTACCTTGGAATCGCCAAAGTAGATTCCGGCAATCACTGCCCTTTGGCGGGGCGACAGTGATTCTATCGCGCGCGTTAGGGCGCGGCCAGAGGTGCCGGTCGACGGGGCCCGGATGGCCCGCCGGGCGAGGGCCCGCTCAATCCGTCCATCGTCGGTGGACACCTGGCGCCCAAGTCGGCGTCGCTCGGAGCGGAGGTACTCGCGAACTTCCAGCGTCAGCTCACGCGTTAGCGCGTCGAGGGCCTCCGGGGAAAGCTCCGAGGAGATTCGACCGGACCGGGCCATTTCGACGACGACAAGCGCCGCGTGTTGCACGGCATCAGCCGAGTCGACCCCCCAACCAGACACGTGATGACGTTGGACCACGGCCTCCACGACCGACTCGCAGGTGGACCAGAGCTCGTCCAGCGAGTCGACGTCGGTCGATTCCGGGTCCACGGGGTTCGTGAGAGGGGTCTCGACGTCGGTAGGAACCAAGTACAGCCTCCCGCGCGAAACTGAGGTGACGTCGTGTGGCGTCAGTCGTAGCGCCGGATGACCGCGACGACTTTTCCTTGAATCGCGACATCCGTCACGATGAGTGGCTCGAGATAAGGATTGGCTGGCTGGAGCCGGATATGCCCGCGCTCTCGGAAAAAGCGCTTTAACGTGGCGCCGTTTCCACCGACGAGCGCGACGACAGTCTCGCCGTTTTCGGCGACGTTTTGGGGATGAACGATGACGAGATCGCCGTCGTTGATGCCGTCACCAATCATGCTATGACCGCGAACCCGAAGAACGAAGTTGTCCGGATGTCGACCGAGCGACGCCTCGACCCACAAGCACTCGGTACTATCCTCAAAAGCCTCGATTGGCTGGCCGGCGGCGATGGTGCCGATCACCGCGAGGCGAAGTAGCTTCGGGTCGTCGGTTGGAACATCCGACCGGACGACCTCAAGCCCTCGGCGCTCGTGGGGAGTGCGCCTCAGGTAGCCCTTTTTTTCGAGCGCCGCGACGTGGGCTAGCGCGGCAGTTGGAGAAATACCTCCCATTGCCCGGCCGATCTCGTTCAGCGACGGCGGAACGTCGTTCTCGTCGATGAATCGAGAAATGAAATCCAATACCCCGCGCTGTCGATCGGTAAGTCGTCGGTCCATTCGCTACCCCCTCCGCTTGGAGTATACTTAAATAACTACTGATATGCAAGGGCAAAGTAGGGCATATTACTTTATGAACTACTTAACAAATCTCTCGTCGGTCACATTTGTTTGCACCTCGTTCCGTCGCCGTGCTACAATCCACCCCGTGATTGTCTGGCTAGGACGCTTCGATTCGTGACGATTCCCTGTTTAACCGTCACTCGAGTGGAGAGTCTTGACGGTTTGTCCAATGAATGGTCGGACCTTCTGGACCAGAGCCCCAACAACACCATCTTCCTCACGCCAGAATGGCAGCGTACCTGGTGGCGCTTTCTTGGAGAAGGCGAGCTTCACCTGGTCACGGTGCGCGCGGGTCGCAATCTGATCGGTCTCGTTCCACTGATTCGACTTGGCGACCGCTGGGAGTTTGCCGGCGGTGCCGAGGTCGCGGATTTCCTCGACGTCATTGCTGCTCGCGGTAGCTCGGACGAGGTAGCCGAGGCTGTCGTCGACTATATGACCCGGCGGGGCGGAACGGTTGATTTTAGAAACCTTGGGCCCCAATCAATTGGTTCGGTTGGCATTCACGCCGAAGCACGACGACGTGGAATCCCGAGTGATCTCGAAATGGAGGACGTTTCGCCCCGAGTCGAGCTACCGGACAGCTGGGAAACGTACCTCCAGTCGCTGTCAAAAAAGGACCGTCACGAGCTGCGGCGAAAATTGCGACGTTTGCTTTCAACTGGCGATGTGCAACACCGCTATGTGTCCAATCCGACCACGCGTGGCGCCGACGTCGACGACTTTTTTCGACTTCATCGGCTCAGCGGGGAAGACAAAGCAGCGTTCATGACGCCGCGAATGGAGACGTTTTTCCGCGCGTTGGTCGACGAATTCATGCCCAAAAATTGGGTGCGGCTTTACTTTCTCGAAATCGACGGTATCCGAGTTGCGTCGGCAATCCTATTCGACTATGCGGGAAAGTTCCTGCTTTACAACAGCGGATACGATCCGGAATTCGCCCATTTAAGCGTCGGAGTGCTTTTGAAAGCGTTTTGTTTACGCGACGCCATATCTGAGGGGCGTCAAGTCTTCGATTTCCTCCAGGGGAACGAGCCCTATAAATACGACCTTGGGGCGTTCGACGTTCCGATTATGCGTCTTCGCCTCGACCTGACAAACGATTCAATCAGGAGCAACCACCATGTGTAGGATCGCGATGATGAGCGTTCACGGTTGCCCGCTCGCGACCCTCGGTACTCGTGAAGCCGGTGGGATGCAACTGTACGTCCGTGCGCTCAGTCGGGAGCTGGGTCGACGCGATATGAGCGTCGACGTTTTCACCCGACGAGTTGACCCCAGTCTGCCGACGATAGTCTCGTTCGGCAAAAATGCCCGGGTCATTCACCTTGACGCGGGGGAGCCGTCGCCCGTCGACAAAAACAGTGTCTACGACCTTCTTCCAGAGCTGGTCTGCAACCTCGAGCGATTCCGCCGCGACGAACAGATCGACTACCACTTTATCCACAGTCACTACTGGTTGAGCGGCTGGGTCGGAAACGTGCTGGCCCGCCGCTGGGATGTCCCTCACGTTGCGATGTTCCACACGCTGGGTCGATTAAAGAGTCGGGCACTCACTGAAACGGCCGACAGTGATGTTCGTGTCAACGTCGAAACACGAGTCGTCGCCGCTGCCGACCGGATCATCGCGTCGAGCGAGCACGAGCGTCAGTCACTCGTCGATCTTTACGGTGCGCGCCGCGAACGCGTGTCCGTCGTACCCTGTGGCGTCGACCTCGATCTTTTTCGCCCGGTTGCTCCAGATCTAGCGAAGGCCCGGCTCGGCTTGAACGGCGAGGTGATTCTTTTCGTCGGCCGTATGGATCCAATTAAAGGCTTAGACGTCTTGCTTCGTGCCGTTGCGCTGCTCAAGGAGCGGCCCAACCTGACCCTCGTCGTGGTCGGAGGCTCCGGGAGCGAAGAAGAGATGCGGCGTTGCCAGGTACTCGTGGGGACTCTTGGGATCGAGGACCGCGTCCAGTTTCGAGGGTCAGTGCCCCAAGAAGAGCTGCCGACCTATTACAGCGCTGCCTCGGTCCTGGTCATCCCCTCGCACTACGAAAGCTTTGGGCTCGCCGCGGTCGAAGCTCTGGCGTGCGGCACTCCGGTCGTTGGATCGATGGTCGGTGGTTTGTCAACCGTGATTCGCGACGGAGATAATGGATTGCTCGTCCCGTGGCGTCAACCAGTCGAATTTGCCGAGAGAATCGAACGGATTCTCTCCGATCCAGCTGTTCGGCAGCGGCTTGCCGACCGGGCCCGTCCATCAGTCCTTCGTTTCGGCTGGGACGCCGTGGCCGACCGAATCGTCTCGACGTATCGCGACATCGATCGCGCCCGTCAACCAGCTTTCGCCTGTTTTCCGGTTAATTGATGCCCGAGGAAACTGGATTTACTCATCTCGATCCCAGCGGCCGACCACACATGGTCGACGTATCGGATAAGGCGGAAACGCGTCGCGAATCGGTCGCTCGTGGCCGGGTGACAATGCGACCAGAAACCCTCGCCGCGATTGAATCTGGTCAAGTCAAAAAAGGCGACGTGCTCGCGACCGCGCAGGTCGCGGCGGTGATGGCGGCGAAACGGACCTGGGAGATCATTCCACTATGCCATCCCCTCCTTCTGAACGGAATTTCCGTGTCTTTTGACTTGGATCGCGAGGCCTCCGCGGTTGACGTTACCACGTCGGTCAAAACCACCGGTAAGACCGGAGTCGAGATGGAAGCCCTGACCGCGGTCGCGGCAGCGGCTTTGACAATCTACGACATGTGTAAGGCGATCGACCCGGCAATGCGAATCACGGACATTCGACTGCTCCGCAAAAGCGGTGGCAAGAGTGGTGAGGTCGTCCTCGAGGACGGCTAACCTTTGCTAGTAATCTCCCGGCGCGATCTCCCAGGTCTTGGCATTGTTTGCCTACTGATCGGAGCAATCTACCGGCCGCTTGTCGTGGAAGGGCGAATTCTTGCAAGC
>CAZBQK010000030.1:0-27550 GCA_964493975.1 uncultured Dehalococcoidales bacterium | reverse complement strand
CGTGGGAGGCGGGTCGGTGGGACGTGGGACTGTCGTCTGGGCTCTCGTAGGGGCGGGGGAGGCGGCGCTGCGGGGAGGGGGCCCTTGTGGCCGCCCCTACACCGAATTGCCAAGACTCCCAGGCGATTTCAGGGCCGGCGCTTGGTCACCGGCAGGTCGCCAATCGGCCGTGCTGCTTTCTGGACTCTTGGCCTCTCCGCTCGAGACGCCTCGGTCGCGGGCCCGCCGGTCCACTTCTGGCGTGAGAAGCGTCGGCCAAGATCGCGTTCGAGCTGGCGCCAGGCCAGTGTGTCTTCCGGCGTCAGAAACGTCACGACCTCGCCCGCCTTTCCCATTCGGCCGGTTCGACCGGTCCGGTGGGTGAAAAGCTCGGCGGACTCGGGAAGGTCGTAGTTGATGACCTGAGAAATGTCGTCGACGTCGAGGCCCCGCGCCGCGACGTTCGTGGCGAGCATGATGGGCGTCCGTCCGGTTCGGAAGTCCTCCATCGCCCGATCCCGCGCGTTCTGACTCATATTTCCCTGAAGCGCGGCAACCGGATAATTGAGCGCCACCAAATGGCGACCTAGCTTTTTCACGCCGTGTTTCGTTCGCCCAAACACAAGAATGGGGGCGTCGCCCCGTCGATCGAGCAGGGTCCGAAGCGCCGGGAGTTTGGTCGAGGAATCCATGTCGTAAACAATGTGCTCGATGTCCGGTGGCGTGGTGATCTCTGGATCGACCCGCACGGTAACCGGATTGCGCAGGTGGCGAGCCGCGGTCGTCGCCACCCAGGGCGGCATCGTGGCCGAGAAGAGCATGCTCTGACGCCGCGGGGGCGACTGAGCGAGAATCCGCTCGACGTCTGGCCCGAAGCCCCGATCGAGCATCTGATCGGCCTCGTCGAGGACGAAGACCCGCAGCGATCCGAGGAGCAAATTGCCCTGACGCAAGTGGTCGAGCGTGCGGCCCGGAGTGGCCACGACGATCTGCGCGCCGCTCATCAGCGCCTGACGTTCCGGCACGAGCGACCGGCCACCGTAGATAATGGCGAGCTTGAGCCCGCGGGCGAGCGCGAGCTGCCCGATCACCTGGCCAACCTGGTTCGCAAGCTCCCGGGTTGGCGCGAGAACGAGCGCCTGAACGTTGCGAATCGCCGGATCGCAGCGCATCACGAGCGGTAGTCCAAATGCCAGGGTCTTGCCCGACCCAGTCCGGGCCTGACCGAACAGGTCGTTCCCGTCGAGAAGTAGAGGGATTGCTTGCGCCTGAATCGGCGTCGGCTCGGTGATTCCCATTTGACTGAGCGATCGACGTAGGACCGGCGGGATTCGGGGGTCGGCAAAAATCGTAGATGGACGGTCGGGGGCTAGGGTTGAAGTGGTCATATAAAAGCGCTGACTCCTGTTAGTTGTGACAGTCCGAGCTAACCGGTCAGCGCGACATTACGGCACGGGGACAGGAGACCGCTTCCAATCAGTCCTGAACCATACGACGTAGTACAGGCGAGCCGCCGAGAAATGAATGAACTATTCATGACAAGTGTACTACATAACCGGTCCGGGTAGTTTTCACTCGATGACGACCGGAACTCCGCATTTTCATTGCTTGTTAGAGCCCTCGACAAAGCCTTGGGTCACTTTGTAGAGGACGAAGTTCACTCAGCCATAGCCTTGGTGCTTGATCGGCTTAATTCGAAGGACCTGCACCTTGACACTAATGAGAGCGACCACGTATAGAGATATCAGAGCCGTCGAACCCACAATTGAGACCTCAGTTGGGCGATGATGCACCTGGAGCCTTCGCCGTCTCCTCAGAATCGGGGGTTGTCCGCGCCCATCGCCCTGCGATCTGGTCGGCAAACGACGGGGAGAAGTCCGTTCGATGGGTCGTCGCCGCGTCAGATGACCTCAGATAGCATGTCTCGGAAGGGGTACTATGGCTGTCGGCACCTTCAGCGTTCCCCCCTGGCAGACACCCGAGCCGGGTTACGTTTTCTACCGGCCGGACCCCTTCTACTTTGTGGAAGAGGGGCTAAGCGTCTTCGGTGGCAAGCTCAAGGACTTCCCGATCGCCCTGGCCGCGCGGGTGACGGCGCGCACTGCCGCACGCTGGGCCAATCGGTACTGGGCGACGCCGACGTTTCACCGCAAGCCGTCGCGTGAAGGCACGTTGCCTCGGACTGCCGCCAAGCGCGAAAGCTTCATCGATGAACTCTTCGTCTGGTTCGGACAGGAGGCGGGCGAACATGGCTTCTCGGCGGAGATGAGTCTTCGCCATGGAGATCGCTGGGTCATGGATGCCCACGACGGCTTCCCGGGCCCCCTCCGCGTGAAACCGACCCAATTCGCGTTGCTCCAGGAGCGTCTGCTGGCCGCCGGTCTGCCGCGGGACCTGTATTATCCTTGGAACCAGGAGCGGCGCGTCGTCGAGCCCGTTGAGATGTTCGGCGGGATCATGCGCGGTGTTCGAAGCTATAGCCCCCTCCAATGGGCCCATCGGGACCCGGCCAAGATCGCGGCGATCCGAGTGCCGAGCGAGGAGGAGCGGCGGGAACGCTTTGCCAATGAGAGTTATCAGTTTCAGCAGGCGCTGCACCGACGCCTCCATGAACTCCGCGAGCCGGGCAAGGACTGGCAGTCCGATGAGGTACGGGAGCTCGAAGAACTAGTGGTGTCCGTCTCGGTCGCTAGGTCGGCCCCGAGCACGCCCAACGGCGCTCTGCGTCGGCTCCGTTCCCGTCCCACTGCCGGTTGGTCCGAACCCCCAACCACTTTCCAGGCGTTGCAGACGGCGCTGCCCACGCTCCGCCGCCTCCACCGTAATGGATGGATCTGGCAAATATTCAGCCAGGGCCGACGGTCGGACGGAACGATCGAGAGGTGGGTGGTCAACATGTGGGTGCCGGACGTGGGTCAAGACGTGAGCTACCCGATCGTCGACGGCGTCGTCTTCGGCCCGCCCCATATGTCACCGGTCGATACGAGTGGGATGCCGATGATCATGCGTCTTGCGGATGGTCAAGCCTCCTCCCTCTTGGACAGCTCGGATGTCTGGGAGCTAGCGCTCGGCGCGGGCGGCCGAGACTTCGCCGAGCGGGTGGGGGCGAGACCGGGCGAGATGCGACTCCGGGGAAACTCGGAAGGTCGTCTCGTTTGGTCGGTCTCTTGGGGACGTTTTTTCCCGCACGCAACTTTCCGCGTGATCATGGACGCGCGCATGGGGGACATCCTGGAACGGCGGCAAGAACTGCCGCCGCCAAGCGATCTGGTCGAACCGGAAGGAGGGTAAGGGCGTCGACGCCGTGAACGGACTGGATGGACGGTGTGACGGCCGGGGCGCACACGCGAGTCCCGAAAACTGGGGGAGAGCCCAGCTTAAGCCTTAAACAAACAACACGGCGATCGTCGACGGAATCGACCAGGTGTAACCGTTCAATGGGAGTCAGAGGGGAAGGATGAAGCACTGTCCCCAACGAGGACCAGGCAGATCGATCAATCTGCGGGAGCTGTGCTCGTCTTTGGCCGCGGACGGCGTTACCCCTCGGCTCTTGTCGCCACCTCGGTCGTTCCGATCCCGTGAATCTCCAACGACTTTGCCAATCTCCATTGTTGTCGAGAGGCACAGTCCTGTCCGCAAGTGGCCGGCTGTTTCCTTTACGCCGACATCGTCGTTTCCTACCACAAATATTTTGGTAAGACGAGACGACCCAATATCTCGCCATTCCTTCAAGAAGTGCGCCTATGTCCCACGCCAACCTATGCTTCCAGTTTCACTCCCGAGGTCTTCCGTCGGATCGCTGACGAACTGTTCGGTTCTGGTACGGTTCTTGCCCTTCTGCTGGTGGCGGGTCCGGGCGCGAACCGTCAACCGGGCGTGACCAATGGACCATACTGGGCACTACCGTGCTGGGGAATGATTTGGCTGAGGGAAAGCGAATTTGCTGTGGCGCGCGACGCCTTTTCGCCGCTTTTCTGGTGACCACGGTTCTCCTTTTCCCGCTGCCACGGCCGAGCGAGGCGGCCGCAGCACTCCCGATGGACGACGGTGCCGGGCTAGGATGCCAATATCAGCTCAGCTTCAAGACATTGCATGACATGATCCCCGATGTTGTCGGCGATTGCTTGATCGACGAGCACTCGAATGTATCCACGGGCGATACTCTTCAGGAGACGACCCGCGGCCTTCTCGTTTGGCGCCGAGCTGATAATGTCACGACGTTCACCGTGGGCGCCAATACGTGGGTCAACGGACCCTACGGCCTTCAGGTGCGTTTGAAGACCGACCGTTTCCCCTGGGAATTGTCGCCGGTCGCGGCAATCCCCACCGCAAGTGTCACGGATGGCACCGTCACGCCGAGCCGGTTCAGTTCAAGTCGGCTCGCGGTTTCCACCTTCGCCGGTAGCGCACAATATCAGCGCTATGATGTCGATGGGCCGGACATCCTCTTTCATCGCTACTACGTCAGCGATCTGCAGACGATTGGGTCCTTCGGCCCGCGGTGGACGCAGGAGTTCGACATTCGGCTCGGGATTGCGAGTCCGGATGGCACGCGCGTCGAGGCACGGTATCCGATCGGAACGTCGTCGACCTTTGTGCGCAATTCCGACGGGACGTTTGCCAACGCCGATCGCGGGTTCATTCGTCTCGCGCGCGATGCCCGGACGGGCGTCTTCGCTCTGACGATGACCGATGATTTCGTCTGGAGGTTCGACGCACGCGGATTGCCGACAGCGCTGGAGGCTCCCGATGGCTTCGCGTTCGTTGCCACCTACAACACCAACGGCCGCGTCTCCAAGATCACGGACACCCGCACTCGTCATGCCCTCAACCTGACCTACGACCCGGGCAGCGGCCGGCTCGCCACCGTCAGCGACTGGCACAGTCCGCCGTGGGTCGTTCGCTACGCCTACGATGAGCGCGGTCACCTCCAGTCGGTGACCGATCCGGACGGTGGCGTGATCACGTACCGCTATAGTGGCGATACCACGCTCCTGACGGCCGTCGTGGACTCTCGCGGCAAAGACTCGTACGCGTTTACTTGGGACGATCAGAGTCGGGTGATCGCGGAACAGAATCAGACCGATCTCACGCGCGGGCACACGAAAACCTTCCGCTACCTGGCCCGTGATGACGGCACGCGGACGACAATCCTGACTCAGCCCGCCACTCCGGGGACGACATTCGACCAGGACCTCGAGACCACCTTCGACCAACAGGGCCTGATTCTGAAGCAAGTTCTCCACGTGGCCCCCGGATTTACTCGGACGGGCACGTATACCTATGATGCGCATAACCTCCTGACATCCAGCACCGACCAGCAGGGTCTCGTGACGACGTTCTGCTACGATGTCGGCCTGGATGGAACACCGAACCCGGTGCAGCGTGGTCGCTTGATGCGCCGCATCGATCCACCCAGCAGTGCGGGCGGCCCAGCCCAGGTCACCTTATTTCTGTACGACATCTACGGCAGGATTACCACGATCGTTCCATCCCAGCGCGTTGTCGTAGAACCCAATCCGACATGCCAGTCGGACGTTACTCGATCGTTCCAGCGTGTGCCCATTATCTGATCGGCGCCACTGATGAACGGTTTCTTCACATAAGTCCTAACGTTATTCACTTATCTTACCCACCTCTTGGCTGAGCCGTTCTTACCGGCCTTGCTGAAGTGCTCTGTCCCGCGTCGAGCTTTAGTGGCCTTTCCACGACGCTTGTCTAGTTGTCTGGCTATCTCGTTAAGGTTCAACCACGATCTTGTGTGAGTGTTTCATGAGGAATAGTATTGCAACCATCCGACCAAATAGTCCGCAGCCACTGGAGGTCAGGCGTGATGGATCGGTTTGAAAAGTTCAGTGACTCCGCGCGCAAAGTGTTAACGCTGGCACAGGATGAGGCACACCGACTTAACCATAGCTACATCGGCACCGAGCATATTCTGCTTGGACTCGTCCGCGAGGGCGACGGCGTGGCAGGTCGGACGCTAAACGGTCTTGGTTTCGATCTGAACAAAGTCCGCTCGGCCGTCGAAGTCATCATCGGGCGAGGAGATAGCCTGCTCGTCGGCAACATGACCCTGGCGCCCCGGGTCAAGAAGGTGCTTGAGTTAGCGGTCGACGAGGCGCGACAGTTGAAAAATGACCGCGTCGACACGGAGCATCTCCTGCTCGGCATAGTCAGCGAGGGCGAAGGGATCGCCGCCGGTATCCTCTCCCAAGGGGGTCGAAGCCTAACTAGTGTCCGCGCAAAGGTTCTAGACACCCTTGGCCACGGCCCGGACAGCTCACAATGATTTCTTAACTGATAGACAGTTACCCGCGGCTGCGTTACGGAGATGCTTGGGTCAGATTCCCAAAACCGTGAAGACCCTCTCGATCTACGACCTTGACAGAGGCCACGCCAAGCGTGAGGATCGACGTGGGTAATGACGATGGAGGCTACCACGCAATGACCGGCAAGCTTCGAGTTGCCATCGCGGGCTGCGGGATTCTTGGCTCGAATCACGCCCGGTTCTTCAGCAGGAACGCGCACACGGTCGTCGTCGCGGTCGCGGACCCTCTGGCCGATCGCGCCGAAAAGCTTGCCGCGATTGTGGGGGCGCACGCCTACGCCGACGCCGCGGAGATGTTCGAGAAAGAACATCCCGACATCGCCGTGATCGCGACGCCCGACTCGTTTCATCGCGAACCGCTGGTCGCCGCGGCTGAAGCAAAAGTGCCGAACCTGATTACCGAAAAACCAATGGCGACGACTATGGACGACGCGGAAGCGATGTACGCCGCGGCAAAGAGAAATGGCTCGCGGCTCTGGGTGCATCTGCCAAGCCGCACGGCTCCCCACGAGGTCGCATCGCGCTACGTGTACCAGCATGGCCTGATCGGCGATGCCGTCTACGGTGACCTGACCCTGGACGACAACATTTCGGTTCCGACCCACATGTGGCGTGGGCGAAGCCGAGAATGGGCCGGACGGTCGTCCACTGCCCACTTCTTGTTCAGCCACGTGGTCGATCGTCTGAGATGGATGTTCGAGCCAGCCGAAGTGACCGACGTGCGCGCCATCGCGATTCGAAAGGTCCTGGAATACACCCCGGATCTCTACGACGCTCACTTGTCCTGGTCAAACGGCATGGTTCTTCGGATCAAAGCCGAATGGATTCGGCACATGGAGCCGCTCGTGACCCAAAACTTCACTTTCAGTGGATCCACCGGGGGTTGGACGACGGTTGGAGTGGGATTTAACAGTCAACCCGGCTGGCAGGCCACACTGGATCAGGCGATCACGGCGGATCAGCTCGAGCAACACCAGCAGAAGCTGCTCGAGATGGGCGTCTTCGCCAAGGCGGTCATTCGTCGCCCTCACGAAGACGTCGAAGGAGTGGGACCGCGCCCGTCGATTGAGGTCGAGACGAAGTTTCTTCCCCTCTTCGGAGGCGACCCACCACTCGAGATGCGGGACCACATTGTGAACGCCATACTTGGGGAAGTCGACGTCCCCACGTCCTGGAAAGGCGGGGGTCGGCTACCGACTGGCGAAGATGGCCTGGAACAAACCCGCATCGTCACCGCCATCGAGCGGGCAGCAGAATCCGGCAATCCAGTGATCCTGCGCGAAGTAGCGCTGGCCTAGCACCCCGCTAAGGCAGTATGCTTATCGGAAGCCTGGCGAGACCGACGGGAAGGAGCGGACTGAGTGCTTGAGACTCAGACCCAGTCGACGAACAACCTTTCTCTCGGAGAGAAGATCGTCGACTGCGACATCCACAACGTCGTGCCGGACGTCCACGTCCTCTTTCCCTGGCTTTCCGACTTCTGGCAGGAATACATCGACCAATCAGGCTTCAAAGGGCCCGGCGATACCGCCTATCCAAAGGCTCCAACCTCGGCCCGGCCTGATGCAACTCCCGCGTCGGGCGGTCCCCCGGGATCCGACCTCGAGACGATTCGCAAACAAGTCCTGGACGCGTGGGGAGCTGACGTTGGGATCCTGAGCTGCGCCTATGCCCTTGAGTCGATCCACAATCCGGACGCCGACGTCGCCCTAGCCCGGGCGGTCAACGACTGGCAGATCGCGGAGTGGCTGAATCGGGAGCCGCGGCTGAGAGCATCGATTGTCGTGCCGAGCAAACAGCCGGACCAGGCCGCTCGTGAAATCGAGCGCGTCGGCGATCACCCGGGATTTGTCCAGGTTTTTCTCCCGGTGCGTTCTCCCATTCCGTACGGCAAGCGGCACTACCACCCGATTTACGAGGCAGCCGCGCGACACGATTTGGTCGTGTCGCTCCATTTTGGTGGCGCGCCGGGAAATCCGCCGACGTCCGTCGGTTGGCCCTCCTATTACATTGAAGAGTACGCTGGAATGGCGCAGGCATTTCAGGGACAGCTGATGAGCATGCTCGTCGAGGGCGTTTTCGACCGCTTCCCAACTTTGCGGCTGGCGCTGGTCGAGGCTGGCTTCACCTGGCTACCGCCCTTTCTGTGGCGTCTGGACAAAGAGTGGAAAGGCTTACGCCGGGAGATTCCCTGGACCCGACGGTTGCCCTCCGAATACGTCCGCGATCACGTCCGTCTGACGTTGCAACCCATCGACGGTCCCCCGGACCCGAAACGCCTACTTCGGGCGATCGATCAGCTCGGCTCGGACGATCTGCTCATGTTTTCAACCGATTACCCTCACTGGCACTTCGACGAGCCCAAAGATTCCCTCCCAATCGGCCTGCGTCCGGATCTGCAACGAAAGATCCTGGGCGCCAACGCCCGAGCGTTCTACCGGTTGACGACGTGATGAGTGATGGCCAGCCCAGGAGGTTCACGTGACTCTGACGGCGGAAAAGTCCTCGACCGGCGAGGCGACAAAGGTTGCAGTCATCGACTGCGACATCCATAACTCCGTGCCCTCGGAAGCCACCTTTCTGAAGTACCTGCCGGAAAAATGGCGACAGTATCACCAAGAGTACGGCGGTCGACGGCACAGTGGGGCCTATTACCCGCTCGCCAATCAGAACGCGGCCCGCACGGATTCGTGGCCGCCATCCGGCTTGCCGCCCGGGTCCGACCTCTCCTTCCTCCGCGAGCAGCTGCTCGATCTCTGGGACCTCGAGTATGGGATGATGCTCCCGTTGTTGGCGGTCGGTAACCAGCTAAACCTTGGCTACGGAGCTGCCAGAGCGAGCGCGATCAATGACTGGCAGGTCGAGGAGTGGATCGAGCACGAGCCGCGCCTTCGGGGATCGATCATCGTCGCCTACGAGGATGCTGCGCTAGCCGCCGCCGAGATCGACCGCCTGGGCCAGCACCCCAGATTTGTTCAGGTGCTGATCGAGTCGAGAACGCTCCAACCGCTTGGTCAGCGCAAATACTGGCCGATGTACGAAGCGGCCTGTCGACATAATTTACCGGTCGCGATGCATTTCGGCGCCCTTGGCGGCTGGCCGATTGGCAGTGGAATCGGAGCACCATCCTTTTACATCGAGTACCACGCCGGGCAGCTGACCAGCTTCCAGGATCAGGTGATCAGTCTCGTCTGCGAGGGCGTCTTCGAGCGGTTCCCGAACCTCAGATTCGTCCTGATCGAGGGCGGGTTCGGCTGGCTTCCTCCGCTGATGTGGCGATTGGACCGGGCCTGGAAAAAGCTGAAAAGCGAAGTGCCAGAGCTGCGGCGACTGCCATCCGACTACATCCGCGAGCACATGTGGTTCACGACTCAACCCGTCGAAGAGCCGCCACGTCCTGACGACTTCCGCCAGCTTCTAGAAGACCTCGACATGGACGATAGAATCCTGTTCTCGACCGACTATCCCCATTGGGACTTCGACTCCCCGGGTCAAGCAATTCCCGGCTGGCTGCCCGAGAAAACCCGGCGGGCAATCCTGGCGGAGAATGCTCGCAAACTGTATAGGCTGCCGTGAGGTCTGATGGCTAAGTACGTCGTCGGGACGATCGACGATTTGGCGCCTGGGACGCGAAAGATCGTCGACGTGGCCGGCCGCTCGATAGGCGTTTTCAACGTCGGCGGGGAGCTATTCGCGCTTCGCAACCGGTGTCCGCACCAAAGTGGGCCGCTGTGCGAGGGGCGGCTGGCCGGCTTCGTCGAATCGTCGGGGCCGGGCGACTTTCGGTATAGCCGGCGCGGCGAGATCCTGCGTTGCCCCTGGCACGCCTGGGAGTACGACATTCGTACCGGCCAGTCCTACTTCAACCCGGCCGTGGTCCGCGTTCGTCAGTATGACGTCTCGGTTGAAGCGGGCGAAATGATCGGAAGCGAGCCCACGGCGTCGGCAGCGGACGTGACGGTGATCGAAGGGTCCGGAACGCGCACGTCCGGCATCTCGGGCATCCAAAAGGGGCCGTACCTGACCGAAACCTACCCCGTCGTCCTGGATCATCAGTACGTCGTGGTGGAGATCGACGCTTAAAAAACCTGCGGCTGGAATTAGTTTTCGAGCCGTCAACCAGTAGCGCGGGGGCTTGTCCCCCGCTCGTAACCCGTGTCGGCCAGAGTAGCACCCACGCAGCAACGAGTGACGGGCGGGGGACAAGCCCCCGCGCTACTGGCCCCTTGCTCGGCCGGTAGCGACGGCCAAGCGTTAGCCACTTCGGTCCGTTGAAGCCCTCGGCGGAGCCAGGGTCCAGAGGTTCCGAGCGAATTTCATCCGGGTCGCTATCGCATCGTGGAGCATCGACGGATCGGAAAGACGCAACCGGCGGGCCAAAAACGCAAATTCTCGGGTGTCCTCGGGAGGAATAGTCAGGTCTTTGGCATTTCCCCGTACGACCCTCAATGCGTCAATCAACCGTCGCAAAAAGTCGTAGGTTAGCTGAAGATCCTGGGCGAGGCTTTCGGGGAGATAGCCGCCCCGGGTGAGTCTTCGAATCGCCTCGAGGGTGTTCGTGACGCGTACCGTCGCGTCGGACACTCCGACCGATATCTGCCAGGCCTGGACAAAGTATTCGAGGTCGGCCACCCCGCCCGAGCTGTATTTGACGTTGACCTGGCCCCGCGGAACAAGCTCGGTCGCCTGCCGCCGGCGCAAGTGCAGGATGTTTTCGACGTCAAGCGGTTGGGCCGAGAAGACAAACGCGTCGCGCGCCGATCTGATCCGCTCGCCGAGCTCCGGGTCGCCGGCGATGGGCCGAAGCCGAACGAGGGCTAACCGCTCGAACGGCTCCGAGAAGCCGCCGGCCGAATAGTAACTACTGAAGCCATCGAGCGAGCTAGCGAGGGCCCCTGCTTTGCCAAAGGGTCGCAACCGCAGATCGACCTCGAAGACTCCCTCCTGTCGTGCTCGCAGGTTTCGAAGGAACGTCTGAACGACACCGGCGAAATATTCCGAGGCGAGGATCGGGCTAAAGCCATCGGTCACCCCCTCGCCCTCGAATACGAAAATCACCTCGAGGTCAGAGCCAAAGCCAATCTCCTGGCCGCCGAATTTTCCGAGGGCGCAGATGGACCACGGGCATGGCCGGCCGTCTGGCAGGATCGGCCTCCCGTGTTTTGGGAAAAGCTCATCAAGAGCAAGCTCGGCGGCGAATTCGACCGAGACCTCGGCGAGCCAGGTTAGCTCCTGGGAGAAGGTTGAAAATTCCGTGCGCCCAACGATGTGATGCAGGTCGATCCGAAACATCTCGCGATCTTTGAATTCGTTCAAGACGTCGACTCGCTCCGCGTGCGACCGCGCGTCATGCAGACGTTGTCGCAATTCATTGCGAAGATCGTCCCGGGTCCGGGTTCTCGCGACAACCTGAACGTCGAGAAGCAGCGGGAAAAGACTCTCGTGCTGCAGCCGAAGGAAATCTTCCCAGAGAAATCGGCTCACTCCCATGAGATCGGCGAGCGACTGAAGAACGACCGGCGACTCAAGACTCGAGAGCTGCGCGGTCCAGTCGGCCCGTGACAGCATTTGAGAAATTAGCGCATTGAATTGTCGCATCGCCTGGCCGGGATTTGGCGAGCGCGGTAGCAGGTAGGTGAATTGCTTGACCAGCGTCGTGGCGACCCGCAGCTCGTGGACTCGCTTTTCGTCCACAATTTGCCGCCGTTGAACGTCGGTGACCCAGAACGTGTCCCAGGCTTCGCCGTTCACCGTCCGCACTTCAGCGCGTTCGACGTTGAGGGCTAAACCGGCCAACGCATTTGCGAAAGCGAACAGAAATCCAGGCGTGTCGGCCGAGCGGACGGTCATCCTTGTCGACGACGAAGCCGGAGGATTGCTCAGGTCGATCGACACCGGGAACAGCTTTGCGTTCTCGCTATCGATCGTGCGAAACCACTCGCTGACGCGACCAATAACGTCATCCTTGGCATTCTCCAGATTGTCGTCCGCTAGCAGTCGCATGAGATCGGCGTGAAACCTGGGCCACAGGTCGGGAGGCTGAGGATCGAGCGCTCGAACGTCGAATACGTCGAGAATCCGACGGGATGGCGGACTGGCTTCGAGGGGTCCGGTCCGCTTCGAGAAGCCCCTTCTATTCCTTCTCACCTCGCCTGGTTGGTCGGTATAGCTAACGGTAAGAAGGTCCGCGTTGATAATGCTCAGGCGATAGGCCGACAACAGGCCGACGATGATCGACAAAGCGCCCAGGAAATCCGCGGTGCAGATCGCGACGATCCATTCGCCGGGACTTTGCTCGGCGACGTCGAGTGCAACGTCTCGTGGCGTCCGGATTGCCTCCAGAAGCGACGCGTAGCGGACCCGCCCCGGGTTTAGGCTTGTCGAGAATTCCAATCCGATCTCGGCGCAAAGGTCATTGGGGGATGGCCCGTCGATGATCGACCCCATTTGCTCACCGTACCTCAGCATTGAGCGGTCATCCATGTCGCCATAGTATCGAGACGTCCAGAACCCTAACGCCTGTACTCAGCCCATGATAGCATCGGGTGGGCTCCACGACGCAGGTTGAAGATCGGCTGGCCAATTGAAAAGGGGAGCGCGACCGCGGGCGGCCTGACGCGCGGGCCAAGCGTACGCCACATCATGAGTGACATCGAAAAGCTAGTCGAGAAGTTCGAACGGGGCGAGCTACTCCGTCCGGATCCGGACGTGCTCAACGTCGTGGACCTCGCTCGCGCTCTTGGCTGGATCGCCGGGATCAGGAGACAGGCACCCACTCCCGGTTCGGCCAAAATCGTCGAGATTGTCGGCGAGCCGGACCATCTTATCTTTGTTCTCGCCGACGGCCTTGGTCTCAACCTGCTTTGGGAACAGCCCGAGAGCAGCTTCCTTGCTCGCCATACAAGCGCCGAGCTACGATCGATTTTCCCATCCACCACCGCCGCGGTACTGACGACGCTGGCCACCGGGGAGTGGCCAAACCAGCACGGGGTGACCGGTCAGTGGACCCACCTTCCGGAAATCCGCGGCGCGGCCGGCCTCCTACAGTTCGCGGCCCGTTCTGGCGGCCGGTCGCTCACCCACCTCGGAGTAACAGTCGAACAGGCGTTTCCCCTACCAGCTTTGATGACCAACATGCCGCGAGACGTGCTCGCGCTCTTTCCGTCCGCTCTAGTCAATACCGTGTCGACGACGTATTTCAGCGGCTCGCGCCCGCGGTTAGGTTATGCGAATCTCTCCGGCGCAACCGACACCATTTTGTCCCGAATTAACTCGGCCACCGCGCCGACGTACACGTACCTCTATTCGCCGAAAATCGACTCGGAGAGTCACTATCTCGGCGTCAAACACTTTGGCGTTCGATCGGTCGTTAACGAACTGGACCGAGAGATAGAGCGGCTGGCGCAAGGGGTGGAAGGGCGAGCTCGGATCGTCGTCAGCGCCGACCACGGCTTACTGGACACGCCGGTGACAGCCAAGCACCATTTCAAGCCGAGCGCGGACCTCTTCGGGACGCTTCAATGCGGTCCAAGCGGCGACGATCGGCTCCTCTATTTTCGCCTTCAAGACGGAGCAGAGGATCGATTCCGGGAGCGAATCAAAGCGCACTACGGCGACCGATTCTTGCTCATTACGATTGAGGAGGCGGAGCGCTACGGTCTATTCGGTCCGGGCCCGATCTCGCCCGTCGTTCGCGATCGTTTCGGAGACTTGTTGCTGATATCGGCCGGAGTCGACGTCGTCGAGTACGTCTTAACCGGACAGATTGGCCGTCGGGTCGACCTGAATGCCTACCACTCCGGTCTGAACCCGGTCGAAATGCGGGTTCCCCTCATCGTCGTTTGAGGCGCTCGGAATCGATCAGGTCGTGCCGTCGGATACGACCCGCGCGACAATCACGGTGACGTTATCGGGAGCGCCACGGCGGTTCGCGAGCTCGACCAGCTTCCGGGCAGATTCTTCCGGCGGACCTTCCGCGGCCAGCTCGACTAACTCCTCGTCTGACACCAAATTAGTCAGTCCATCCGTACACAGGAGCAGCTGATCGCCAGGGACTAGCTCAAACACGCCGGTTTCTACGTCGACGTCGTTGAAGGTGCCAACCGCTCGAGTCAGGACATTCTTCCGAGGGTGATGCCGGGCATCTTGGGAGTCGACGAGGCCTGCCCGCACCTGGTCGGCGACCCAGCTATGATCGACGCTCAGCTGGTAAATCGTGGAATCGTTGATCAGGTAAGCTCGGCTGTCTCCCACGTTGCCGAGATACAGTCGATCGTCGGCAATAACCGCGGCCACCACCGTCGAGCCCATGCCAAGTAAGTGGGGATCGACCGCCGCGGCGTGAAATATTGACCCATTGGCATCGGCAATGGCTCGCTCAACCTCTCGGCGCCAGTCATCTTGGAGGTCGGCGCCGATCGTTCGGTCGCTGGCCGCGCCAAAATTGGCGAGAAACCGGTCGACAATCATCCGACTGGCGACCTCGCCCGCTTGATGACCGCCCATTCCGTCGGCGACGACGGCTAGGAGCTCCAATGGACTCAGGAGCCGAGGGGGAAGCAAGACCGCGTACGAATCTTCGTTGTTTTGACGGACTCGCCCCGGGTCGCTCGCTCCAACTGCCGAAACCTTCAAGGACAATCGTCCCGGTCGATTCTCGCTCTCATCCGCACAGGTTAGTCTGGGTCGAAGCCGTCGCGTTGTGGCCGGCGGAGTCACGGAGGGTTAGCGAATAGTTGATCGTCGTCCAACAGCCCTGCGGCGGAGTGTCCACCGTCGTACCAGAGCCTCCCGTCACTCCAATGTTTTTCGTCGGCGTCGGCGTGATGTAGGGAGAGTTATATTGGGCCACAATCGTACCACTTATGGGACTGCATCCGCCACTTGACTGCCAGGCAAGGGTCACCTGCCCTTGCTGATAATTGGGCGTCGCGGTGAATGCCTGGATCCCGAACGTCGCGCAGGGCGTTGCCGTGGGCGTCCTGGTGATCGTCGGAACCAGCGTCACGGTGTTCGTCGGGACTAATGTCGAGGTCTTCGTCGGCACAAGAGTCGGCGTCGACGTCGGAACCAGCGTTGGGGTGGCCGTGAGCGCGGGCAGAACGACGACGCGGTTCGTGGTACACAGGGTGTTGTTGACCGCGAAGAAGTA
This sequence comes from uncultured Dehalococcoidales bacterium, assembly GCA_964493975.1. Taxonomy (GTDB): domain Bacteria; phylum Chloroflexota; class UBA6077; order FW602-bin22; family CADDYW01; genus CAZBQK01. The sequence continues at coordinate 12,089 of CAZBQK010000030.1, read as the reverse complement.
GTAATCGCGGTTTCCTGCCGCCGACGGCGTCACCTGCCAATCCCATTCGACATTACCAAAGTCAGTACGCCTCGTCGGTCCTTGAGGACTGTCCGGACCGCTGAGGGACACGTGCAGGAGGTCGCGGCTTGCCGTGACCGTGATGGTCAATTGCTGGCCGACAACCGGATTCGCTGGCGAAAACGTCATGTGCTCGTCGCCAGTGCAGGTGGTCAGTGGCGTCGCCGTTGCGCTAGCGGTGGTGCTAGCGGTCGCGAACGCCGTGACTGAAGCGGTGGAGACCTGAGTCGCGGTGAAGGTCGCCGAAGCGGGAGGCCGGGTCGGCGTCTTGATAACAACCGTCGTCGTCTGACCCGGCGTCGGCGTGTCGGTTGGGACCACTGCCGGGGTCGGCGAGTCGCCTGGTCCTTCGGTCGGAACCGGCGTCGCCGTATCAATCGGGGTCTCCGTTGGAGCGTCGACAACCGCGCCGATCGCCGCTAGCGTGGCCGTCGGCGACGGGATCGCCGTCATCGTGGCGGTTGGCGGCGGCGGAGGCGGGGCGGAAGCTCCGTTGTCGACCGAGACAGTCAGACTACCGTCGGACGGCGCATCGATTGCCTCGAACCAGGCAGTCCGCTGGTCGATCACCCGGTGTCGAGCACGGGGATCCGACGACGCGAGCTGCGAGTCTGCCAGCGTCGTCCCATCCGGAAACAGGACGGCGACGGTCGCGCGCCACACCGGACCAGCGCGTGGGCCGAGCACCAAGCGAGAAAACCGCGTGCGTGCCCCATCACTCTGCGCCGCGTGGGGGAGCCGATACCGCACAACAAGGGTGTGCTGGGCTGGTGCGGTCACCGGCGGAAAGTGCCAGGTGATCGTGCTGTTGCCACCGCTCGGATGAATCTCGGCATACGAAGCGGGCGTCGGTCCCGTCGGGTTGAGCGGGACGACGGCGTCGCCATCCTGAACCTCGATCCCTTCGGCGCCGCCCTGCAGGTCGCCGGCCACGGTCCAGGCAATCTGATCGTGGACCCCGGAGGTAAACGACACCCAATGGCGTTCGCTGACGTTGGCGGCGCCGTCTGCTCCCAGCGCGATGCGCAGGTCGACCCAATTCCATGACAGCGCTGACGCGGTCGTCAACCCCGCTGCCCGTCTCAGTCCGAAATATAGGTCGTGCCAGGATGAGCAGGCGACGCCTTGAGGATCGAGCGTTGGATCGGATGGTGCAATCGGGCCGGATGGCATCGAGCCGCCGGCTCCCGGTCGAAAAGCCTCCCGAAATTCGCCAAGAGAGTCGCCATTCGAGCAGGAAAAGGCCACGTTGTAGGTCGCGTCGGTCGCGCTGGGAGTCGATGGCTGCCAAAATTGCCAGTTGACGACGACGTGGTCAGCCGGTGGGGCGGCGCCGAACCGTTCCGCGGGAGGCGCCGCCAAGACGGTCGGAACCGCGGCGAAGCACGACACCAGTAAGAAGGCTAGTCCGAGCGCAAGGGCCGGAACGACGGCCGCCCGGCGCGCCCACCCGTCTCCACCGGTTTCGGCAAAAGTTCTCTGCGCCGTTCGCATTCGGCCCCAAATGATCGCGGCGGTGGCGACCAGGAGTCCGACGAGCGCCCCACTTCCGATCCAGCTCTGTCCGGTCGATCGTTCGATCGCCCCGACGAGTGGCAGTCCCAGGAGCCAATACCCGCCGAGAAGCAGACCGACGTCGAGTAAAGCCCCGACTATTCCACCGCAGGCGGCCACCCGACGTACACCAGCGTCTTCCCCCGACGCCGCATTGGCGCCCATCAGTCCCCGATCGAGGGCCGGTCCGAACGCCGACTGCCCCATGACTTGTAGCGGTCGTCGGGCGGCGACGAGCAAAAGGCTCGCGATAATCGCGACAAGCCAGGCAGCCACCGTCCCAGGCCAGGCCGCGCCCAGGAGTCGGGGATCGAGCAGCGGTAAGGTGAGCAGCAGCGGCGCGCCCAACAACACCGCGAGCATCAGCCCGGGCCATCCGCCCAGCGCCCGAAGCCGCAGGGCGAGGACGAGCCAGACGAGACCGAGAACGCCGCTAATAAGAATCGCGGCCGGCAGGCTCCCGGCGACCACGCCAATCGCCGCGACTAGCGGTGGACGCAGGAGCGCGTCGGCGACGAGCAGCAGAACGAGATCGATGGCCGTGCCCAGAACCGCAGTCAACCGGCGCCTCGCCTCCGTCAGCTCAGTCGCGGTGGCCGTTGGGCGCGCCGTGACAATCAGGGGGAACAGAAAGCTCCCAGCAAATCGTTCCCCCAGTCGGAGCAAAGGAGCGCGCGCCGCCATCAGGACGACCAGACCAGCCAGGACGACCACCGCTTGAACCGACCAGACGAGCTCGACGCCTGGCGGTAAGCCAAGATCGACCGAAGGAAAAGTCGCGAAGGCGGCGACGGCGACGACCCCAACGCCGGCGGCCACCACGAGTCCGGACAGGCGACCAATTCCGACGACAATCGCCAAAGCGAGCAGGACCAGCACGACGGTCACGCCGACCGCGACGAGCTGAGACGTGGCCGGCGGCAACAGCGCCCGAGCCAGCGACAGGACCGGCACGGCGAGGAGACGATAACCGGCGAAAACAAACGCGAGATTGACCAACCCTTCGGTTGCGCCAATCAGCGCTTTGCCAAGGCCTGCGGTTGGCCGGTGGTCAACGCGAGATGCCATAGACCTCGTCACCCGTTCCCTTGAATGCCAGGCTGACTGCCCGGGCAAGAAGGCCGATGAGATGCCACCGAACGCTCAAGAGAAGAACGACCACGAGGAATGCCAGGAGGAATTGGAAAGGCCAGATTAACGGAATTGGGCTGCCAAACAACCGCGCGTTCGGCAAGCTACCGAGTAGAAACGGCGCAAGCAAGATCAGGGCAAGAACTGCAACGAGGTTCGGAGCAACAGCGGCGATCGCTTTCTTTGCTTCAAGGCTGACTCCGTGCGTCAGTTCGACCGCTTCGGTCAGCGCCCGACCGAAGGCCCGAACTGACGGGTACCGATCGTCCGGGTCTTTGGACAGCCCTCGAAGGAGAACGTCCTCAACGGGACCGGGAATCCCCGGCTGGAGCTCGCGGGGGCGTGGTGGCACGGCATTGACCTGGCGCTCCATGAGATCCTCGGTCGTCTCGGCCTCGAACGGCCGCCGACCGGTCAGAAGCTCGTACGCCGTGATCGCCAGTGAATACTGATCGCTTCGTCCGTCGATCGGGCCACCCTGACATTGTTCGGGTGACATGTACGCCGGGGTGCCGGCCAGTCGCTCGCGTCCATGCCCGGTTTCCTGATGCTGGATCGCGTGGGTGATGCCAAAATCGGCGAGGAGGGGCCAGTCGGCCCGACCGAGCAGGATGTTCGCTGGTTTGATGTCGAGATGAACCAGTTTCTGGTCGTGAGCGTGTTGCAAGGCCTCGGAAACCTGCCCGATCAGTCGGGCCGTGGTCGTCAGATCTAAAGGCGTTCCGAGTATTGTCAGCCGATCTTTGAGGGTGCCACCCGGAACCAGGCGCATGGCGATGTAGACGAGGTCCCCTTCCTCGCCATAGGTGTGGACTTCGACGAGGTTGGGATGGAACAGCTGATACAGGCTACGCGCCTCGTCGTGGAAGCGCTCGCGGAACGATGGATCGTGGGCCAGCCGTGGCGACAGAACCTTGACCGCGACGTCGCCGTTGAGCGGGGACGAAAAGGCGCGATAGACCGTCGCCATGCCGCCCCGGCCCAAGACGTCACGGATCTCGTAATCTCCGCCGTGCAGGCGACGACCGATCATTCCGTCCGCCATGTCCTCGTCCTTTACTTACGCCGTCGGAGGGAGGGTCGATTGCTCCGGGGCCAGGCGCGTCGCGTCGGCGTCCAGCGAGGGAGCGACAACGGTCGAATCCTCCCGGGGAATCGCCAAAGTGTGAGCGGCGATAACCGTTGCATCGGCGGACGCCGGTACCGTGGCCGCGACCGTTTGCTCGTTTCCGCCCACCGGAGCAACGGGTGTGATGGGCCGAGCGACGACCGTCGCCGCCGACGCCGTATCCGGAGCGTTGAATCGCGTTGTCGACTCGGAGCTAGACGTCGTCGCGACCGAGGCGAGTGCGTACCAGGTCCCGGACTCAATAAAAGGTCGGGCGACGCGGTACAAACGCAGGAGCACGACAAACAGCACCGAAACCGCGAACGCCGCGACGATCGCGTCGACGTCGGACGGTGACGTGATAGCGCCAACGGCGGCGATAAGCGGACGGCGAACGATCGCCTCGATCAACCCAACGTACACGCCGGCCACGAGCAACGCCGCGAGCAATCCGGTCTCAACGCGAGGTGTCGTCCGATCGTCGTCTAATCGAGCGCTCCACGGAACCGACGCCAGAAGTCCGACTAAGAACCGGGCTAGGCTGGATGCGATGGTGACGAGCCAGATGACCAGGACCACGCTGAGACCGAGCCAGATCGACGGCTCTGGGCGAGAAACGCCCGACGGCGCTGCGGACGCAACCACGCCCCCAAGCACACTCGGCAGGGCGACGAGGCCCAGGGTCGCGGCAATCGCGAGTTGCGCAATCGCCGCGGTTCCGGATCGTTCGGCTGATTTGTCCGGGGTGTCGGTCCCGACCGCGCTCTCGGCCATCAAGGACGCTTCGATCCGGTCGCCGCTTGTTCGGCCGCGCGATCGGGTCTGCCCGCGATCTGATCGTAGAGGGACGTCGTCGAGTCCAGCGGAGGGACGTCGAGCTCTTTGCGCAGCGTCCGGGCACAAATGTCGTACCAATGGAGCGCCTGGCTGCGCTGACCTAACCTGGCGTAGCAGCGCATTAATCGGGCGTAGGCGTCCTCACGGCAGGGGTCCTTGTCGAGAATTTTGTGGCAGCGCAGAATACAGCCAACGGCGTCACCCTGATCGAAACAGTAATCGGCCAACTTGGTCACGAGGAGGAGATACTGGTCCTTCAGACGCTCGCGACGCGCGACGGCCCAGTCTTCATACAAGTCCTCGACGAGATACTCGTCACGGTAAAGCGCCTCGGCGTCTTCGTACGCGCGCATCGCGTCGGAAAGACGACCGTATCGTTCGAACCGAACTCCCCGCTCAAAATGGGCGACAAACTCGTCGACGTCGACCCAGAGCTCCGCCTCGGGATTGAGGTGGTAGTTTCCGCTCGCGACGATGATGTACTCTTGCTCGACGCCGTTGCCCAGGCAAGACGGTCCAAGAGCCTGCCGGAGGGCGTGAAGCGCGACCCGGAGACTGTTGTTGGCGGGCTGGGCGTCCGAATTAGGCCAGAGTAACTCGATCAGGACGTCTCGGGAGACCGGATGGCGGCGGTCGACGAGGAATTTGAGCAGCGTTCGGGACTTACCCCGACGCCAGTCGTCCACCCGAGCTCCGTGCCGGGTGACCTCAAACCGCCCAAAGCATCGGACTTCCAATCCGGCCCGTCGCGGCGGGGACGCGACCGCGGTGGCCGATTCCTCGATCCGACGGAGTAATCCAGTTTGCTCGATCGTCCCGCTCGACGACAGCGGTCGATCTCGTCGGCGCAACGCGGGCGGCAAATGGCGCCGCGGACGCGCGCGGCTGGAGGGGTCCGTTACTTCACGCATCAGCCATTGCAATACCAAGAGCGAGTTCACGTTCTCGAGCCCCTCCAGCCTCGAAGGCACCGCTCAGCCAGGCGCTTTCCAAAGTGACGACCGAGGGATAGGTCAAATGGTCGTGTGACCCGCATTATTATCGTGCAAGCGAGATGTGTCAACCTGCCAGTAATGCCTATCCGGGGCCGATCGTGCGTTGGGGAACGGGTAACGTCACCCGATAGGCTTTGGGCACGAATTCTCGTACCAGCTGATAGAGAACATAGGCGACAATCAAGACAAATAGCAGGTAGACGACCGTACTCACCCAGCGCAGGTCGCTGGTCGCGGCAAAACCCGCGGTGACTGGAGCGACGACGGCCACGTAGCCGACCAGCAAGTAACCCAGGTCGACGACCGCGTCGGATGAATGACCGAGCGACTGCCGCCGTTCAGTCTCCTCGTCCTCACTCGTCGACGGCCGCAGCGCCGCCAGCTGTCGCGAGACCAGGGGCACGATGAAGGGGCGGCACGCCGTTTGAATTCGTCCGCGCACTCCCAGGAATATCGCCAGCACGCCTAGACCGAGAACCGCGCGAGCCCCCCATTGCAGTGAGGACGAGCCAATGACGCCAGGACTGAAAAGGGGCAATCCGAGGAGGGTTGGCGAGGACACCACCAGACCAAGCGTCGCGGCGACGACACCGCTGGTGACCCGGATTCGGTTCACCAGGTAGGCCGCGGCCACGAAGACGGCCAGGGTCACAAGCGCGGCCGTCACCGTCGGAGACGCCACGCCAAGCAGTACGCCGTGCAGCGGCAAAGCGATCACCGCGTAGCCAATCACCAGATAGAGAACGTCGACCAGCCCGTCGAGACCCGTCTCGGTTTGCTGGCGCACATTCGCTATTTGCTCCACGGTCGCGCCCCGCTGCAGGCTCCGATACTGACGATTCGCCATGGGCACCACCGCTTCGCGTACGGCCCGCTGAACCCTCGTCCGGACGGCTAGGAATGCAGCAAGAACGGCGAGGCCAACGGCGAGCTTGATCAACCACTGGAGCGACAGGGTGCCAAGTACCTCGCGATCGACGAGCGGCAAAGCGCTGATAAACGCCCAGCAGACCGCAAGCGCGCAAACCCCGACAATCGGTCCCGTCGCTCGGTAGACCCGCAGAACAATGACCCCGGCAAAAAGGAGGACGAGGCCAGTGATCGCCGTCGCGATCAGATCCTCCAGTCCCGGGTCGATCGGAAGAGCCAGCGTTTTGGTCAAGGGGATGGCGATAAGCTCGTAGACGATGAAGAGATAGGCGACGTTCACCAAGCCTTCGGCCGTGCTCAGCGCCGCGTTACGCCACTTCGCCACCTGGAGTGGTCCCCCCGCGTCGGTCCCAATTCGAACGTGCAAGCGGGTCAATCGGTCGAGAGAATCGATCGTAGATCCCATCAACCTCGTCGCCAACCCGATGATTTGCCAACGCATTCCAAGCAGAACGGCGACCTGAAGGACGGCCACGATCAGCGCTACCGGCCAGTCGAGCGTCAGCGAGCGGAAGACTGGAAGATTCGGGTTTGGCAAGCTCTCGAGCAACGGCGCGACAAGCGACAACACGACCAACGCCGCCAGATTCGGAACAACGCTGACGATGGCCCGCTTTGTCTCGAGCTGCATCCCCTGCGAGCGTTCGACTGCTTCGGTCAAGGCGATGCCAAACTCGGCGATTGTCGGGAAGCGATCCTCGGGTTGTTTGGCCAACGCCCGCAGGATTACCTCTTCGACCGGGCCCGGGATTCCCGGGTTGATCTGACGAGGGCGTGGAGGGTCTTCGGTGAGGTGCTTGGCCATGAGCTCGGCCGAGGTTTGCCCGGCAAATGGCCGCTGTCCCGTCACTAGCTCGTAAAACATGAGACCAAGCGAGTACTGGTCGCTCCTCCCGTCCAGGGTTGCGCCCCGCCACTGCTCTGGCGACATGTACGCCGGGGTTCCCGCGACGCGATGGCTATCGACTCGGACGTCGCCGGCGATTCGAATGATCCCAAAATCCGAGAGCAGGGGCCAATCGGCGTTTCCCAGCAGGACGTTCCCAGGCTTGACGTCCAGGTGAACCATTCCGTTGTCGTGCGCGTGCTGAAGGGCGGCGGCAACCTGGCCGGTGATCCTCGCGGCGGTGCGCAGGTCCATTGGACCGCCCAGCGCCTCGGCGAGATCCTTCAGAGTGCCTCCCGGGACGAAGCGCATCGCAATGTAGGCGACCCCGCTCTCTTCACCGCAGAAATAGACCTCGAGGATGTTTGGATGATGCAGGTTGGCGATGCTCTCCGCCTCGGCGTGAAACCGTCCCATCAATTCGGCATCGCGCGCGAAGCGCGGCGCGAGAACTTTGATCGCAACGGTTGTATTCAACGACCGGGAATGAGCCGCGTACACGGTCGCCATGCCCCCGGCCGCGAGCGCGTCCTTGACTTCGTACTCTCCGTCGCGAAGGCGCGGGATTGGCGGACTTGCCTCCATGGTCATACCGTCCCATCCTTTCCGCGCTCGGCCACCGGCGGCGGCACAATCACCGTTTGATCCGAGACGGAGACAATTGTCAGGTCACCCTCAGCCGGCGGGTGGGGATGAGTTGGCGCCGGTTCCGGAGCGAGCGGCACAACGGTCGCATCCGCCGGCGTCGTATTCAAGCCAGGCGCGACGACTGTAGCATCCGAGGGCGTTTCCTCGGATGCGGAAGCCACCTCGGTGGAGTCGACTGTTCCTGGTTCGTGAGCATCTGCCAGAACCGTCGCCTCGATCGCAGCGGGGACGGTGGCCTCCGTCGAGCTGGGCGAGGTCGGACTTTGGACCGGACGGGAAACGCCACCCGCCGAGGGCGAGGACGTCGCCGCTAAGCGAGCGGTCGTAGTCGACAGGCGCGCCGCGAATGTCGCGGCCGCACTTCCGGAGGTAAAACCGGCCGTGGGAACGATCTGATCGAGGCCAACAGTCGCGAGGCGCTCGATCAACGGCCGACTTGCCTGACGCAATCGAATCAGCAAGGAGACGGCCACCAGGACCACGACGACGACGAAGGCGCCGTCGACAATTCCAATCGACGCTTCTCCGCCTAGGACGCTGACCAGCGGCTGGCGCACGACCGCTTGCAATATAAACAACAGGATGATGTCGATCAGCGAATGCACCACGACCGTGCCGTTGGGCTGAAGCGAGCTGGCCGAACTGGCCGCCGACGTCGATTGACCAGTCGGCCGAGGTAGATGGTCAAGGGGGATCGAGTCCAAGAACCGGCTCGTCGCTCGATCGGCGTTCGAAACCACCGCCGACCGCGAACGCACGATAAAGACGATCGCAACCAGCGCGAGGACAAGCCAGGCCAGGTCAACTGCCGATACGCGGCCCCCAAGTTGAGTGTCGTGTGCCCGGAGGGACTGAAAGATGGCAGGTAGCACCACCACTCCAACGATCGCGGCGACACACAGCTCGATAGCGCTCCGGTATCGGGTGAGTCCGCTGCCCAGCTTCGGCTGGCCTGGTAGGGATGTCACGTCGCTCCCCATCAATTGTCACCCCCGTTTCGTGGACTCGAAAGCGCTGGCCCGCGTCGGTTAGCGCACTCTAGCAAGCAGGGATAACCACCGTGTTACAGCCCGGTTACAAGCCTATTGACCGAATTGACGTCCCGGGCGTCGCTCTTGTAATCCCCCCGTAATGATGTGGTTATACGGACGGGTTATCTTCACGACGAAGTCCCGCCAAACTGCGTAGGCCGCAGAGCGATCAGGCTACCAAAGGGAGGCTGCCGGTGTGTCGGTCCAGGCAAACTAGTCCTATCGTCGCCTCCGTCATCGCCTGCTTCGCCTTAGTCGGGCTGTGGTCGACCGCCACTGCCGCAACCGTCACTCCGGTTGGCACCCCGGTGGTTCTCGCGGTCACCGGAATCGCCGACGTGACCAACGTGTCGGGCATCAACCCGATTGGCGTCGCCGTCACATCCGGATCGGTAACCCAGATCCAGCTCCTCGTCGACGATAAGCCGGAGATGTCAACCTCGACCCAGCCCTACAGCCTGGCCTGGGATACGACGAAAGAGACGCCCGGAATCCACACGGTCGTCGTGCGCGCGACGTCGACTGACGGACAAACGACCGACAAGAAATTCGTGGTCGAGGTCGTGTCGGTCACTCCAACAGCAACTCCAGCGATTGCGCCGACCGTTGTGTCCGTCGCGACGCCCGTCAGACCTCTTGCGACGACTGTTCCGACTCCACCGACGGACTCGATAAACGGAACCGGCCCGGGAATTTACGCTGCCGCCGTTGCCATCGTGATCGTCGTGGTTGGGGCTATCGCGGGCGGATTGTACGTTTTAACGAAGGGCAAGTCGACCGTCGCTCCTCAAGCGGTGCCCGCGCCAAAAGCGGCGCCGAAAGCAGTCGAGCACACCGTGGTCGTCGAAAAGCCAAAGGTTGTCCCCATCGCCGACGGAGAAGGGACCGTCGTCGCGGGCGGGCTCCTGGGTGGGACGGTCGTCGTGGGCGCGCCACGTCCGCCAAGCGCTCGGCTTCGGATCGTCCAGCAAGGGGCGGAATCAGAGGTTGTCCTGACCAAGTTAGAGACCGTTCTCGGTCGAGAGGCGTCCAACCCGATCGTCATTCGCGATCCTCAGGCGTCGCGAAAGCACGCTCGCATCCTGATCGAAAACGGGGAATTCTGGTACGAAGACCTGAAAAGTCTGAATGGCACCAAGATCAACGATGAGGTCGTCGTTGGGCGACGAAAGCTCGCGCCGAATGACAAGATCAAGATTGGGGAAGCGGTCCTCACCTTCACCCCAGAATGAACGTCTCGCTCGTCCGTCGACTAATCGGGTTATAGGGGCGATTAACGCGATGGGCCAGTATCAAACCTTCATCATCCGATTTTGGACCGACGACACCGAGGACGTCGCCCGCGGTCACATCCAACACGTCGCGACCGGGCGAGGGCTCTATTTCCGAGACATCGACCGGATGTTGCACTTTCTAGACGAGCACGTATCGCCTAGTGGACATCGTGGTGGCAATCATGGCGTCTCCGCCGATGACGAACCACATCAATTGCAAAAACCCGACCCGGATGACGTTTATGATCGATGACACCGTCATGCGGGACGGGCTAGACAAGGGCGGACTAAATTTGACGAGCTGGACCGAGCCGCCGATCAAGCTTCACCGTCGTCCGCCTTCGGAGGATTGGAGCCCGGTGACCGACGCAATTGATGAGCTCGCCGTGGCGATTGAAGGCCGGTTAGCTCGCCTCGACAGCCAGCTCGCCAGCGTCCGTCGTTTGCTCGTTCAGCCCCCGATCGGTTCGAGCGACCTTTCCATTCGAACCGATAGCTCGGTGGCGACGATATCTTGCCTGGGACCATTCAGGTTTCGACGCGGCGGGGTTTCGGTCGACAACTGGCGCTCCGGTAAAGCACGGGCCCTATTCCAATATCTGATCAACCACCGAGGACAGCCAATCCCTCGCGACACTTTGATCCAGGCGCTCTGGCCCGACCCGAGCGCGGCGGCCCCGGGAACGTCGTTGAAGGTCGCGGTTCATCTTCTCCGGCAAGTCCTCAATCAGACCGAAGCGGCCGACGGGGAGAATACCGGGCTGGCGATACTCTCTCAGGGTTCCTGCTACCAGTTGAACGCGAGCAATGTGTGGATCGACGTCGAAGAGTTCGAGCACTGTTGCGCGCTCGGTCGCTCGTGTGAGGCGCAGGGGAAGTCGTCCGAGGCGCGGGCGCTCTACGCCCGGGCGGCCGAGCTGTACCGCGGCGACTTTCTGGAAGAGCTGGCCGACGATTGGCCAACTTTTCGGCGGGAAGCCCTGAAAGACCAGTACCTCTTTGTCCTGGCCCGACTCGCCACGGCGGCGACGGAGGAGGCTGACTACCACGACGGCATCATCTGGTGTCAACGATTACTCGCGAAGGACCGCTGCCGCGAGGATACCTACCGAATGCTGATGTTATGTCACGCCAGGCTGGGGCAGCGAAGTCGAGTTCGAAGCTGGTACGACCTCTGTGTCCGAACGATTCAAACCGAGCTCGATTGTCTCCCCGAGCCAGAAACCGAGCGAACGTACCGGTTGGCCCTGGCGGGAAAGCTTTGAGCAAAGAGGCAATTTGGCTGGCGTGCAAGCCAAAGAGCTGCTGCTACGCCGCGATTGTCGTTCCAAGCGGCCGAGATGTCGTCCGAATATCCCGCGCGCTGGACGCTCCGCCCTGGTCCTTCCTCAAGTACTTTCCGAGTCAAACCGATCGCCCCGATAGCTTCAGGTTCGAGAAAGCCGGACCCGGCTTTCGCCTCGCGCTGGGCAAAGGAGCAAGCCAGCGATCGAAGTTGCCGCCCCCGTGTATCTTTCTCTTAAAGACGCGGCCCGGCGATCGCCGATGCGGCCTTGGGAAGCTCCGTCCACTCGTTTGCCAGAGTTTTCCGTCCGAGCTCGTCGACGGCGTTCTGTGCGTCCGAAACGACGCCGG
>CAZBQK010000029.1:0-27783 GCA_964493975.1 uncultured Dehalococcoidales bacterium | reverse complement strand
GGCGACGCCAGTCTCGCCATCGTTGGCTTCGCCGATGACGTTGATGGTGGGGTCGGTCTCGAGAAAGAGACGCACGCCGGATCGGACCAGTGGGTGATCGTCGACGATGACCACCCGCACCGGCGAGGGAGCGGTGCGCGGCGGTGAGGACCGCCGTCCGGGCAATGCTTTGACGTTTGACTGTCCGCTACCACCAGGCGATCGGACGTGTTGCCGTCCGGGCGGGTCGGTAGTCCACGCGGTCGACGTTCGCCGAGACGGGGCGATGGTTGGTCGCATAACAGCTCCTCCGAAGGGGGGTCGGGCGGACATCAGCCGACCCTCCGTCCTTCGGCGCCAGCATACGAGATGGAAGTCGACCGTCCACTGAACCGAGGGACGAGATTGCGATGCGACCTTAGGAGGAGGAGCGCGGAATCTCTCCTAACCATGTCGAAGGCCTTTTCCGGGCGCCTATCGTCCGCGACCTTTCCCATCTACCGGTTCTCCACTAAATCACAACTCGCGCTACAACCTTTGCCCAATGCTGGCTAGTATACTAACGAACTAGCGCCTACCGTGAGTGCGGTGCAAAATAGCGCAAAAGGGGAAAGTGGGTTGATTCGACGTTTTTCGGAGGTCTGGCGAAAGCTGGTGACGGCACTGGCATTAGCCGCGGTTCTCTCGGGACCGGTCGTTGGAGCCGCCGCGATGGCCGACGGTGCTGGTGATGGCGCCAGCAGCACGGCGCGCTCGGGCCGCATTCTCGGTATTCAACCAACTGTCGGGGCGGTGCCGGCTTCGACGCCGAACCTTGGATCCGGCAATCTCGCCTACCACGGCGGCGAGACCGAAAAGACCAACAAGGTCTACGCGATTTATTGGGTTCCGCCCGGCTACACCGTGAGCGCAAATTATGAGTCGTTGATCAACCAGTTTTTCACGGATGTTGCCCACGATAGCGGACTATTGAACACCAACGTCTACAACACGGACACGGATTACTACTCTATCGTCAACGGTCTGAAGGTCAGAATCAAGTACAGGTCTACGTTCGGCGGCTCGGTGACGGATACGAGCGCGTTGCCGACCAGTGGCTGCCACGACTCCTACACCAGCGTTTGCCTGACTGACGCTCAGATTCAGACGGAAGTTAACAAGGTAGTCGCCGCCCAGGGCTGGACGGCCAACTCGACCACCGAGTTTTTCATGTTTACCGCCAAGGGCATCGGCAGCTGCGCTGGTGGAAGCTGTGCCTTCAGCCAATACTGCGCCTACCACAGCTGGACTGGCAGTGGCAGCACGGCGATGCTGTACGCAAATATGCCGTATGCGGATACCGTTCCCAACAACTGCGACGTCGGCCAGCATCCGAACAATGACGATGCGGACGCGACGATTAACGTGACCAGCCACGAACACAACGAAACAGTCACCGACGAGCAAGGGAACGCTTGGTACGACGCCGCGGGCTACGAGGATGGCGACAAGTGTGCCTGGATCTTCGGCGCGGTTTCGGGGTCAGCGGGACACGAATACAATCAGACGATCAACGGCCATCACTATTTCCTCCAAGAGGAGTGGTCGAACACGAACGGCTGCGTTCAGAAGGGCAAGTAGGCGAGTCTTGCAGCCCTCTCGGTTGAGAGAGTAACATTTCGACAACTGACCCAACCATCGTAATTGAATAAAGTGACCCGAAGGGGGCGGCCGAACAGGTTGCCCCCTTCGGCTTGCCGACGGGTAGCCGGACAAGCCCATAAGAATCTCAGGAAAACCGTCCCATTGGTCGCCAGTTTGTCTCCTTTCTAGTAGACAAAAGGACGGGCGCTAGGTAGAATCTGCGTGTCGCCTCGACGGGTTGGATGAGGCGGACGTAATTTGCTCGGGGGGAAGGATAATCGATGGCTGAAGACCGCAAGGAACTAACCGTACGAGAGGCCGGCCGGCTGGGTGGGCGGAAGGTTGCCGAAAAGTACGGCAACGAGTACTACCACGAGATCGGCAAGAAGGGCGGAGAAGCTGTTCTTCGCGCCCACGGTCCGGAGTTCTACACCGAGATTGGCCGGAAGGGCGGAACGGTCGTTCGCGAGTCGCGCGGTCCCGAGTATTTCTCGGAGATTGGCAAGAAGGGCGGCGCGACCGTCAAGGAGCGGCACGGCTCTGACTACTACGCCAACATCGGGCGCGTTGGCGGAAGCCGCAAGAAGAAAGTCGCGGCCCCGGTCACGACCTCCTAAAGCACCATTTACGCTGCAGTTGGGCCATTCCCACGATGCCTCCAGGCAGAAGGATTGGCCCAATGAACTTCTGCTTGGATCGGCCGAGCGCTGTGCGGTATACTTGGTGCCGTCCGTCCCTTCGCGGGCGGCGGAGGAATGGCACGTGAAAGTTCTTCTCACTCACGACGTCCCCAGTCTGGGCCGGGCCGGCGAGACCAAGGACGTCGCCGACGGGTTTGCCCGAAACTATCTTCTTCCCCGGGGCCTGGCAACTATTGCCAGCGAGGGAGCGCTCAAACAGGCGGCTGAACAGAAAAAGACGCTCCAGAAGCGTGAAGCCAAGGCGAAGGCTCAGGTTGGAACACTCGCCGCGACGCTGAATCAGACGCAGGTCGTTTTTAAGGCCAAGGTCGGCGAGCAACATCGACTGTACGGCTCGATCACGGCTGGGGATATCGCCGAGGAAGTAAGTCGCAAAATCGGACAGACAGTCGACAAGCGCCACGTCGAGCTAGGGGAACCGATTCGCAGCCTTGGTACTTATAAGGTTCCCATCCGGGTTGGCCCGAGCGTCGTACCATCTGTTACCGTCGTCGTCGAGCCTGAATAGAAACTGGTCCTGACAACATCGTAACCGCCGACCCGCGGTCGCGAGGCACACATGACGCTCAACGAACGAACCGTCGAAAGGTCCGCTCCGGCCAACGTCGACGCCGAGCGCGCCGTGCTTGGCGCGCTCCTCATCGACAGCGAAGCAATTGGCCAGATCTCCACGTTCCTCAAGCCGGAAGACTTTTATCGCGAGCGTCACCAGCTTATCTACGCGGCCCGTAACGATCTGTACGAGCGGCGTGAGCCCGGTGATTTCGTGACGCTCGTGAACGAGCTGCGGCGTCGCGGTCAGATTGACGCCGTCGGAGGCGCCAGTTACCTGACGGAGCTCGTCAACGACGTTCCAACGGCTGCGCACGTCGAGCACTACGCTCGGATCGTCGAACAATCCGCGATCATGCGTCGGCTGATCGGCGCCGCGGGACGGATTGCGGGTGTTGGCTACGAGAACCCTCCCGACGTCGACCAGGCGCTCGATCGAGCGGAACAGTATCTGTTTGAGGTGTCTCAGCGGCGGGTCTCCCAGGATTTCACGACGCTCCGCGACGCGCTGCGGGAATACTTCGATACCATCGAATACCTTCACCAACACAAAGGCGAGGTCGTTGGAGTACCTTCTGGCTTTCGGGACCTGGACCAGATGACTGGCGGGTTGCATGCGTCCGATCTGGTGATCGTTGCCGGACGACCAGGCGCCGGCAAGACGGCGTTCGCCCTGTCGATCGTCCGAAACGTTTCGGCGCGATTTCAGGCGCCTGCCGCGATCTTTAGCCTGGAAATGTCGACCGAGCAGCTCGTCCAGAGATTACTCTGCATGGAAGCCCAGGTGGATTCCCAGCGGGTGCGAACCGGCTTTATCGACGAGTTCGAGTGGCGTCGCATCAGCGAGGCGTTCGGCATCCTGTCCGACGCTCCGATCTACATCGACGACTCGGCGGGAATCACGATCAACGAGCTACGGATGAAGGCCCGCCGTTTGAAGACCGAGCACGATTTGCGGTTGGTTGTCGTGGATTACCTTCAGCTGATGCAGGGCCGAGGCCTGGAAAATCGCGTTCAAGAGGTGTCGGAGATTTCGCGGAGCTTGAAGGCGTTGGCCCGAGAGCTCGACGTACCGGTTATCGCTTTGAGCCAGTTAAGTCGAGCGGTCGAATCGCGGCAGGACCACCGTCCGATGTTGAGCGACCTCCGCGAGTCCGGCTCGATCGAACAGGACGCCGACATCGTGATGTTCATCCACCGGGAGGAGTTGTATAAACCCGACACCGAGCGGAAGAACATCGCCGACATCATTCTGGCGAAACATCGAAATGGGCCAGTTGGCCAGGTTCCAATTCGCTTCTTCCCGGCGCAGACGAGGTTCGCCGACCTCGAGCTGTACCGCCAATCAGATTCATAGAGCGGGGACCGGCGGCAATGGCGACTAGTGACCGATCGGCGACGTCATTTTCTGGCTTTCCGGATGGGCGGTTGCCGGCCACGGTCATCCCGACGCTGTTCGTCAGCGAGGTCCTCGGCGAGATCGACGATCTTGGTGAATTGAAGCTCGCGCTCTATCTCTTCTGGCGTTTTGGTCAGAAGAAGACGACGCCGGCTTTCGTGACACGGCGCGAGCTCGACGCCGATCCGGTGGTTCGCAACGGCTTGGGCGGGATCTCGAACATTGGCCTCGCCGTGGAGCGCGTCGTCACGCGGGGGCTGGTTCTGCGGCGAACGATGGAGCTGGGACCGAACCGCGAGGAGTGCCTGTTCTTGAACACGGCGAGCGGTCGGCAGGCCGTGAAGGATCTCGAGTCCGGACGAATCGATCTCGGACAGGTTGTCGTTCCGGACGAGGCGACTGGACGGGAAGGACGTTCGAACGTCTTTCAACTATACGAGCAGAACGTGGGGATGCTCACGCCGCTGCTCGTCGAGGAATTGAGCGAGGCTGAGCGGCGATACGCGGGAGACTGGATTGAAGAGGCGTTTCGACAGGCAGTCACCTACAACAAACGGAATTGGAAGTACATCCAGCGTATCCTCGAGCGATGGGCGAGCGAAGGGAAGGAGGCCGACCCCAGTGGGCCATTCCCTGGGCGGAATCGTTCCCGACGGACCAACGGCCCCGCCTCCCGACGCTAACTCGACGGCTTTAGCGGTCTGTCCGATTTGCAAGGGCGCTGGATGGCTCCGGGCAGACGTGCCGGTGGGCGATCCTTTTTTCGGCCGAGCGATTCCTTGTGAGTGCACCATACAGGAGCGCGAGCGGCGTCAGGTCGACGCCCTGCAGCGGCTCTCGGCACTCGACGCGTTTCGCAACCGAACGTTTGATAACTTTGACTCGAAGACGCTCGGGGTGGCCGAGGCGTTCGAGCGGGCGCGGAATTTCGCCCAGGATCCTTATGGTTGGTTGGTCTTGCGGGGAGGGGTGGGCTGTGGCAAAACCCACCTCGCGGCGGCAATTGCCAACGAAGCGATGCGAGCACGGATCCCGGTTCTCTTTGCGGTGGTGCCGGACCTCCTCGATCACTTGAGATCGACGTTTTCGCCGACGAGTGAAATTCAATACGACGAGCTGTTTGAGGGGGTCCGTTCGACGGTGCTCCTCGTACTCGACGACCTTGGTACCGAGAGCGCGACGCCCTGGGCCCAAGAGAAGCTTTTCCAGCTCATCAACCATCGCTACAACAACCAACTGCCAACGGTGATTACGACGAATCGTCGCCTCGAGTCCCTCGACGAGCGGATCCAGTCCCGGATGGGCGATCGGGTTCTCTGTACGATGGTCGAGATGGCAGCCAAAGACTACCGGGCGCTGCAAAAGGGGCAACGGCGACCCGGGACGGTGGGACGATCTTCGCCGAACCTTCGACAATAGGGCAAGCCCGTTCAATATCACGTGGCGCATTGCCACTATTCGACGTACCCCGAACCGCATGCACCATTACCCATTGGTGCCATGCCAAATAATCGTTGACTCGCCTCTCTCCTTCGTGTTATAGTCCGCCTAATTGAATAGATTTGATGCGTTGAAGGGGAGCAGTAGGCGTCCTAGCGGCAAATCAGCGAATCGGGGATGGTGAGAGCCCGATAGCCAACGTGATGCGGAACTCGCCCCAGAGCAGCTCGGACGAACCGTTCGCTTTTGAACGAGCTAGGCCTGAGCCGGATGTGGCACTCGATATCGTGCCTGAGCGGATGTCGTCAGTTTTTCTTCGGTTGGCCTGGCCTGGTTGGCGAGGGAGAAGAAAGCTGGCAGTCCGGACGGTAGCGCGAGCTGCCGCCGAGGGTGGTACCGCGGGAACGTTCCCGCCCCTTGATGGGGCGGGTTTTTTATTTCCCGGGATATCTGTTCGGCGACGGTCCGCGACCGCAAAGGGTGGTACCACGGGAAAGGCTCCCGTCCCTTAGAGGACGGGAGCTTTTTTGTACGCGGTCGAGCGGCGATTCTGCCAAACCAGAGGGAGGGACGATGGCGATCACGACCCCGCGGCCAAGCGACACGCGACCCGACGTCAACCACAAGGTGATGAGTGGCTCACATATGCTGTGCGAATCGCTCGTCCGGGAGGGCGTCGAGGTTATCTGGGGATATCCCGGCGGGGCGGTGTTACCGCTCTACCACACATTGACGGAGTATCCCTTTCAGCACATTCTCGTGCGACACGAGCAGGGCGCCGTCTTCGCCGCCAACGGTTATTCCCGGTCGACCGGCAAAGTTGGCGTGTGCCTCGCGACGTCCGGCCCCGGCGCGACCAACATGGTCACGGGTATCGCCGACGCGCTCCTGGATTCGGTACCGCTTGTCGCCATAACCGGCCAGGTGTCGACCTCGCTCATCGGGAAGGACGCGTTCCAGGAGATCGACACAACTGGAATCACTCTTCCGATCACGAAGCACAACTACCTCGTCGAGCGCCCGGAGGACCTACCTCGCATCGTTCGCGAGGCGTTTCACATCGCGCAAACAGGCCGACCAGGTCCGGTGCTGATCGATATTCCAAAAGACATCCAGCAGCGCGAAGGGGAGTTTGTCTGGCCCGAGGAAGTTCGCCTGCGTGGCTTCCGCCCCACCGTGCAGGGAAACGTTCGGCAGATCCGACAGGCAGCCGATCTGATCGGCAAGGCCAAGCGACCCCTCATTCTTGCCGGCCACGGCATCGTGCTGTCGCGGGCGTACGCCGAGCTACGACAGTTCGCCGAGCTGGCAAACATTCCGGTGATTACGACGCTCCACGGCGTTAGTTGCTTTCCCGAATCGCACGAGCTGAGTTTCGGCATGACCGGTATGCACGGCGCCGCCTACGCGAATAAGGCAATTTGCGAGTGTGACCTGCTTATTGGAATCGGAATGCGGTTCGACGATCGGGTCACCGGCCGGATCTCTGGTTTTGCGCCGAAAGCGAAGGTCATCCACATCGACGTCGATCCGGCGGAGATTGGGAAGAACGTCAAGGTGGCCGTCCCGATCGTCGGCGACTGCCGAAACGTTCTCGGCGGCTTGGTCCAGGAGCTCAAGGAGCTCCGCCATCCCGAATGGATGGCCGAAATGAACGCGTGGCGTCGTGAGATGCCCATGACCGAGATTCGCGAGACGGACAAGTTTCTTCCCCAACACGTCATTCGCGACATTTACGACGTCACGGGCGGCAACGCGCTTGTCGTCAGCGATGTCGGCCAACATCAGATGTGGGCAGCGCAGCTATTCTGGTACGACAAGCAAAACAGCTTTTTCAGCTCGGGCGGCCTCGGCGCGATGGGCTATTCGCTTCCGGCCGGCATGGGGGTCAAGCGCGGGCGACCAAATGAGAACGTCTGGGTGGTGGTCGGCGATGGCGGTTTCCAGGTGACGATGCAGGAGCTTGGAACGATTGTCCAGAGCAATCTCGGCGTCAAGATCGCGATCATCAATAACGGCTTCCTTGGAATGGTTCGCCAATGGCAGCAGTTCTTCTACGATCGTCGGTACTCGTCATCGCCGATCTCTGGTCCCGACTTTGTCAAGCTCGCCGATGCGTACGGTATTCCAGCCCTGCGAGTGAGCCGACGAGAAGACTCTGCCGCGGCGGTGCGGAAGGCAATGGAAACGGATGGACCGTTCATCATCGACTTCGTGGTCGAGGAAGAGGAGAACGTCTATCCCATGATCCCACCCGGCGGGGCGCTTTCGGACATCATTCTCGATACCGGCGGCTGAGCTCCGCCGGACGGGAGGATGGACACCACGACCAATTAGGTGTCCTGATTTGGCACAAGCGGGCGCAGGGAGGAACATCGTGCAACGGACAGTCGTGGCCTTCATGGAGGACCACCCCGGGGTTCTCAATCGGGTCGTCAGCGTCCTTCGGCGGCGAAGCTTCAATATCGAAAGCATGACCGTTGGACACACCGAGCAGACCGGGATTTCACGTATGACCATCGTCGTCGAAGGTAATGACGAAGTCATCGAGCAAGTCGTTAAGCAGCTTTATAAGATCATCGAAGTGATCAAAGTCTCGGACGTCAGCGAAGAGAAGCTGGTTGCTCGAGAGCTGGCGCTGATCAAGGTCGCGGCGAATGGATCGACGCGATCGGAGATCATGCAAATCGTGGACATCTTCCAGGCGAAGATCGTCGACGTCGCGACCGATTCGGTGATGGTCGAGGTCACTGGACCAGACGAAAAGGTTGACACGCTGATGAACCTCCTGCGCCCATTTGGGCTCAAAGAGGTCGTTCGGACCGGGCGGGTCGCGATGGTCCGTGGATCGACGGTGTCTCGGTTGACCGACGACGAAGCCGACCTTCCCCGTTCGCGGAATGGCTCGCGTTCGCTTCGGCCGGCTGGCTGAGCTCGTAGTTATCAAACCAATCAACAGGGAGTAATTTGTGGCTGTAACGATCTATTACGACGCGGATGCCGACCTCGGCCGATTGAAGGGCCGGAAGATCGCCGTCATCGGGTACGGGAGTCAGGGTCACGCGCATTCGCTTAATCTGAAGGATAGTGGCCTCGACGTCATGATTGGCCTGTACAAGGGCAGCAAGTCGTGGTCGATCGCCGAGCAGGCCGGGCTACCGGTCGCGACGGTGGAGGAAGCCGCGGAGGTCGCGGACATTATTATGATGCTCGTGCCGGATCAAACCCAGAAAGAGCTGTACGACCGCTCGATCAAGCCGTCGCTTCGATCGGGCAAGACCTTGATGTTCGCCCACGGATTCAACATTCACTTTAATCAGATCGTCCCTCCGGCTGGCGTCGACGTGAGCATGGCGGCGCCAAAAGGGCCTGGCCACATCGTGCGTCGGCTGTTCACCCAGGGCTCTGGAACCCCGGCGCTGATCGCAATTCAACAAAACGCGTCCGGCCACGCCAAAGAGGACGCCCTGGCGTACGCGAAGGGAATTGGCGCGACGTCCGCCGGCGTCATCGAGACGACGTTCGCTGCCGAGACCGAGACCGACCTGTTTGGCGAGCAGGCCGTCCTGTGTGGCGGGGTGAGCGCCCTGGTCGCGGCCGCGTTCGATACGCTGGTCGAGGCAGGCTACCCGCCCGAGCTCGCCTACTTCGAGTGCAGCCACGAGCTCAAGTTGATTACTGACTTGATCTATCAGGGTGGATTGAGCTACATGCGGTATTCGGTCAGCGATACCGCCGAATACGGCGACTACACCGCTGGACCGCGCATCGTCGACGAGCACGTCAAAGAAACAATGCGGGAGCTGCTTCGGAACATTCAGACCGGGACCTGGGCCCGCAACTGGATCCTGGAAAACCAGGCTGGACGTGCCAGCTTCCTGGCCCAGCGCCGCGAGCACGCGAATCATCCAATCGAGATTGTCGGCAAGCAGTTACGAGCCATGATGCCGTTTTTGAAAGACCAGAAGTAGGAGAGGGTTGGGTGAGGGCGTAGCCACGACCTGACCGTGAGTCTGACAAGGAGAAAGTGCCATGGATCGCGTTCAGATCTTCGATACGACCTTACGAGACGGGGAACAATCCCCCGGCGCCACCCTCAACGTCGAAGAGAAGATTGACATCGCGCACCAGCTCGAGCGCCTCGGGGTCGACATCATCGAAGCCGGGTTTCCGATCTCGTCGCCAGGTGACTTCGAGTCCGTCCAGCGTATAGCGCGGGAAGTTCGAGGCGCGACGATCTGCGGCCTTGCCCGGGCAGTTCCGATTGATATCGACCGCGCCTACGAAGCGCTAAAAGACGCCGCCGATCCCCGGATTCACGTATTCGTGTCGTCATCGGACATTCATCTATTACATCAGATGCGGAAAGGACGCGAAGAGGTACTCCAGCTTGCCGAAGCCATGGTGCGGCGGGCGAAGGGTTACGTCTCAAACGTCGAGTTCTCGCCCATGGATGCCACGCGAACGAACCGGCAGTACCTGGTTGAGATGCTGACCTTGGCGATCCAGGCCGGGGCCACGACTCTGAACATCCCGGATACGGTCGGGTTCGCCGTGCCGGAAGAATATGGCGATTTGATCGCCTACCTCGTCGCGACGGTTCCGGGTGCGGACCGGGTTACCTTCTCGACCCACTGTCACGACGACCTCGGAATGGCGGTCGCAAACAGCCTGGCCGGTGTGCGTCATGGCGTTCGGCAAATCGAATGTACGATCAACGGCATCGGCGAGCGCGCCGGAAACTGCTCGCTCGAAGAGGTCGTGATGGCGCTGCGAACCCGGCCGGACTTCTTCGGGATCGATACCAAGATCGACAGCACTCAGCTCCTTCAGACCAGCCGGATGGTTTCCAACTACACCGGGATCCTGGTGCAGGCCAACAAAGCCGTGGTCGGCGCGAATGCATTTGCCCACGAGTCTGGCATTCATCAGGACGGTATGCTGAAGGACCGCTCGACCTTCGAGATCATGGACCCCAAGTCCATTGGTTTACGCGATAGCTTGCTTGTTTTGGGGAAGCACAGTGGCCGCCATGCGTTCAAGACGCGCATGGAGGAGCTGGGATACAAGCTATCGACGGAGGACTTGAATCGTGCCTTCGCTCGGTTCAAGGATCTGGCGGACAAAAAGAAAGGCGTCTCGGATCAGGATTTGGCGATGATCGTCTCCGACGAGATCCGCACGCCGAACGAGATTTACCGACTCGACCACGTTCAGGTGTCGTGTGGTGAACACCTGGTCCCGACGGCAACGGTCCGCTTGATTGGCCCAGACGGCCAGATTCTTTGCGATTCCGCGACGGGAACCGGACCGGTCGACGCCGTGTATAAAGCGATCAACCGTTTGATCGCGTGTGACAATCGTTTGATCGAGTTTTCGGTCCAGTCGGTGACGGCCGGACTCGACGCAATTGGCGAGGTTACGATCCGGATCGAGGCGGACGGTCGCGTGTACGGCGGACGCGGCGCCGACACTGACATCATCGTGGCGAGCACCCGAGCGTACGTTAACGCCCTGAACAAGCTGCTCGCGGCGATCGAGCAGCCCGCCGCGGTGGCGCGGTAGGCTGCAATCTCCCCTCTCCCACGGGAGAGGGGGCAGAAAGTCCGCGAGATATTCATCGATAGTGACATGACGAGGAGCACATCTCTTGAAAGCGACAATTGCCTTGCTGCCCGGTGATGGTATCGGAGTTGACGTAACCGCCGAGGCGGTCAAGGCGCTGGGAGCCGTGGCGGAAGTCTTTGACCATCATTTTGAGTTTCCCGAGGGATTGATTGGCGGCGCCGCCATCGACGCGGCGGGGACGGCGCTGACCGAGGAAACTCTTGATATCTGTCGTCACAGCGACGCCGTTCTCCTGGGTGCGATCGGCGGACCCAAGTGGGATAACCCACGGGCGGCGATTCGTCCCGAGCAGGGCCTCCTTCGGATTCGCAAGGAGCTGGGCCTCTTCGCGAACTTACGACCGGTGAAGCTGTTCCCCCAGCTACTTGGGGCATCTTCGTTGAAGGAGGACGTCGTTCGGGGTGTCGACATGATGGTCGTCCGTGAATTGACCGGCGGCCTCTACTTTGGCCAACCCAGCAAGCGCTTCGACGGACCGAAAGGCCGGGAAGCGGTTGACACCCTTGCGTACACCGAGCAAGAGGTCGAACGGGTCGTTCAGGTTGCGTGCGACCTGGCCCGGCAACGTCGAAAGAAGGTCACCTCCGTCGACAAGCAGAACGTCCTGTCGACGTCACGGCTCTGGCGGGAAGTGGCGACGGAAGTCGCGGCCCGCAATCCCGATGTGACCGTCGAGCACATGCTCGTCGATACCTGCGCGATGCGACTGGTCCGTCAACCGAAGGATTTCGACGTGGTCGTGACCGAGAACACCTTTGGCGATATCCTTACCGACGAGGCGTCGGTGATTGCCGGCTCGATGGGAATGCTTCCCTCGGCAAGTCTTGCCGAGGGCAAGCTTGGTATGTATGAGCCAATTCACGGATCCGCACCGCATCGCGCGGGAATGGACACGGCAAATCCAATTGCTACTATTCTCAGCGCTGCAATGCTTCTCCGTTATAGCCTGGGTCTCAATGCCGAAGCGGATGCCGTCGAACGTGCCGTCGATGCCGTTCTAAACGACGGTTTCCGCACCAACGACATCGAATCGGCGGGCACCACTCTGGTCGGCACCCGGCGCATGGGCGACCTGGTGGCCGCGCGAATCGCCAAGAGTTGATTCGCGCCGGGCATCGCCTCGACCGCTTCTAACGCGGAGGCACTATTCAATCTGCCTCCGCGTCTTTTCTACAAATTGACAAATTGGTCGCGCCACCTCTGAATATGACAATGTTTCGGGCGCGGTGTTAGACTGATTGACAGCACTCGGACCACCGTCGTCTGCCATACTGCTGGGTGGAGTCAGATAGTGAACGCGCACGAGCAGATCTCCGTCTACGATACGACGCTCCGAGATGGCACCCAGCGCGAGGGCGTCTCACTGTCCGTCGAGGACAAGCTCAAGGTAGCCCGCCGGCTGGACGAAGCCGGGTTCCACTACGTCGAGGGTGGATACCCCGGATCGAACCCCAAAGACGTTGAGTTTTTCTCCCGAATCGGCGAGCTGCACCTTCGGCATGCCAGGCTCGTCGCCTTCGGCAGCACTCGCCGTCCGGATTCCCCTACTCCAGATCCTAATCTCACGGCCCTTACCGACGTCAATACCCCATGCGTTTGCATCGTCGCGAAGAGCTGGCTGCTCCACGTCGACAAAGTCCTGAACACGTCGCCGGAAGAAAACCTTCGGATGATCGCCGACTCGGTGGCGTATCTGCACGGGGCGGGACGCGAAGTCATCCACGACGCCGAACATTTCTTTGACGGATACAAGAACGATCCGGATTATGCGGTGGCGACGCTCAAAGCCGCCGCCGAGTCCGGCGCGACGTGGCTAGTGCTGTGTGACACAAACGGTGGATGTTTGCCGGATCAGATCGGAGAGATCGTTCGGGCCGTTCGGCGTCAGTTACCCCCATCGCTTCAGATCGGTATTCACACTCACAATGATGGCGAATTGGCGGTCGCGAATACACTGGCGGCCGTGGCAGCCGGGGCGCGGCAGGTCCAGGGAACGATCAACGGGTATGGCGAGCGAACCGGTAACGCAAACCTGTGCTCGATCATCCCGAATCTTCAGCTCAAAATGGGATACCGGTGCATCGACGACGATGAGCTACGCCAATTGACCGATGTCTCTCACTACGTCGCCGAGATCGCCAATCTAGCTCACGACACTCATCTGCCTTTCGTGGGGGCAAGCTCTTTTGCTCACAAGGCGGGGCTGCACGTGAACGCTGTCCTCAAGAATAGCGCCTGTTACGAGCACATGGCGCCGGAATTGGTTGGGAACCGACAGCGGATTCTGGTGAGCGAGCTCAGCGGGCGCAGCAACGTTCTGGTGAAGGCTCAACAGTTTGGCCTGGACCTCGACGACAAGTCGGCGGAGGTGCGGCGCGTCCTGGACACGCTGAAGCAGATGGAAAATGCGGGCTTTCAGTTCGAGGCGGCGGAAGCCAGCTTTGAGCTGCTCCTGCGCCGTTTACGCCCGGACTACCGCCCGCCGTTCCAGCTGATCGACCTGATCGTGCTGGTCGAGCGACGCTCGAGTGCCGGGATAATCGCCGAGGCGACGGTTAAGATTCGGGTAGGCGATGAGGTATATCACACGGCTGCCGATGGCAATGGACCCGTCAGCGCGCTCGACGCCGCTATCCGCAAGGCCCTGCTTCAGTTCTACCCGCGACTCGCCACCGTGCACCTGGTCGACTACAAAGTTCGTGTGCTCGACGGGAACGACGGGACGGGTGCGGTGGTTCGGGTATCGATCGAAACAAGTGACGGACGATCGACCTGGGGAACGGTCGGAAGCTCTCCTAACATAATCGAAGCAAGCTGGCTCGCACTGGCCGACGGATTGGAATACGCGCTATTCCGAAAATCAGATGCGGCGACACCGTTGGCCGAGGTCAGCCGGCTCGCGGACGTGGAGCGGTGATGGTATCGCGCGGGACACTCCGATTAGACACCCGAGCTCGGGCGGCGCTAATCGCGTTGGTTTTGGTCGTCGTTTCCTGTGGCTTCGTTCCCACCCAATCGGCTCCGTCGAAAACTATTGTCGTCTGGGTTGATACGCCGGCAATAGGAGCATCAATTCGCCAGCGGGTGGACCGCTTTACTCAAGATCACCCTAATCTTGCCGTGAAAGTGTTCGACCAGGCCGGCAAGATTCAAAACGGCGACGTCTCGATCGCGATCGAGGCGCTTGCGAACACCGACCTCGCCCCGGACGTCGTGGCTCTTACCGCGACTGATTTCCGTCTGATGAGCAACCGCTCGGACCTAATGAACCTCACGCCGTACCTCATCGAAAACAGCGGATTCCAGGTCGACGATTTCTTCCCAACCGTTCTCGACTCGTTTCGCGATCGGGGCAAACAGTACGCCATACCGTCCGAGCTTGTGCCCTGGGTCATTTTTTATAACAAACAGCTTTTTGATGCCGCGAAGGTGACGGCGCCGGCACCAAACTGGACCCTCGGCCAATTCGTTTCCGCCGCCCAGCAAGTGACTCAGTTATCCCGCGACAAGCAAGAGGTCGTAGGTTTCGTGACCGACCCGACGGTCGCGTTGTTGCCATTCGCGTCAACCTTTGGCGTGACCCCCCAGGACGCCATCGACGATCCCGACGCACGCTGGCTAACCGATAAGCGCACGATCGACGCGATCCAGTGGTTCGTCGATCTTGGTCTACGTGAAAAGATTATGCCGGTCGATCCTGGTAATCGGACGACGGGATACTGGTACGCCGGGCGGGCGGCGATGATTGGTATGTATCTGGACCAACGCAACGTCACTCCCCAATTCTTCGAACGCGATCAGGTCCTGACGCCAACCGTGACCGGAACTGGAACGCCTCCTCCCGCGTGGAAGTTCCAGTGGGGGGCGGCGACCATCCCGACCGGGGAGACACGCTCCTCAACCTACTACGTGTCAGGTTATGGGATTCCTCAATTCTCCCCAAATCCGGATGAGTCGTGGCTCTTGATCGACTATCTGACGAGCACCCTCCCCGAACGTTCGGGTCGAGGATACGTTCCATCGCGGGAATCGCTCGCCTATTCCAAGGCGTTCGCCGACCTGTACCCCGAGGATGGACGTCAGGCCTATCTCGACAGTATCGAATACGGCCACCGGGTGCCGGCCTGGCCAGCGTCCGCGAATCCGAATGCCGACGACGTTCGAGGAATGCTCGACGGTTCGGTGTATCCGAGTACCGGTCTCCAGGCGCTCCGCGATCGAGTCCAACCAATTCTTCTGGATCTCGCGAAGCGTCCGGCCGTCCCCTACACCCCAACGCCGGGATCAGCGCCGCAAGGGGGGTAACCTACGCCGAGCGGATGCGCCGATCGACC
This sequence comes from uncultured Dehalococcoidales bacterium, assembly GCA_964493975.1. Classification (GTDB taxonomy): domain Bacteria; phylum Chloroflexota; class UBA6077; order FW602-bin22; family CADDYW01; genus CAZBQK01. Next base: position 12,127 of record CAZBQK010000029.1, on the reverse strand, counting down.
GCGTCGCAGACGATGGCCGGCAGGGCGTCGACATTTGGTACAAGACGGCCAACCGAGCATTGAATGGGCTGACCGTCAATTTCCGGCTGGTAGGAAGCGTTGAACTCAGTTTCGGCGAGGCCGAGGCCGAACGCGAGAACCATGAGCCGCTCGCGGGCAGGAATGAACTGATTTCGCTGCTCGATTTCCAGTAATCGATCGGTTAGCACCCGCCGGTCGCTGCTGATTCCGTCGGTGACGACAAAGATGGATTTGAGGCCCCGCTGCTGGTTCAGGTCGTCGATCGCGCGACCGAACGCGGGATCCTCGTGGGTTTCGCCGTGGGCAAGGTCGTACATCTCCCGTACCAGATAGCTGAAATCGCGGACGACGTACGACGACGACGGCTCGATGCGCAGATGGTCGTAATGGGTCTCATCGAAGCCTCGAGCGACCGTGAAATGATCGCTGAAGGCGATGAACTCAAATGGGAGCTTCAACCGCTGGTGGATCTCGCAAAAGACGACAAGCGTGTCGACCAGCTGATCGAACTTACGGCTCCGGTAGCCCCGTTGGACGACGCTGCCGCTTACGTCAAAGAGGATGGTGTGGGCGAAGTCTTTCTGGCTGTCGTCGCGCGCGCGGCGTTGTCCTTTAAGGAACGCGACCGATGGAGCCAGGAGCAAGTTTTCCGGGTGATCCGAATCGATCTCTCCGCTGTCGGCGCGCCGTCGTCGGCGGGGACGCCGCCACGGATCGATCGAGCCGAATCGCTTTCGATTGAGAATCGCGATGAGGCCATCCTGCCCCGAGGTGCCATTCAAGAGCGCGTCAATCTGAGGTTGAAGTCGATGTACGGCTTCGACGTAGTTGAAGTTCTCATAAATCGTCGGCGAGTGGCTCCTTCGACCAATTCGGCGGAATTTCTGGACCACTCCTCCGGTCCAGGGGGTCGCGCCCATCGACGGCGGACGGGTCTCGCCGGCCGGGGCGGCTGGGGCTGGTTTCGCGGGACCGCTATCTTGCTCGTCGTCGGCGGAGGCCTCATCGCCCGGGAGGAGGACCCAGGCCTCGGCTGGACCGCTATCGACGGGATTGCTCCGCGCCAACAGCTTGAGATCGTCTTCTGAGAGGCCTTCGGCCTCGGAACCTTCCGCATCCTCGTCCTGGGGAGGCGGATCGTTGAGTTCTTCCGCACTGTCGGCGGACGCGGCCCGCCGAATCTCCTCATTACTCGCTTCCAGTAGCTCGACGTACGCCGCGAGAACCTGATCCCGGACGACGTTTGATAGGGTCACGAGATCATCCGCGTCGATAGCTCGAGATATTGCCGGCCAGCACCGACTCACTGCGCGACGCACGCGCTCGTCCGGGTCCGACGGCGTATCGTCCGAGGTATCAGGCTGCCTCTCGATGGAGCCATGAGCTCGGTCAAGGGACGCTGCCCAACGAACGGTGACGGCGTCGAGGAACGCGTGGTGGGCCAGCTCTCGCGCGACCGGCGCATGCGCTGGCAGATCGTCTTTCGGTACCAGGGTGACGGTCCGGTACACCGCCTGAAAGTAGCGTCGGCTTCCGGGAAAAGCTCGCAGGTACAGTCGGTTTACCCGAAGGTCATTGATCGCGTTCAGAAGCAGGAGTGCCGATTGCTCGGGACAGCCGCGCGTCGTCGCCATTGCCGCGAAGTCCCGAAATACCGTGATCGCTTCTTGACCGCTGTAGAACACCTCGGCCATTTCGTGGCACAAGGCGCCAAGAGACCGATGGGCCGGCCATTCCGCGAGAAGGTTCTGAGGGTAGACGACCTCGAGTCGTTCCGGATAGAAGCTCCACCAGCCTCCGGGGATCACTCGGACCCGGTTGTCTCCGAGCAAAAGTCGGGCGACGGCTTCAAGCTCGTTGGGGCGGTACGGCTCGACCGCGGCAACCACGTCCACCTGACTATCCGAGACCGTGCTGAAGGAGGACCGGCTCGAGCACACGAGTGACGGATTCGGGCGCCCCGTCAAGGATCCCGGCGCGCAGACGCTCCGCGAAGTCGATTCCCGATCCCAATCGAGCAATCGCGACGAGCTCCGCCGTACTCAGCGCGGCGCGCCGGGCGGCTTGACGGAGGGCCTCCTGAGCGCCTCGGGACATTCCAATGAGAGCGGACGAGTCGGCCTTTCCGGCTACCAGCCGACGGCAATAGTCGACGAGCCGAACGCACCGTTCGACAGAGCCGCCGTCGATGGCCGGCGCGACGAAGCGCAAGATCGCGACTTCGTCAGCCACCGGCGGATAATCCAAACCGACAATGGCGCCGAAGCGGTTTTCAACACCTTCGTTGAGCGGCTTGACGCCCGGTCCTTCGAGGTATCCCGTCGCGACAACCCGGGCGTTTGGATGCATTCGGCAAACGCGTCCGTCCGGCAGGACGTAGCGCGCGCCCTTGTCAAAGATTCCGTTCAATAGCGAATGGACGTCCGGGTAGGCCAGGTTGTACTCGTTCGCGATGACGGTGTCTCCGTCGGTTAGTGCTTCGAGGAACGCCTGGGTTTGCCACCGGGTGATGCCCCCAATGAGGCGTCGTACGGCACTGAGATCGGTCTTAGCCGTTTCTCCATTGAAACCCACTTCAACCACCGGCTGATCTCGGAGGAATGCCAGCGTTCGGGCGAGGCTCGACTTTCCCGCGCCAGTGGGACCGGCGACGAATACCGGGCGCCCTAAAAGAAGGCCAGCCTCGGCCAATTCCAGCGATTTGATCGAATGCGCCGTCAAACAGGGCAACAGGTATTCGCGGTGTTGTCGGTGGCCTAGGGGACGGGGGACATTCAGCCCATCGTCGTCGCGAAGAATCCGTGCGATATCGTCCAGATGCCGCGGATCGCGAATTTGCTGGCCGTCGCGATCGTACGCGCGAACGCGCATACCTAATCCCAGTCGTCGACCGTCGACCGCGCGCATGGGCTCGGCAACCAGCGCCTTTCCCCCGTCGGGCAGCGAGCGCACGTACCGAATTCGATGAATAACACTCTGGTGTCCGCGCACGTGGGGACGGGACGTCGCGCGCGATGGAGGTTTGGCCTTGTCGAGTGGCGCCGCCTGGCCCGGCTTGAGGGACGGCCAGATAACTCGGAATGGCCGAAGGCGAGCGGTCCCCTCGTCGTCGAGTCGCGAATCGCCAAGCACTCCCTTCGCGGTTTCGATCGCTTTCGTTCGCGCGTCCTCCGGAACCGTCGTGAGCAAGGCACTTTCCAGAACGCTCACCAGTGGGCGCCCGGTTATCTGGGCGATCCCGAGCCAGTGAACGAGCGAGCGGGTCGATAGTCGGGATTGCATCACGTTACCAATTTGAGGGTCATCGCGTAACTTATTGGCCAGGTCGGCGATGCGCCGACAGATAGTTGGACTGACCCTCACCTCGTTCTCGCCAAAGATGCGTTCGCGGCCGAATTCGTTTTCAATGGCGATGGCCTCTTCGTCAGCCGGAAGAAAGCTCATCTCGATGTATCCGAGACCCCGCCCGAAGCGACGCTCGATTGCCCGCCCCATGTCGAGCGTGCCAACATAGTTGGGGTTGGCCGTCCCGATCAAGCCAAAGTCGCGATGGACTTCAATCTCGATGTTCCCCCGTTCGGTGCCCGATAAGACCAGACGACCCGTGTCGACCGCCTGAGAGAAAATTGTGAGCAAATCCGGCGGGAGCATATTGATTTCATTCAGGAGGAGCTTCTTGCCTCGCAGCATCGCATCGACCGCGGGGCCGGGCACGGTTAAGCTGCTCTGTCCACTATCGACGTCGCGTACAAGCTCAACGGACGTGTAGAAGTCGCTGAGAGCAGTGTCTCCACTGAACGATAGCTCGGTGAGAGGTTGGTTGGCCAGCTGGCAGTAGGTTTTCGCAAGTGTCGTCTTTCCACAGCCGGTGGGGCCGATCAGCAAGACGAAATTGCGTTGATCGCGGGCGGTATCGATCTCGGCGATCTTCGCGAGTATCCGCGCCATCGTTGGCGAGACGTAGGTGAAGGATTCGGAGACGTCTGGAACGTCGCGGCGCAAGTCTCCCGGCGCCGAGCGGTCAAGTAGCTGACTGTCCCAGGTCGTGGGATCGGGCCGGCGACGGACGGGCTGGAGATCGGTACGCGATGGATACTGTCGACGCGGAAATCTCCTTCCGCCGACGACGAACCAGTTGTCCTCGACCGACACGTGAGGGCCAAAGCCGCCAATCAATGGTGTGCTTGAGGCGAGAAAGCGATCTCGACCGACTAATGCGCGATCAATGCTCATGCGCCCAACCAGTTTCCAGAAATGAGGTCAGGAGTAGCGTTCCTCGTTCCAAGGATCGCCCCGCATGTGGTAACCGTACTGTTCCCAGAAACCCGGCTGGTCGGCTGACAGAAACTCCAACCCTCGGACCCACTTCGCACTCTTCCAGAAGTATAGGTGGGGAATCAAGAGGCGAAGGGGCCAGCCGTGCTCCGGCGCCAGGGGGACGCCGTCGTGGGTATCCGCGAGCAGCACGTTGTCGTGGAGGAGGTCGGCAAGCGGGACATTTGTCGTAAAACCTTGCTCCGCGTGAACGAGGACGTACTGGGCTTCCGGCTTCGGCAGCGCGAGGTCATAGAGGTCCTTGAAAGCAACTCCCTCAAAAGTGTTGTCCAATCGACTCCAGCGCGTCACGCAGTGAATGTCGCAGCTAACCGTCGAACGGGGGAGCTGCTTGAACTCCTCCCAGGTCAATCGAACCCGGTTCCGCACGAGGCCGGTGATCTGGAGGTCCCACTTCGTTAGGTCAACTTTCGGGACACCCCCGTAGTGGAGAACCGGCCACTTCTGAGTCACGACCTGACCGGGAGGGACGCGCGTTGGGTCAACCGTGCTCCGATCGCCTCGCTGGCCGCGGTGAAAGAAGTCGAAAGCCATCGTCGCTCCTTTGCCTGGCCCCAAAAGAGCCCACCGACCTATCATACATCAATTGTGGACGACGGGTATTTTTGAGAGCGACACAGAGCTCTGAAAGCCGACACCACGCGGCCGCGGCAGACTACCGTGCTGCCTGGCGTCTTGGCCGTTGAATAATGGCGAGGAGGTCCTCGATTCGCCTTGTATTAAGCACGTTGTGACGGGTTAACCAGCCGCGCCGTGCAACGGCCACGCCATAGAAGAGGTTAGCGAAGTCCGTTGGTCCGTGGGCGTCGGAGTCGACGACGAGCGAGCAGCCCAGATCCTTCGCGCGTCGAGCCCAGACATCGTCGAGGTCGAGACGGTCGGGTTGACTGTTAATCTCGACGGCCACACCGCGCGACGCGGCAGCACGCAGGACAGCTTCGAGGTCAACGTCGTACCCGGCCCGTCGGTCGATGAGGCGACCGGTCGGATGGTTTAGGACGCGGACGTAAGGGTTTCCCATGGCGCGGATGATTCGTTGAGTCATTTCATCGCGGGCCATTCGAAATTTGCTGTGGACCGAGACCGACACGTAATCGAGCTCGGCCAGGGTGTCGTCGGCGAGGTCGAGCTCGCCATCCGGTCGAATATCGACTTCCGCCCCGTTGAGCACGCGCATCGGCGCGTATTTTCGGTTCGCCTCGTCGATCTCACGCCGCCGCTGCTGGAAACGCTCCGGAGTTAAGCCGTGGGCCACCGTGAGCCCTGGTGAGTGGTCGGTGATGGCCACGTAGTCAAGGCCCGCGTCCCGGGCCGCCCGGACCATGGTGTCGATTGGGGCCGAACCATCACTCCAATTCGAGTGGACGTGGAGGTCACCATTGAGATCCGACCGCTCGATCAGGATCGGAAGGAGGTGCCGCTCCGCCGCTTGGATCTCGCCCCGATCCTCGCGAATCTCGGGCGGTATCCAATCCAGGTTGACGGCTCGGTAGATGTCCTCCTCGGTCTCGCCGCCCAGTCGTCGTCCGGAGCGGTCCTCAAACACCCCGTATTCGTTGAGGCGTAGTCCCCGAGCGATCGCCCGATCTCGAAGAGCAATGTTGTGCTGCTTCGAACCGGTGAAGTGTTGCAGCGCGGCGCCCCAGGAGTCGGACGTTACGACGCGCAGGTCAATCTGGAGGTCGTTCGCGACGAGCACCGTGGACTTCGTCGGTCCAACCGCGAGGATTTCGCGAACCTGAGGTAGGCGAGTGAACGCCGCCGTTGCATCCGAGGGCACGTCCGCGGATGCAAGAAGGTCGATGTCGCCGATGGTCTCGCGCATCCGCCGAAGCGACCCGGCGACGGACGCCTGGCGTACTGCTGGATCTCGGCGGAGCTCGTCGACGATCGCGTTCGCGATCGGCCAGGCCGTCCCGAGAAGCAGCCGTCGCTCACGTTGGGCCCAGCGCTGAGATTCGACGGCGATGCTTTCCTCTAGTCGTGGTCCAAAGCCTCGCAACGAGCGCAAGCGGTGGGCACGCGCGGCTGCTGCGAGCTCGGTCGGCGAGCTGATACCGAGGTGTTCAAACAGGTGGCGGGCTCGAACCGGACCAATGCCCGGCACGTCTAGCAGGCGCTCGACACCGGCTGGAAAGGAGCGTTCGAGATTTTCGAGGTACTCGCTGCGGCCGAGTCGTAGCCATTCGTCAAGTTTGCCCGCGATCGACGGGCCGACGCCAGGGATTGACGTTAGCCGTCGCTCCCGCCAGAGGTCGGCAAGATTCTCGCTCATTCCGCGTATCTGCGACGCCGCGTCGCGGTACGCCCGAACGCGGAACGGGCTTTCCCCCTCGATGGCTAGGAGGGTAGCAATTCGGTCGAGAACGCCGGCTGCATCGCGGTTGAGATCGCCGGTTGTCGCATAGCGACCCCACCGCTCGGCGTCTTTCGACCTTTGCGATTTTGAGTTTGACATACCGTTCAACTCTCACCGGTCGAAAGGCGCAAGAGACGTGCCCGACCCCAGACGACGGTACACCATTTGCACGTGGCCTAGGAAATCTGGTGCGTTTGTGAGATACAGATGGCCAGGACCGCTTCAGCCAAGCCATCGGTTCAGATTGTGCCTCTCGGTGGATTCGGAGAGGTCGGCAAGAACTCCTTGCTCATCGGGTACTCCGGAGACTACTTGCTCGTCGACGCCGGGGTGATGTTCCCACCGGAGGAGCTCCACGGGGTTGACCTCGTCATCCCCGACTTTACGTATCTCCTCGAGCACGTGGATCGGCTCAAAGCCATCTTAATTACCCACGCCCACGAGGACCACGTTGGGGCGATACCGTACCTTTTGAAGCAGATTGGGCGGCCGGTGCGGATCTACAGCTTGCCGCTTTCGATCGGAATGATCGAGCCCAAACTCCGCGAGCACGGCGTTTGGCATCTGGCAGAGTTGGTGCCAGTCGCCCCCTTCGAGCGGATCGCGTTGGGACGGTTCAACGTCGAGTTCATACCAATTAGTCACAGCGTGCCCGACAGCTCGTCGATCGTGATTCGAACTGCAGGCGGAACGATTTTTCACTCGGGCGACTTCAAATTCGATCAGACGCCGGTCGAGGGACAACCACCGGACTTGAATCGTTTGCGGGCGGTCGGCGACGAGGGAGTACTGGCGCTGCTATCCGACTGCGTCCGGGTGGACCGTCCCGGGGTGACGCCGTCGGAACGGGTCGTCGCGGAAGCTCTGGTCGAGATTGTCCGAGACGCACCGGGTCGGGTCATCCTGACGACTTTTGCGTCGAACATTATCCGGCTGCATCAGGCGATCGAGATCGCCCATCGTCATGGACGCAAGGTCTCGATCGTTGGACGGAGCATGGAAGAGAATCTTACCGTCGCGGCAGATCTTGGCTACCTACCCCTTCCACCTGGGGTGGTGATTCCGATCGATCAGCTGAAATCGCTGCCGGCATCCGAGGCCATGATTCTGACGACCGGAAGCCAGGGCGAGCCAACGTCGGTCCTGAGCCGGATCTCGATGGGGGAGCACCCGGTCGTGCGGATCATTCCCGGTGACACGGTCGTGATCTCGGCCACGCCGATACCTGGCAATGAAGAAACTGTTTCGCGCACGATCGATAATCTGATGCGGACGGGCGCGCGAGTCCTCTATCCCCCGATCGTGCCGAATATTCACGTGTCGGGACACGCGAGCCGAGATGAATTGCGAGCGCTTTTAGAGCTTATTCGCCCGCGCTACGCGATTCCCGCCCATGGTGAGTTCCGGCAGATGGTTCACTATCGGGACATGGCGATCGGCGCGGGCTTCGCTCCCGAGCGGGTCCTATTTATCGAGGTTGGCGACTTAGTCGAGCTCTCGCAGGAGACATTCCGAATCAAGTCGGGAGTTCCATCTGGCGGGGTTCTGGTCGACGGCCTGACCGTTGGTGGTGTTACTCAGGTGGTTTTGCGGGACCGCAAGCACCTGGCAGAGGATGGATTGGTGATTGCCGCCGTCGCGGTCGATCGCGAAAACGGGAGTTTGCTCAGCGGGCCGGACATTACCGTTCGGGGATTTATCGCGCCCACGGGGAGCACGGTTCTCGATCGAGCCGCTGACCGGCTCCGCCGGGCCCTCGTTCGTCGGCAAGCCGGTGAGGTAGAATACGCGTTTCTCGCATCGAAAATCAAGGACGTCATGGGTCAGGTCATTTACCAGCAAACCCGACTGCGGCCAATGATCCTGCCAGTCATAACTCAGATCTAGCGCGTTTGGCCACGCTCTCTCATCAGCGCGACGACACTAGGGGGAGGGGCATTCAACCCTCCCCCTAGTGTCGTGGCTCGGTATCCGAAGCGAGTCTAGAACAGTCGCGCCAGGTCGGCGACCAGATCGGCCTTTTGCCGGGGGCAAAGGTCGCGAACCTCGAGGTGTTCGACCCAGCGGTTTCGCGCCTCTTTGTCGATGTGACGCTGAATGAGTCGCATCGCTTCTTCAACCGCGGTCTTCTCGAGGCCAACTCCCTCGGTTTCGGGAACCGCCTCGACCACGCTATCCGTGACTGAGACATCCTGCGTGCGTAGCGACATCTTGTCCTCCTGGGACATTGGTATCTCGGGTCGCCGGTTCGTCATCCTCACCGCTGTTCTGGAAATGGCATTTCGGGTGACGACATCGGCGGCGGTGATCCAGCCGGAAAATTAGTAAACGACTGACGCTGCCCTTCCCTAGTCGTGGAGGCCGTCACCTGGTTATAGATCCAGACAGCTGCACCAATTGCGCCAATAACGGCCACTGGGATCCACCACGAGAAGCCCCGTTCTCCGACCTGCTCGGTGACCTCCACCATGCTTTCGCGCGCCTGGCGCGCAAGCTTCTGCTGAGTCTCTCCGAGCAGGTCTGCTCCCGTGGTCAAAACCCGGTTGTAGCTCTTGACCAGGTCATCGATGTTGCGTCGAAGGTCGTCAATTTGACCGCGTAGTTGATCTACTTTGCGCTTGTTCCACAACTCTTCGAGTTGCCCTCGGAACTGGTCGGTCATGCGCTCATAATCCGTTTTCGCCACGCGTCACCATCCTCCAAATGTACGCTCTCTTTTCCGGTGCGGACATTCGTCAACTGTGGTCGCCGTCCCACAACCGGTGATTGCCGTCGTCGTGCGCCGAGGAATCCCCGGCGTCGTCGCGCCTTCGAAAACGCGAAGCGCGCCTTTCCGCCCACGACGTATCCGCAAACGAGCACAATCCGTGCCGCGAAATGAGCGAAGCGGATTGATCGACGATGCGACTTGCAGCCACCGCCTCAGACGAGCCACATTAGGGCAAGATTTGTGCCAGGGGGTGGGCACGGGCTCAGGCGCGAAGTAATCGGAAGATTAGTCGGAAGAGTTGCTCGGATGTCTTACTGATTGTCCGAACCGGAGGTGGAGGGGCACCCAGGACGGGTGCCCAGACCTGAACAGAGGGAGGTAACGAATCAAGCCGTCAAACGTGTGCGTCTTGGCCAGTCTTAGCCCACGGCCGGACGTTTAAGGAACTCTTGGACGCTCGTTCGAAGCGACGCCGCATCGCCGATACTGAGCGTTTGTGCTTTGCGATCGATCCGTTTGATCAATGTGCTAAGCACTTCGCCCGGCCCGACTTCGACGAAGGTTGTCGCGCCACCGGCAATCATCTCTCGTACCGTGTCCGGCCAGCGAACGGAAGAGTACAGCTGGCGAGACAATTCTGTACGAATGTCGTCGGCCGAGGTCATGACCCGAGCCGAAATGTCGCTAACCACCGGGATGTGGGCGTCCTGGAGGCGGAGCAGGCTCATAACCTCGGTAAATTGTTCGGCTGCGCGCTGCATGATGGGCGAGTGAGCGGCGATGCTTACCGCGAGCCGCACGACTTTGTGCGCCCCGTTCGCAATAGCCAGCTCGATCGCGGCAGTGAGCCCGCTCAGTTCGCCGGAGATAACGGTTTGGGTTGGAGTATTATAGTTTGCTGGACAGACAATGCCCTTTTCATTTGCCTGACGACATAGATCTTCCAGGATGCCAGCATCGAGTCCGATGACCGCGGCCATGCCCCCCGGCGTCCGATCTCCGGATTCCTTCATCAGTCGACCGCGTTCGCGAACGAGTTTGAGCGCCGTCGGAAAGTCCAGAACGTCCGCGGCGACCAGGGCGCTGTACTCTCCCAGACTGTGACCGGCCACGAACCGTGGCCGGACGTGAGCGGCAACGGCGGCGAGCTGCTCACGAAGCGCGGCGAGACTTGCAACGCTCGCGGTCAAAATGGCGGGTTGGGCGTTCACCGTGTCGCGGAGCTCTTCTTCCGGTCCGTTGAAACACAGGTTACTCAGAGAAAAGCCAAGCGTCGCGTCGGCCTGCTCGAAAATAGCCCGAGCGGCCGCCGACACTTCGACCAAACTCTTACCCATTCCGACGAATTGAGATCCCTGTCCTGGGAAGACGAACGCAATATTCGAATGCTCGCCTCCCGCCAACGTTGTTCCCACGTTCTCCCTCACATTGCAAGCCCACCGTCAAGCACGATAGCCTGTCCGGTGATGTAACCAGCTTGAGCCGAAGCCAAGAATTCAACCGCCGCCGCGACGTCCTCGGGCGTTCCCATGCGTCCCAGCGGAATCTGTTCGATGAGCGCTTCCTTCGCCTTTTGCGACATCGACGTCGTGATGTCGGTCTCGATGAGCCCGGGTGCAACCGCGTTCACGGTGATTCCTCGACTGGCAACTTCCCGGGCCACGGACTTGGTAAAGCCGATCAATCCGGCTTTGCTCGCGGAGTAGTTTGCCTGACCAGCGTTCCCCCTGATGCCAGAGATGGACGCGACATTAATGATTCGTCCACTGCGTTGTCGGAGCATGTGGCGCATCGCCGTTCGCGTGCAGAGGAAGGCGCTCCGGAGATTGGTGTCGAGGACGGCGTCCCAGTCGTCATCACTCATCCGAAGAAGTAGGGTGTCGCGAACGATGCCGGCGTTATTGACCAGCACGTCAATGCGTCCCCACGACTTGAGTAGCGTGTCGAAGATAGCCGCCACCGCGAGGGCATCGCTCGCATCACCGGGAAGGAGAAGGGCTTCACCCCCGGCTGCGACGACGTCCGCGGCGGTTGCCTCGGCAGCCGAGGAGCTTGCGCGGTAGTTGATCCCAACGCGTGCGCCGGTGCGTCCAAATCGTAGGGCAATTGCCCGACCGATTCCGCGGGAAGCTCCGGTTACCAGCACCACCGGAGTTACGTGTGTCACGATCTACCCTCCAGCACGGTCGGTATCACGCTTCACCATTGCTGCTGAAGCGGCGGATCGCCCCGATTCCAGCCACCTCGATCCGTCTCTGCGTGCGCAATGCGAAGGATCGAACGACGGCCTCCTGGCTCTGGACGCTCCGCACCATGTTCTTCCACCAGTTATCCGGGACCGGTGCCGTGCTAACCCCCCAATTGACGACAGCCGCTCCCCAGCTAAGGCCCGCGCCGAAGCCGACGAAAACAATATTCGACCCGTGGCGAATTCGTCCGGATTCAATCGCTTCACATAACGCAATCGGAATAGACGCTGCCGAGGTATTTCCGTACTTCTGGACGTTGGTAAAGACCTTTTCAGAAGGGAGCTTTAGTGACTTCGTCGCCGATTGGATGATCCGCATGTTCGCCTGGTGGGGAATAAATAGGTCAATGTCGTCGATGGTAAGCTGCGCGCTCGCTAGCGCCTGTTGAGTGGCTTGGACCATCACCTGAACCGCGAATCGATAAACCTCTGAACCCTTCATTTTAATGTACTG